>NZ_JAMYQH010000016.1:0-162149 GCF_040320765.1 Mesorhizobium sp. M0618 | reverse complement strand
TGAACTCGCCGTCATAGTGGCTGAGCTTGCGAGCGAGGCCGGCAACCCCGTGCGCTTGATAGCTCGCAACCCATTTGCGCACCGTCGCAGCATCTACGCAGTCGGCTGCACCGGCGCTCGCATAGCTCTCTTCACCACTCAAATAACGATCAACAACAGTGCGCTTCAAACTCTCGCTGTGTTTGGACATGAAAACCCCCGAAGGTTGATGTCCAACTTTCGGGGGTCAGTTCATTGTGGCGGGTTTTTTGTTGCGGCGCGGCGCTACTCGGCCAGCAATTCCCTTAGCGCCATGCGCTTGTAGGCGGCGACCAGCCTGTCGCCCTCCTGGCGCTCAACCGAGATCGCCAGCCGCATGGCGGCCTCGCCCATCTGCCAGACCAGAAACGCCGTGGTTTCCAGTGTCGCCGGATCGACCGCCGGCCGCAGCCGTTTCAGCACCGCGGTGAGGAATTCGGCGTTGGCGCGGCTGTCGGCGAGTTCGAGTTGGCGCAGCGCCTTGTCGGCCTGCGTGCCCGACCAGATGTCGCGCATCACCGGCTCGGCCAGGAACAGCCGGTAATAGATGTCGACTAACTCTGAAAACGCGGACTGCAGGCCTTCGGCGTCGCTGACGCCGGCGAGTGCCGCCGAGATGCAGGCTTGGCTTTCGGCGGTGTAGCGCTCGGCCAGCGCCCAGATGATCGCCCGCTTGTCCGGAAAGAACTGGTAGAGCGAGCCGATCGACACACCGGCCCGTTCCGCCACTTCTCCCATGCGCATGGCATCGCTGCCTTGCTCGGCGATCAGCGCCGAGGCAGCCGCCAGCATGCGCTCGACCCGCTCGCGGCTGCGCTGCTGGCTCGGCGCCCGGCGCGGTGAAGCAACCTGCTCCTGCGGGGAAACGGGGGCTGCCGTGTCTTCCAATGACTGACTCCAAATGCATCAAAATCGCTTGACTCACAAAATACGAGGGTTTATCACGTTTTGCAAACGTGAGGATTATTCATGTTTTGGTGCGAAGGAAAACATAACGGGCATATGGAGCAAATGACACGATCGCGAAACTTCTTCCCACCCTCATCTTCATTGCCGCACTCGGCTCAGGCGTCGTCGGCGGCGTCTTCTTTGCTTTCTCCAGCTTCGTCATGCCGGGCCTCGCCCGCATGCCGGCCGCAAGCGGCATTGCCGCGATGAATTCGATCAATGTCACAGCTGTGACCCCGCTGTTCATGACAGCGCTGTTCGGCACGGCGCTCGTCTGCATCGTTGTCGCCATCGGTGCGGTGATTGGCTGGAGCCAGCCGGGTTCGCTCTGGCTGATTGCCGGCAGCCTGCTCTATCTCATCGGCATCGTGGTGGTGACGATGATCTTCAACGTCCCGCTGAATGATGCGCTCGCCGCCGTCGATCCAGCCAGCAGCAATGGCGCAGCCCTGTGGCCACGCTACCTCAATGAATGGGTGATGTGGAACCATGTCCGCGCCATCAGCGGCATGGCCGCGCTGGCATCCTTCTGGTTCGCCACGCGTTGACGACGATGGAGCGACCGATGAAGGATCAATACGCAAATATGGCCTTCGGCATGGCAATCGGAGTTGGTGTCGGTGCCGCGATCGGCACCGCTCTGGATGACCTTCCGATGGGCGCCGCCGTGGGTATTGCGATTGGCGCCGCCTTCGGTGCGTGGCCACGCAAGTGACGGCAGCGCCGGCGACCTCTACGCCTTTGTCTTCCGATCGGAATGACCGAGGTCGCGATCCGGGTCGATGACGTCGCGGACCAGTTGCTTCAGTTTGGCCGCGTCCGGAAAACCGCCGTCGCGCTTGCGGTCCCAGACCAGCACGTCATTGCAGCTGATGGTGAAGATGCCCCCAGTGCCGGGCACCAATGTCACCTCGCCGAGATCGGTGCCGAAGGTCGACAGCAGTTCCTGAGCCATCCAGCCGGCGCGCAGCAGCCAATGGCACTGCGTGCAGTAGGTGATGCGGATGGCGGGGAGTATCTGCTCGCTCATGCCGGGCTTCCGCTCATGCCGCGCTGAGCTTGGCCATGGTCTCGTCGTCGACTTCGAAGTTGGCGTAGACGCTTTGCACGTCGTCGTCATCCTCGAGCGTGGCAACCAGCTTCATCAGCGACTGTGCCCGCTCCTCGTCGACTGGAACATTGTTCTGCGGCTGCCAGATCAGCTTCACCGATTCTGCCTCGCCGAGCGCGGTTTCCAGAGCCTTCGACACCTCGCCGAGATTCTCGAAGGCGCAATAGATCGTGTGGCCTTCCTCGTCGGTTTCCACGTCGTCGGCGCCGGCTTCGATCGCCGCTTCCATGACCTTGTCGGCGCTGCCGGCCGATGCCGGATAATAGATCTCACCGACGCGGTCCCACATGAACGACACCGAGCCGGTTTCGCCCATCGCGCCGCCGGCCTTGGTGAAGGCGGCGCGCACATTGGACGCCGAACGGTTGCGGTTGTCGGTCAGCGCTTCGACGATGACGGCGACGCCGCCCGGACCATAGCCCTCATAGCGCACGGCTTCGTAGTTCTCTGCATCGCCCATCGAGGCCTTGTTGACGGCGCGCTGGATGTTGTCCTTCGGCATCGACACCGCCTTGGCGTTCTGGATCGCCAAGCGCAAGCGCGGGTTCATCGATGGATCGGGCGTGCCGCTCTTGGCGGCGACGGTGATTTCGCGCGCCAGCTTGGAAAACATTTTAGACCGCACCGCATCCTGGCGGCCCTTGCGGTGCATGATGTTCTTGAACTGTGAATGGCCAGCCATGGCACCCCTGTCGTCTTCTCGGCTAGAGCATCCCGAAGCGAAGTGATCTGACCTCGTCTGCCGCAATGCCCGAATTCAAAATTTCAGAGCGTCCCAGGTGCAACTCGTGGAAGCACGGCGTTCTCTGTCGGAATGGCCGGCTTATAGATAAATCGGCTCAATTCGTCCAGCCGCACCGCGCAAGACATGGCACTGCATGGCATGCTGCGGCCGCTCACGCCTCGAGGTCCGACTTCAGCCGGTCGATGATGCTGAGCGCATGTCCGGCATACTGGCTGATCCAGCGGTCGTGGATCTGCTTGATCGGCAGCGCGTTGAGATGGTTCCAGCGCTCGCGGCCGTCGCGCCGCGCAACGATCAGGTCGGCCTCCTCCAATACCTTGAGATGCAGCATGACGGTGCAGCGATCGATTTCGGGAAAGGCCTCGCACAGCATGCCGGTCGTCTTCGGCGCGTCCTTCAGCTGATCCAGTATTTCACGCCGGCGCGGATGCGCCAGCGCCTTGAAAACATTGTCGTCTTGCGATCGGCTTGACATGTTATGTTTCTATAACATATTGTTGGGCCGATCAAGGGAAGGAGTTGTGGATATGTCACTTGGATTCAGTGTTTCCGGACGCATCGGCAAGCCGGTCGCCGACGTCTTCGACGCAGTCGTCAATCCGAAGAAACTGAGCGGCTACTTCACCACGATCGGCGGCGCCAGCGCCCCGCTGGAAGCTGGCGCCGGCGTCGTCTGGTGGGGCAAGGTGCCGGTCGAGGTCGACGAAGTGGTCAAGGACAGCCGCATCGTGCTGCGCTGGGATGCCACCGACGCCGACGGCAAACCCGCCTACAAGACCCGCATCGAGATGAATTTCGAGCCGCTCGACGACGGCGGCACCTTCGTCACCATCGCCGAGAGCGGTTGGCAAGAAGGCGCGGTCGGCCTGAAGAAGTCCTACCTCAATTGCGAGGGCTGGTCGCAGATGCTGGCCTGCATGAAGGCCTATGTCGAATACGGCATCAATTTGCGCGACGGCTACTACCGCAGCGAGATGAAGGGCGAACCCGCCAACGAGACCAATATCTGAGCGGCCCCCATATCTCACCGCCAGGGAGCAAGACGGAGGTCAACGATGAAGAAAGTAACGCCATTCCTGATGTTCGAGGGCAAGGCCGAAGAGGCAATGACGCTCTATTGCGAGACCATTCCTGACAGCGGCGTCCTTGACGTCACAAATTACGGCCCCGGCGAAGATGGCTCGGACGGAACGGTCAAGCTGGCGCGCGTGTCGATCGCTGGCCTGGAAGTCATGGTCTTCAACAGCCCCGTGCACCACGCCTTCACGTTCACGCCGTCGGTCTCGCTCTATGTGGACTGTTCCTCTGAGGACGAACTGAACCGAATTGTCGAGACACTGGCAAAGGACGGCGGGTTTCTGATGCCGCCCGACAATTACGGCTTCAGCCGCCGCTTCGCATGGCTGAACGACAGGTTCGGGGTCTCCTGGCAGGTCAATCTCGCATAACCAGCCTGGGCAAAGCCGACCAACAACAGCTGAACACGACAAGGGAGCCAGCTATGACCGCGAAGATCACCGGCGGCATCAACATCGCCATGAAGGTGCCGCCGCACCAGTATCAGGCGACGATCGCCTTCTACCGCGACGTCGTCGGCCTGAAGCCTTTCACGGACAAGGCGCCGGCCATCGGCTTCGAGCTTGGCCCCAACCGCCTGTGGATCGATAAGGCGCCGATGATGAGCCAGGCCGAGGTGTGGCTGGAGCTGTTCACCAAGGATTTCCCCATGGCTGCGGATCATTTAGCCAAGGCCGGCGTTGTGCGTTGCGATGCCATCGAGCCCTTGGGCGAGGGCTTCCGCGGCGGCTGGATCACCAACCCCGCCAATATCATCCACATGCTGCGCGAACCGGACGCCTGGTGAGCGCCAAGCCACGAAAGGAGCATCCGATGGACATTCAGGAAAAACCGACCGCCGAAGCCGGCATGCTGATCCGGCGGCCTGTCGCCGAGGTGTTCGAGGCCATCGTCGACCCCGCCATTACAACGAAATTCTGGTTCACTCATGGCAGCGGCCGGCTGGACAGCGGCAAGCAGATCCGCTGGGAATGGCGCATGTACGGCGTGTCGACGACGGTCGACGTCAGCGAGATCGTCGCGAACGAAAAGATCGTCATGCAATGGAGCGATCCGCCGACCACCGTGGTCTGGACTTTCACGGAAATGCCTGGCGAGACGACCTTTCTCGAGGTTCGCAATTTCGGCTTTGCCGGCGATGGCGACGAGCAGGTGAAAGAGGCCGTCGGCTCAACCGGCGGCTTCACGCTGGTGCTGGCCGGCGCCAAGGCGTGGCTGGAACAAGGCCTGACGCTCGGCCTGATCGGCGACCGTCACCCGAAGGGCGTGCCAGGACATTAGGTATTCAGGGTCTGCCTAATGCCCGCCGCCCGACTTCTTACGTCGCCGCGCCAGCATGTTGAGCCCCTCGACCAATGCCGAAAAGCCCATCGCCGCATAGATGTAGCCCTTGGGCACATGGTAACCCATGCCGTCTGCGATAAGCGTCATGCCGATCATCAGAAGGAAGCCCAGCGCCAGCATGACAATGCTCGGGTTCTTGGCGATGAAGTTGGCCAGCGGCCCGGCCGCCAGCATCATCACGCTCACCGCCACGATCACGGCGATGTACATGATGGCGATCTCGTCGGTCATGCCGACGGCGGTTATGATTGAATCGATCGAGAAGACCAGGTCGAGCAGCAATATCTGGAAGATCGCGCCGGCAAGGCTGATCTGCAGCGTCTCGCCCATCATCGTATCCTTGTGGTCGTCGGGATCGACCGTGTGATGGATCTCCTTGGTCGCCTTCCAGACCAGGAACAGGCCGCCGGCGATCAGGATCAGGTCGCGCCAGGAAAAACCGTGGCCGAAGGCCGTGAACACCGGCGTGGTCAGCTGGACGATGATCGAAATGGTGGCCAGCAGCACCAGCCGCATGATCAGCGCCGCCGAGATGCCGAGCCGGCGGGCACGGGCCCGTTGTGCTTCCGGCAGCTTGTTGGTCAGGATCGAGATGAAGATCAGGTTGTCGATGCCGAGCACGACCTCGAGCACAATCAGCGTCAGCAGCGCGACCCAGGCGGTCGGGTCGGACACGAATTGGAAATGCGGCGCCAGGAATTCGATGAGCTGCATGGAGGTCGTCCCCTCTTTTAACGATCTAGAGCAGTGTCGCCGGCAGTTAGGTACTAAGCGTGCCTATATCAATGTCACGACCAGAAGGACGGTGCGGTTTCTTCCAGCCGTGGCCCGCGACGAAACGGCGCGATCCGCTCGGTCAGCCCTGTGCGGTCGGAAATATCGACGCCAACGCCGCACAAGGTCGCCGGTCCGGTCGCCGCCTCGAAGCGGCCTTTCGGCACCTTCGACAGGAACCGGTTGAGCGGCTCCTCCTTGTCCATGCCGAGCGAGGAATCGTAGTCCCCGCACATGCCGGCGTCGGACATATAACCGGTGCCGCCGTTGAGGACCTGGTGATCGCCGGTCGGCTGGTGGGTGTGGGTGCCGACGACGAGGCTGGCGCGGCCGTCGACGAAATGCGCGAAGCACATCTTTTCCGAGGTCGCCTCGGCGTGGAAGTCGATAATCACGGCATCCGCCTGCTCGCCGAGCGGACAGGCGGCAAGCTCGCGTTCGCCGGCCTGGAACGGATCGTCGAGCTCGGGATGCATGAACACCCGGCCCATGATGTTGGCGACCAGCACGCGCGCGCCGCTCCTGGCGATGTAGACGCCGGAGCCGCGCCCGGGCGTGCCCTTTGGAAAATTGGAGGGACGCAGGAAGCGCTCTTCGCGCGGCGCGAAGGCAAGCGCGTCGCGCTGGTCCCAGACATGGTTGCCGGTTGTGACGACATCCGCACCGGCCGCGATCGTCTCGCGAAAAATATCTTCGGTGATGCCGAAGCCGCCGGCGGCGTTCTCACCGTTGACGATGACGAAATCGAGTTTGAAGTCGGAGATCAGGCCGGGCAGTTGTTCCCACACCGCCGTCCGTCCTGTCTTTCCAACCATGTCACCGAGGAAGAGAAGTCTCATATGATCCCGCACCGAAGGTCAGCGAAGCAAAAGCTGCATGACGTTTGTGAAAGATCATGCGTCCTTTTTATCTACAATTTTGGCGCGAAGCGGCGCAACCCGCTCTCGGTCAGTATTTCCGGAATGACGACGTCATGTTCCTCATCCGGCACCATTGCCACCTCCTGGCAGTCGAAGGCGATGCCGACCAGCCGCGGCGGCTGTCCCTTGTCGATCAGCTTGGCGATGGCGCGGTCGTAATAGCCGGCACCATAGCCGATGCGATGGCCGCGCGCATCGAAAGCGGCGAGCGGCACCAGCATCACAGAGGGGTCGAGCACCTCGGCTTCCTCGTGAGGGCCGACCGTGCCGAAACCCATCTCGACCATCGGCGCGCCGCGCACCAGCTCGCGAAAGACAATGGTGGTCTTGTCGAGAATGGCCGGCAGGCAAAGCCGCGCGCCCTTTTCACGCAAGACAAACATCAACGGCCGAACGTCGACTTCGGAACGCATCGGCCAGAAGCCGGAAACGATCTGGCCCGGCTCGACGTGGAGGCGGTCGCGTGCCGTCTCGGCCATTTCAAGCGCGACCTCCACCCGCCAGAACTCATCGAGCGCATCGCGGCGTCCGAGGGCCTTACGGCGAAGCTGCTTTTTCAGGTCTTTGAGAGAGGTCATGCAGCCAGGGTAGAAAAGGTCAGATCTGGATGGAGTTTTGGGAGCGACGTTTTCCACCGCAATCATCCACCGAAATGCGGGACGCGTGGCAAGTAAGTGACGATCCACACAACCGGTGGAGAGAGCGATCCCGGGAACCTACAAAGTAGGTGGGCGCCGTGTGAGAAAACCCACGGGTCTTCCCAGGGACAGCTCCCTAAGGATCGTTAAGGCCCCGGGGAAAATGTTCTCCTGCCGGGAAGCACAGACCGTCCCGCCCAATATAGGCTGCCGGCCGGCTAAGCGCCAGTGAGACGGGCATATGTTTCCATCAGGGTTCAAGCCCATTCGTCGCGGCCGGCGCACCCTTGCACAGGGTGAGCCGCGTCCTTACGGTTGCCATGATCAACCGAGGAGCAAGAATGCGTTTCGAAGGCACGGCGGCCTATGTCGCCGACAAGGATCTGATGGTGGCCGTCAACGCGGCGATCGCGCTGGAGCGGCCCTTGCTGGTCAAGGGCGAGCCAGGCACCGGCAAGACGGAGCTGGCCCGCCAGGTGGCGTCAGCACTTGGCCTCGACCTCATCGAATGGCACGTCAAGTCGACCACCAGGGCGCAGCAGGGCCTTTACGAATATGACGCCGTCTCGCGCCTGCGCGACAGCCAGCTTGGTGACGAGCGCTTCAACGACATCAGGAACTACATCAAGCGCGGCAAGCTCTGGGAGGCGTTCGCCGCCGGCAGGAAGGTCGTGCTTTTGATCGACGAGATCGACAAGGCCGACATCGAATTCCCCAACGACCTCCTGCAGGAACTCGATCGGATGGAGTTCTTCGTCTACGAGACCGGCGAAACCATCCGCGCCGCCGTCAGGCCGATCGTCATCATCACCTCCAACAACGAGAAGGAGTTGCCGGACGCGTTCCTGCGCCGCTGCTTCTTCCACTACATCCGCTTTCCCGACGTCGACACGCTGCACAGAATCGTCGATGTCCACTATCCCGGCATCAAGCAGAACCTGGTGCGCGCGGCGCTGACCCAGTTCTACGAAATCCGCGACGTGCCCGGCTTGAAGAAGAAGCCGTCGACCTCCGAGGCGCTCGACTGGATAAGGCTGCTGGTCGCCGACGACATCGCGCCGGAAGATCTGCGCGCCGATCCGAAGAACGCCCTGCCCAAGTTGCATGGCGCATTGCTGAAGAACGAGCAGGACGTGCATTTGTTCGAGCGGCTGGCGTTCATGGCACGAAGGCAGCAATAGGTAGCAGCAGCGCTTTCCCTTCTGTGGACCGTTGCCGGCAGCCGAACAGGCAGGCAGCTTCGGCCAAACCTTGAGAGGAGATGACATGGCTGAGATTATCGTCCGCCCGCTCGCGCAGTCCGACCACGCCGACTGGCGGCGCCTGTGGACCGACTACCTCACCTTCTATGAGACGAAGCTGCCGGAAGAGGTCTACGCCGTCACCTGGAAGCGGCTGTTCACCGAAGGTGAGTTCGAGCCGAAAGGCTTCATCGCCACGCTGGACGGCAAGGCGGTTGGCCTCACCCACTATCTCTACCACCGCTCCGGCTGGTCGGAAAAAAACAACTGCTATCTGCAGGACCTGTTCGCCGACCCTGACGTACGCGGCAAGGGCATCGGCGCTGCGCTGATCGAGGCAGTGAAACAGGAAGCCGAAAAAGTCGGCGTCAAGAACGTCTACTGGATGACACACGAGACCAACACCACCGCGCGCAAACTCTACGATCATGTCGCCCGCCGCACCGGCTTCATCGAGTATGATCTGCTGTGAAGAAAACGGACGATTGAAATAGTCGCCAGTGCGCAATATATTGCGCATATTCGGGAATGCGAATGCCGTTGATCGAGACCAGTACGCGCAAAATTATCACAGGCTTTTGCGCGATGGCTGGGAAAGTGTCGGAGGCGGCAAGCATGACAAGTATGAGCATCCGGACCGACCTGAGGTGATGATCATCGTGCCCAGGCACCGCGAACAATCTCCGGGTGTCGCACGGTCGATCGCACGGCTAGCTGGATGGATCTGAGGAAGAATCACATGACGCACTATGTTGGAATTCTCGATGGCGCTGATGATGTCTGGGGGGTGCGGGTTCCTGATCTTCCCGGCTGTCACGGAGGCGGCGCAAGCCCCGAAGAGGCCATTGCCGATGTGACTTCCGCCGTGCGCGAATGGGTCGAAGCACGTGCACCGAAACATCCGCAGTTGCCGGTCTCGCGTACGGTGGCGCAACTGCTCCTGGATGACGAACTCGATACGGCCGCGGGCGAATCCGCGGTAATAATCCCGGTGCTGATCGACTCCGGCCGGCCGGTCCGAGCCAATCTGTCGCTCGACGCCGGTCTGCTGGCGGCGATCGACGAAGAAGCAGGCCGGCGTGGCCTGACGCGCTCCGCATTCATTGCAAGTGCCGCACGAGAGAAAATCGAAGGCCACAGATAGCCAAGCATGTTCATCCCCTTCTTCCTCGAACTGAAGGCAGCGCGCGTTCCCGTTTCGCTGCGGGAATATCTGTCGCTGCTCGAGGGGCTGGAAGCCGGGCTGGTCGACTATGATGTCGAAGGTTTTTATTACCTCGCCCGTGCGGCGCTGGTGAAGGACGAGCGCCATATCGACCGCTTCGACCAGGTGTTTGCGCATGTCTTCAAGGGCATCGAAGCGCTGGGCGGACCGGATGCCGTCGATGTCGCTGACATCCCCGAGGAATGGTTGCGCCGCCTCGCCGAAAAGCACCTGACCGACGAAGAGAAAAAACTGGTCGAGGCGCTGGGCGGTTTCGAGAAATTGATGGAGACATTGAAACAGCGGCTGCAGGAGCAAAAAGGACGCCACCTGGGCGGCTCGAAATGGATCGGCACCGGCGGCACCTCGCCCTTCGGCGCCTATGGCTACAATCCCGAAGGTGTGCGTATCGGCCAGCATGAAAGCCGCAACCGCCGCGCGGTGAAGGTGTGGGACAGACGTGAGTTCAGGAATTTCGATGATGCCGTCGAACTCGGCACCCGCAACATCAAGATCGCGCTGAAGCGCTTGCGTCGCTGGGTGCGCGAAGGCGCCGAGGAGGAATTCGACCTGCCCGGCACCATCCACGCCACCGCCGAACATGGCTATCTCGACGTGCAGACGCGGCCCGAACGGCGCAACGCGGTGAAGCTTTTGATGTTCTTCGATGTCGGCGGCTCGATGGACGACCACATCAAGAGCGTCGAGGAGCTGTTCTCGGCCGCCCGCGCCGAATTCCGCCAGCTCGAATATTTCTATTTCCACAACTGCCTCTATGAGGGTGTGTGGAAGGATAATCGCCGCAGGCATGCCGAGGTGATTCCGACCTTCGACCTCCTCCACAAATATGGCCCGGACTACAAGGTGATCGTCGTCGGTGACGCCTCGATGAGCCCTTACGAGATCGCTCATCCCGGCGGTTCGGTCGAGCACTGGAATCCGGAGGCAGGCAGTGTCTGGCTCGGCCGTCTGCTGCAGCAATGGCCGAACGCGGTATGGCTGAACCCCGAAGACCCCAAGAACTGGGGCTACACCCATTCGATTGCGATGATCCGCGACATCTTCGGCGGCCGCATGTTCCCGCTGACTTTGGCCGGGCTTGAGGGCGCGACCAGGCAGCTTTCAAGAAAACACTGAAAGACTGACAGGAGATCCGATGACCTGCTTTCTCTGCCTGCAATGCGGCGTCCAGTTCGCGGCGACAGAGACGCCTCCAAAACATTGCCCGATCTGCGAGGACGAGCGCCAATATGTGCGCTGGGAAGGGCAGGCGTGGATCACGCCGGAGGAACTTGCTGAAGGGCATCGGCTTGTGATGAAGGATGATGCCGGCGTTCTCGCCTTCGGCATCGAGCCGCGCTTCGCCATCGGCCAGCGGGCGCTGCTGGCACAGACGCCACACGGCAACGTGCTGTGGGACTGCGTTTCGATGGTCAGCGACGAGGCGGTGGCCGAGATCAACCGCCGCGGCGGCCTGGCGGCGATCGCCATCTCGCACGGCCATTATTATTCGGTGATGGTCTGTTGGAGCGAGGCGTTTGGCGGCGTGCCGATCTATCTCACGCCGATGACCGCCAGTGGATCATGCGGCCGCACAAGGCGATCGTCAGCTGGGAAGGCGAGACGCTGGCCATAAACCCTTCGCTGACGCTCATCCGCTGCGGTGGCCACTTTGCCGGCGGTCAGGTGCTGCACTGGAAACGCGATGGCGGCGACGTCTTGCTGGCCGGCGATATCCTGCAGGTGACGCCGACGCGCCGCCATGTCAGCTTCATGTACAGCTATCCGAACTACATTCCGCTCAATGCAGCGGCCGTGCGCCGCATCGCGGCGGCGATGGAGCCATTCGCGTTCGACCATATCTACGGCGCGTGGTGGAACCAGAATGTCATCGGAGGCGCAAAAGCGGCGTTGGCTGCTTCGGTCGATCGCTATCTGGCGGCGATCGCATGAAGATCACGATCGAAAATGCGGGAAAATGCCGTAACAAATGCCTATCTTGGTGCGAATATGAGGTTGCAATCCGCGCATGACCCCGAGCCTCCGGTTCGGAAAGGATCATGCGCAAAACCAAAGTGCTACAGCGTCCCTTGCGCGTCCGATGGACGCGCGGCGCTGTAGGAGCGAGCCGGCAAGGCTGAGGAGATCACATGGACACCCACACCTACCCTGTAACCCGCACCGACGCCGAATGGCGCGCCCGGCTGACGCCGGAGCAGTATGCCGTCATGCGCGGTCACGGCACCGAGCGGCCGGGAAGCTGCGCTTTGCTCTACGAGAAGCGCGCCGGCACCTTTTCCTGCGCCGGCTGCGACCAGCCTTTGTTCGAATCCAAGCTGAAGTTCGAGAGCGGCACCGGCTGGCCGAGCTTCAACGACCCGGTGCCGGGCTCGGTCGAAAACACCGTCGACCGCAGCTACGGCATGGTTCGCACCGAATGCCATTGCGCCCGCTGCGGCAGCCATCTCGGCCATGTCTTCGAGGACGGCCCGCCGCCGACCGGCCTGCGCTATTGCATCAACGGCGTGGCGCTGAAATTCGAGCCCTCGGCTTGAGCCATCCGGGTTCGACACTATAGGGCGGCATCTGTCGCCCTTTTCGTTTAAATATCCGTCGCCCCCCTCTGGGCAGACGATCAGACCACGATCATCGCCACCAGCCACAGCGTGGCGCCAAGCGTCATCATCCAGGCCTTGGCCCCGGGAATCTTTTCGGTGGTCCGCCACACCGCCAAGGTCAGGAACAGGCTGTAGGGCACCGACGCGAAATGCACTGCCAGCACAAGCCCGAGCGGCAACTTCAATCCGAGCAAGACGAGCGCCAGCACCGATGCGGCGATGCTGACCGCGGTGCCGACGAGGACAAGGTCGCGCCAGAACAGCCGATCGAGCGGCACCTGGCCTTGCCAGCGTGAGCGGAAAAAGGAGCCGATACCTTCTGGCAACACCGGATGTCTATCCCTGCCCCAGGACTTCGGTTACCGCACGCTCGAAGCGCGAACATTCGGTCACCAGCCAGTCGGCCATGGCTGGCCAGTTGTCCTCGGCATAGCAGTTCACCCGCCACATCGAATTGATGCCGAGGCCCTCGCAACTCTGTTCCGGCCTGAGCTTCAGCCTGTCTTCGATTTCACGCTGAAACGGCTTCAGCCGCGACCAGGCTTGCGTGGCGCCGAATTTCTCGTTGCGACCGAAGAAGACGCCGACCTGGCTCTGCGCAGGCGCGACATACATGGAAAGGACCAAGGCGAAGTCGGGCAGCCCGCGCTGCCAGAACCAGGGTCCGCGCCGCGCCATCAGAGCCCTTTCTTCCGGATGCCGCTCAGCGAACAGCGTCCAGAAGCCGCGCTGGCGGAATTCAGAGGCGCGGCGGGCGCCGAAGTCGAATTCGCTCATGGCTCAAACCGTATCTCCGGCAACCGTGTCGGTGCCGGGGCCGGCTGATCTTACACCATGCCGAGCGCGGCCTTGTACAGATCGAGGATGGTTTCCTCTTCCTGCCGCTCGGCCTGGTCCTTCTTGCGCAGCCGGATGATCGTGCGCATCGCCTTGGTGTCGAACCCAGTGCCCTTGGCCTCGGCGAACACTTCCTTGATATCGTCGGAAATGGTTTTCTTCTCTTCCTCGAGCCGCTCTATGCGCTCGATGAAGGCACGCAGCTGGCCGGCGGCAACAGTCTGGCTGGTATCGGTGATATCGTCGGCCATATTTTTCTCCAAAAGCATCGGCTCCGCGACTCGCGGACGACTGCGGCAAAATTTGAGCCGGTTCGATGCCCGACCGGCGGCGACGGGTCAAGCCGTTATCGACCAAGCCACGCGGGCTGCCGCCAGAAGCCGACAACCAGTCCGTTTTGCGAACTCTAATTGAAAGCGATCAGCAGATCCTTGGCATCGATCTGGTCGCCTGCCTTGACCAGCACCTCGGCGACCGTACCGTCGCGCTCGGCATGCAGCGCCGTCTCCATCTTCATCGCTTCGATGGAAAGCAGCACGTCACCGGCCTTCACAGCTTGGCCGGCAGCCACCGAAAGCGCCGAGACGACGCCCGGCATCGGTGCGCCGACATGCGCCTCGTTGCCGGGTTCGGCCTTGCGGCGGGCCTTGGCGGCGGACGCGCCATGCGCCCGGTCGGGCACCTTGACACGACGCGGCTGGCCGTTGAGCTCGAAGAACACGGTGACCATGCCCTTTTCGTCGACATCGCCGATGGCAAGGCATCGGACCACCAGCGTCTTGCCTTTCTCGATGTCGACGAAGATCTCGTCTTCCGGCTTCATGCCGTAGAAATAGGTCGGCGTCGGCAGGACGCTGACCGGCCCATAGGTTTCCTGCGCTCCGGCGAAATCCGTAAACACCTTTGGATACATCAGCCACGAGGCGAATTCGAACTCCGATAGCTTGCGCTCGAGCTTCTCCTCGATTTCCTTGCGGTTGGCCTTTAGGTCGGCTGGCTTGAGCAGTGAGCCGGGCCGCACCGTGATCGGCTTGTCGCCCTTCAGCGCCTTCCCCTGCAGCGCCGCCGGCCACCCGCCTGGCGACTGGCCAAGGTCGCCGCGCAGCATCGAGACGACCGAATCCGGGAATGCGATATCCTTGTCCGGGTTTTCGACATCGGCAACGGTGAGATCCTGGCTGACCATCATCAATGCCATGTCGCCGACGACCTTGGAGGACGGCGTCACCTTGACGATGTCGCCGAACATCAGATTGACGTCGTGATAGGTCTGCGCCACCTCGTGCCAGCGCGTCTCCAGTCCGAGCGAGCGCGCCTGTTCCTTCAAATTGGTGAACTGCCCGCCCGGCATCTCGTGCAGATAGACTTCCGAAGCTGGCCCCTTGAGGTCGCTTTCAAAGGCGGCGTACTGGTTGCGCACCGCTTCCCAGTAGAACGAGATTTTCCTGATCCATTGCGGGTCGAGACCGGGGTCGCGTTCGGTGCCCTTCAGCGCCTCGACGAGCGAGCCAAGGCATGGCTGCGAGGTGTTGCCGGAGAAAGCATCCATCGCCGCGTCTATGGCGTCGACGCCGCTTTCCACCGCCGCCAGCACCGTCGCCGCCGACAGGCCCGACGTGTCGTGGGTGTGGAAATGGATCGGCAGGTCGGTCGCCTCGCGCAGCGCCTTGAACAGCACGCGTGCCGCCGCCGGCTTCAGCAGTCCGGCCATGTCCTTGACGGCAATGATGTGGGCGCCGGCCGCCTGCAATTCCCTGGCCAGGCCGACATAGTATTTGAGGTCGTATTTCGCCCGCGCCGGATCGAGGATGTCGCCGGTGTAGCAGATCGCCGCTTCGATCAGCTTACCCTCGGCGCCGACCGCATCCATGGCGACGCGCATATTGTCGACCCAGTTCAGGCAATCGAAGACCCGGAACAGGTCGATGCCACCGCTTGCTGCCTGCTTGACGAAATGCTGCACGACATTGTCGGGATAGTTGGTGTAGCCGACGCCATTGGCGCCGCGCAGTAGCATCTGCAACAGCAGATTGGGCGCCGCCTCGCGCACCAGCGACAGCCGCTCCCACGGATCCTCGGTGAGGAAGCGCATGGCGACATCGAAGGTGGCGCCGCCCCAGCATTCCAGCGATAGAAGCTGCGGCAAGGCACGCGCATAGGTACCGGCGATGCCGGCAATGTCATGCGTTCGCACACGCGTGGCGAGCAACGACTGGTGGCCATCGCGCATCGTCGTGTCCGTGACCAGCACTTGCCTCTGATCGCGCATCCAGGCGGCGAACTTCTCCGGCCCGAGCACATCCAGCTTCTGCTTGCTGCCGCCGGGCACATTGCCGTTGAGGTAAGGCACCACGGGTGCGGCCGCATCGGCCTTCGGCTGCGGCCGGCCGCGCGTCTCGGGATGGCCGTTGACGCTGACGTCGGCGAGATAGTTGATGAGCTTGGTGGCGCGGTCCTGGCGCTTGACCTGCTGGAACAGTTCCGGCGTCGTGTCGATGAACTTGGTCGTGTAGGAATTGTCGGCGAAGCTCGGGTGGTTGATGATCGCTTCGAGGAAGGTCAGATTGGTGGCGACGCCGCGGATGCGGAACTCGCGCAGCGCCCGGTTCATGCGGGCGATCGTCTCGGCCGGCGTCGGCGCCCACGCCGTCACCTTCTCCAGCAGCGGATCGTAGAAGCGGGTGATGACAGCGCCCGAATAGGCGGTGCCGCCATCGAGGCGGATGCCGAAGCCTGTTGCGCCGCGATAGGCGGTAATGCGTCCGTAATCGGGGATGAAATTGTGCTCGGGGTCTTCCGTGGTGATGCGGCACTGCAGCGCGTGGCCGTTCAGCCTTATGTCCTTCTGCGCCGGCACGCCTGATTCCGGTGTGCCGATGGCAAAGCCGTCGAGGATATGGATCTGCGCCTTGACGATATCGATGCCGGTCACCTGCTCGGTGACGGTGTGCTCGACCTGGATGCGCGGGTTGACCTCGATGAAATAGAATTTGCCGGTGTCGGCATCCTGCAGGAACTCGACCGTGCCGGCGCCGATATAACTGGTCTCGCGGGCGATCTTCAGCGCATGGCCGCAAAGCTCCTCGCGCTGCGACATTTCGAGATAGGGCGCCGGCGCCCGCTCGACGACCTTCTGGTTGCGGCGCTGGATCGAACAGTCGCGCTCGAACAGGTGCACCGCATTGCCATGGGTGTCGCCCAGCACCTGCACCTCGACATGGCGCGCGCGTTCGATCAGCTTTTCGAGATAGACCTCGTCCTTGCCGAAGGCGGCTTTCGCCTCACGCTTGCCTTCGGTGACTTCACGGGCAAGGTCGGCTTCGGCGCGGATGGCGCGCATGCCGCGGCCGCCGCCACCCCATGATGCCTTCAGCATCACGGGATAGCCGATTCCCTTGGCCAGTTTCTTGACCGCCTCCATGTCATCCGGCAACGGATCGGTGGCGGGGATCACCGGCACCCCGACCTCGATGGCGAGATTGCGCGCCGCGACCTTGTTGCCGAGCCGCCGCATCGTGTCCGGCTTCGGCCCGATGAAGGTAATGCCGGCTTCGGCACAGGCGTCGGCGAATTCGGGACTTTCCGACAACAATCCGTAGCCGGGATGGATAGCATCGGCACCCGACAGCCTGGCGACGCGGATCACCTCCTCGATCGACAGATAGCTTTCGATCGGCCCCATGTCCCGGGTCAGATGCGGTCCGCGCCCGACCTGGTAGCTCTCGTCGGCCTTGAAGCGATGCAGGGAGTATTTGTCTTCTTCGGCCCAGATCGCCACGGTTTTGAGGCCGAGTTCGTTGGCCGCGCGAAAGACGCGAATGGCGATTTCGGACCGGTTGGCGACGAGGATCTTCGTGATGGCCAAGGACTGGGCTCCAGCAACGGAAGGAAGAGAAATCGGCGCAATGATTAGCGTGAAAATGCTGCAGTGCAAACAAATTTGACGCGCATTTAAACCGATTGAAATGGAAACATTGCGCCAGAGGCCATCGCATTCATCCAAACAGCCAGAAAAAGCGCCGGCTCTGCCGTGACGCACGATCATTCCCGGCTAAGGGACCCGGCTCCATCGGTCGCCCCCTGAATGGCAAAAGAAAATGCCCGGCGCGAGGCGCCGGGCATCCGCAAACGGTCTGGAGACTGACGAGTCTTACATCTTCTGGATGTAGGTGTACTTGCCGTCGTCGCCCTTCTTCCATTCGTACATCACGTAGCCGGGCAGCGTCGGGTCGCCCTTGGCGTCATAGGACAGATCGCCGAGCACGGTCTTGAACGGGCCGTTTTCATGCAGCGCCTTGGCAACTGCCTGCGGGTCGTTCGACTTGGCAGCGGTCGCTGCCTCGGCGATAGCCTGTACTGCGGCGTAGGAGTAGAGCGTATAGGCTTCCGGTTCGAAACCCTGCGCGCGGAACTTCTCGACGAGTTCCTTGTTGGCGGGGATCAGGCGCGGATCCGGACCGAACGTGTTGAGCGTGCCTGCAACAGCGTCGCCCGCGATCGAAGCCAGTTCGTTCGACACGATGCCGTCGCCGGAAATCAGTGTCGCCTTGAGGCCCTGGTCGGCCGCCTGGCGGATGATCAGGCCTGCTTCGGTGTGCAGGCCGCCCCAGTAGATGATCGAAACGCCGGCTTCCTTCATCTTGGCGATCAGCGCCGAGAAGTCCTTGTCGCCGACATTGATGCCTTCATACATGACTTCCGTCAGGCCCTTGGCATTCATTGCCTTCTTGGTTTCGTCGGCAAGACCCTGGCCATAGGTGGTCTTGTCGTGGATGACGGCGATCTTGGCGTCCTTGAAGTTCGCGGCGAGATAAGCACCGGCAATGCTACCCTGCTGGTCATCGCGTCCGCAGGTGCGGAACACATTCCACAGGCCGCGCTCGGTGAACTGCGGGTTGGTCGCGGCCGGCGTCACTTCGACAATGCCGTTTTCCGCATAGACTTCCGAAGCCGGAATCGAAACGCCCGAGTTGAAGTGGCCGACCACGAACTTGACGCCGTCGCCGACGAACTTGTTCGCAACCGAGATGCCCTGCTTCGGATCGGAGACGTCGTCGCCGACTTCGAGCTTGATCTGCTCGCCGTTGATGCCGCCCTTGGCATTGATGTCGGCGACGGCCGCTTCCGCACCCTTCTGAAGCTGTGCGCCGAAGGCGGCGTTCGGACCGGTGATCGGACCGGCGACGCCGAACATGACGTCAGCCCACGCGTTGCCGCCGAACGCGACCAGCGCGGTCAGGGCGACGGCGGACAAAAGTGACTTTTTCATTTAAACGCTCCCATTTACGGAGTGGGCGTGGATGAAGCTTTCATGCGATGCCCACCCTTATCGCAGAAAGCATAGTTTGCCGATTTTCAGGCACTTGTCACGCCGATTCAATTTCGAGACGGCGTTAATGATGAACGTCAACCTTTCG
Organism: Mesorhizobium sp. M0618; assembly: GCF_040320765.1. Lineage (NCBI taxonomy): Bacteria > Pseudomonadati > Pseudomonadota > Alphaproteobacteria > Hyphomicrobiales > Phyllobacteriaceae > Mesorhizobium > Mesorhizobium sp. M0618. The sequence continues at coordinate 143,257 of NZ_JAMYQH010000016.1, read as the reverse complement.
GTTTCCAGCTCAAGAGTGAAGCTCTTTCGTAGAGCCAATTATACTGTGTCACCATCTGGTTGGTGCGCGTGTATTGATAGCCGACGAAGCCGAGGATCATCAGCACGATGGTGTCGACGACATAATAGTGCAGCGAGAACATGGTGCCGCCGAACAGCGCGTGATGGATGAAGCGGATGGCGATGCCGAGGCCCAGCATATAGGCGAACAGCTGGATGAAGCTGCGCCATGTCTGGGCACTGGCCTTGCCGGTCATCCACGCCGCCCAGCCGCCGAGCAGACAGGTGACGAAGAAGAACTGCCAGATCGAGGGTTCCTCGTAAAGAATGCCCTGCATGGTGAAGTCTCCTTAGCATGATCCCGAAAAGTTGCGGACTTTCCGGACAAGATCATGCGACAAACAAACAATCTGGAGCGGAATGGCGAATGCACGCATTCCGCTCCGAACTCAGTGGTGTCCGCCTTCGAGATAGGCGGCGCGCACTTCCGGATTGGCGAGCAGCTCCTTGCCGGTGCCGCTCATCGTCACATTGCCGTTGACCATGACGTAGCCGCGCGTGGCGAGCTTGAGCGCGCCGAAGGCGTTCTGCTCGACCAGGAATACGGTCAGCCCCTGGGTGCGGTTCAGTTCGCGGATGGCGTCGAAGATCTGCTTGACGATCAGCGGCGCGAGACCCAGCGACGGCTCGTCGAGCAAAAGCAGCTTCGGTCGTGCCATCAGCGCGCGTCCGATCGACAGCATCTGCTGCTCACCGCCCGACAGCGTGCCGCCGCGCTGGGTGATGCGCTCTTTCAAACGCGGGAACAGCGTGAACACCTTCTCGACGTCCTCGTCATAGTGCTTGAGGTTGTCGAGGCTGGCGCCCATCTGCAGGTTTTCCATCACCGTCATGCGCGGAAAGATCCGCCGGCCCTCGGGCGACTGGGCAATGCGCATGCGCGCGATCTCGTGCGTCGGCATCTGGGTGATGTCGGTGCCGGCAAAGGTGATGGTGCCGGCGCGAGCCCGCGGCGCGCCGAAAATGGTCATCATCAGCGTCGACTTGCCGGCGCCATTGGCACCGATCAGCGCCACGATCTCACCCTGCTTGACGGTGACATCGACGCCGTTCAGCGCCCGGATGTTGCCGTAATAGGTCTGCACGCCCTTGATATCGAGCAGCGTTGTCGCGGCCATCACTTGCCCCCTCCACGCTTGCCCGCCACGGGCTTGGCAGCGGTCTTGCTCGCGGTCTTTCCGGAGGCTGCCTTTGCAGTCTTTGCGGAAGCATGGCTTGTCGCCACCTTGCCCGCGTCGACGCGGCGCGAGAATTCCGTGTCCTTGCCCTGGCCGAGCAGCCTGGCCTGTTTGACCCATTCCTCGCGCGCGATACGTCCGTCAAAGGCGAGATAGGCTTCGGCGGCCTCGACGTCGGCCTTTTTCCAGGCGCCGATCTGGTCGAAGTGGAAGATGCCGTGATCGTTGAGCTTCTTCTCGTTGACCGTACCGATGCCCTTGATGCGGGTCAAATTATCGGCCTTGCCGCCGCGAGGCGCCGCCAGCCGATTGGAGATCTCTCCAGCCTTCGCCGTGGCCTTGACTGCCGGCTTGGCCGACGCGGTCGACTTCGCCGCCGTGCCGGTTGCCGCCTTTGAAGCCGCTTTCGGAGTAGGCTTTGCCTTCGCCGCCGGTACGGCTGCCAGCGAGGCTGCCTTGTTTGCCGCGGCGAGCGACCTGGCGTCGACCTGACCGGCCTTTGACGCTCCCTTGGCCACCGTAACCCGCTCGCCCGAACTGTGGCCGACCGTGTCGGTCACCGGCCCGGCGAGATAGGACGACGATGTTCCCGGACCATGCTCGGCATCCGGCCCTGTATCGAGCTGTTCGATGACATCTTCGTCGCCGACTTCGGTAAGGACGGCTTCGACTTCTTCGTCGTCGACGCCGAGATAGGCGGCGATGACGCGCGGATCGGTGCGCACAGACTGCGGACTGCCGTCGGAAATCTTGCGGCCATACTCCAGCACCACGACATGGTCGGAGATTTGCATGACCACCGACATGTCGTGCTCGATCAACAGGATCGAGGTGCCGGATGTGTTCTTGATGTCGATCAGCAGCTCGTTGAGCGCCGCCGATTCCTTCGGATTGAGGCCGGCCGCCGGTTCATCGAGGCACAGAAGCTCGGGTCCCGTGCACATGGCGCGAGCGATCTCGAGACGGCGCTGCGCGCCATAGGGCAGGTCGCCGGCCGGGTCGTCGGCACGGTCGACAAGATCGGCCTTTTCCAGCCAATGCTTGGCGAGATCCACCGATTCGGCCGAGGCCTTGCGATAGCCGCTGAAGCCGAACAGGCCAAGCACCGTGTAGCCCGATGCCTTCATCAGTTTGTTGTGCTGGGCGACCAGCAGGTTCTCCAGCAGGGTCATGCCGGAGAACAGGCGGATGTTCTGGAAGGTGCGCGCCACCTTGGCGCGCGCCGGGATCTCATGGTTGGGCAGCCGCTCGAGCAGGAAGGTCGAACCATCGTTCCGGTTGAGCGTGATCATGCCTTCCGAGGGCTTGTAAAAGCCGGTGATGCAGTTGAACACCGTGGTCTTGCCGGCGCCGTTGGGGCCGATCAGCGCGGTGATCTCGCCGCGCTTGGCGGCGAAAGACAGATCGCCGATGGCCACCAGGCCGCCGAACTTCATCGACAGATGATCGACCTGCAGGATAGCGTCGTTCACGCCGGAATTGGCCTTCTGAACAGGGTTCGCATTCATCAGCCGTGTCCTTCCTTGGTGAAGGAGCTTGAGACAGCCTTTCGCTCCTTGAGGAAGGCGGTTGGTTCACGACTGCCGACGAAGCCGCGCGGCTTCCACAGCATGACGATGACCATGGCCATGCCGAACAGAAGCATGCGGTAGAGTTCCGGTGTGAAGTCCGGTCCGAAGACCTGCTTGAGGAAGTCGAGTTCGCGCAACGCCTCGGTACCGCCGATCATCACCATTGCGGCGACCGCGATGCCGACCAGCGAGCCCATGCCACCGAGAACGACGATGGCCAGGATGATGGCCGATTCCAGGAAGACGAAGGATTCCGGGCTGACGAAGCCCTGCCGTGCGGCGAAGAACGCGCCGGCGAAGCCGCCGAACATCGCACCCGTGGCAAAGGCTGTAAGCTTCGTAGTGGTGGTGTTGATGCCGAGCGAACGGCAGGCGATCTCGTCCTCCCGCAACGCTTCCCAGGCACGGCCGACCGGCATGCGCCGCAGCCGGATGGTGACGAAGGCTGTCAGCAGCGCCAGCGCCAGGATCAGGTAATAGAGGAAGATCTTGTAGTAGGCGCTCGATGTCGCGAGATGCAGCACCTTGGCGATGTAATTGGGGTCCGACACGTTGAAGGTCATCAGGCCGAAGAAGGTGACCTTCGGAATGCCGGAAATACCGGCCGAACCGTTGGTGACCTCACGCCAGTTGATCAGCACCAGGCGGATGATCTCACCGAAAGCCAAGGTGACGATCGCCAGATAGTCGCCACGCAGGCGCAGCACCGGAAAACCGAGCAGCACGCCCCAGAAGGCGGCCATGGCGCCGGCGGCCGGCAAAAGGATCCAGAACGACAGGCCGTATTGCGTGCCGAGCAGCGCATAGGCATAGGCGCCGACCGCGTAGAAAGCGACATAACCGAGGTCGAGCAGGCCGGCGAGGCCGACGACAATGTTCAGGCCCCAGGCCAGCATCACATAGATCAGAATCTGGATGCCGAAATTGTCGACCCATTTCAGCGAACCTTGCAGCCCGCCGACGAACGACCAGGACATCAGCGACAGGATAGCCACCACCAGGATCGGATAGAGGATCAGCGCGGCAATGCCGAGTTTGGTGAAGTTGGCATGGATGAAGCCCCGGAAATAATAGATCACGCAGGCTAGCACATAGATGACTGCCAGGGCGCGCAGGAACTGCAGATAGCCGGCCGGCTCGGCTCCCACCCATCCGACGAGAGAGCTGTTGACCGCAAACAACACCACTGCCGCGACCAAGGCCACGATGAAGGCCGGCAACTGGAAGAAGCGTGACGCCACGCTGGCCGGCAGCAGGCCGGTGGCGACGTCGGTGATCTTCTGGTTGGCCAGGAAGGGCTGTCCATAGGCGACATAGAGGAAGCGCCCGACAGCCGTGGCGATCACCACGGCGGCAAGCAGGCCCCAGCGTGTCGTCAGGACCAGTTCATTGGAAATGTTCTGGCCGGTCTTCAGGCCGATGAACAGCACGAACAGGCCGAACGATATGGCAGCGGCATAAAGTGCCTCGCGCAACGCGCGCTGCATGGGGGTGGCGACGGTGTCGCGCTCCGGAGATACGGTGACGGCCATGGTCTCAGACCTTTTCGACTTCTGGCCGGCCCAATATGCCGGAAGGCAGGAAGATCAGCACGATGGCCAGGATCGAGAACGCCGCGACGTCCTTGTAGTCGATCGAGAAATAGGCCGACCACATGCTCTCGATGAAGCCGATCATCAGCCCGCCGACCACCGCCCCAGGCAGCGAACCAATGCCGCCCAGCACCGCCGCCGTGAAGGCCTTCACGCCCGGCGTGAAGCCATCCGAGAAGGCAATGACGCCGTAATACATCAGGAACAAAGTGCCGGCGACCGCGGCAAGGGCCGCACCCATGATGAAGGTGATCGAGATGGTACGGTCGACATCGATCCCGAGCAGCGCCGCCATCTTGCGGTCCTGCTCACAGGCCCGTTGCGCTCGCCCGAGCGAGGTCTTGTTGACCAGATACCAGAACAGCGCCAGCAGCAGCGCCGTGACGACGACGATGATGATCTGCTTCAGCGACACGCTGATGCCGTTGATGTTGTAAACCTGGCTGACCATCGGCGGGATCGGCTTGTTGCGTGGACCCTGCGTCACCTGGACGAAGTTCGACAGCGCGATCGACATGCCGATGGCAGTGATCAGCGGGGCCAGTCGGAACGAACCGCGCAACGGCCGGTAGGCGACCTTTTCGATCGTCCAGTTATAGAGGCTGGTGAGCAGCATCGCCACGATCATCATGATCAGCAGCGCCAGCACAACCGGCACCGAATAGAACAGCGCGCCAAGGGCGAGGAAGACGATCAGTGCCGTGAAGGCACCCACCATGAAGATGTCGCCATGGGCGAAATTGATCATGCCGATGATGCCGTAGACCATCGTGTAGCCGATCGCGATCAGCCCATAGATCGATCCCAGCGTCAGCCCGTTGATAAGCTGCTGGACAAAATACTGCATGTGTACATGGCTCCCCTGGAATGTCGCCCATGCAGACGCATTCCTTTTCGTATTTCCCCTAGTCGTAAAGTTTCGAGCCCGGATTGCAACGTCATTTTTCAATCGTCATGCGTGTTTTCGAAGCACGCTGTCCGATTGCCCGTTTGCCATCATCCAGCCCCTGGACTATCGCGGACCCTATCATTGGCATAACGCAATGTCTTTGACGATTCGACCGCATCATGCGCTCCGTTTCGAAGAAATCACCGTCAAAATTAGGTGATGAAAGGAATCCTTGCGTTTTTTGCACGGTCCATTTTTCAAGCCGTTGCTTTCCGCAAGGTCAGGATCCCCATCACTTGACAACGAATCCGTGAGCGAACGGGTCGCGGTCGTCGATGAAGATGGTGTTCAGTCCGGTCATCCGCGCCCAGCCGCCGATCGAGGGAATGATGGCCGGCTTGCCGGCCACGCTAACATCCTTTTCGACCCTGCCTTCGAACAGCGAACCGATGATCGATTCATGGACGAAGCTGTCTCCGGCCTTGAGTTTGCCCTTGGCATGAAGCTGTGCCATGCGCGCCGAGGTGCCGGTTCCGCAGGGCGAGCGGTCGATCGCCTTGTCGCCGTAGAAGACGGCATTGCGGGCATCCGCCCCATCCACCGTCGGCGCGCCGGTCCACAGCATGTGCGACAGCCGGTTGATGCCTGGGTTCTCGGGATGCACGAAAGAATATTTGTCGTTGAGCCGCTGCCGCACCACCGGGCTCCAGGCGATGAAGTCGCCCGCCGAATAATCGGCCATGTCGCGATAGTTCTCCTGCGGCTCGACGATGGCGTAGAAGTTGCCGCCATAGGCGACATCGACGGTGATTTCGCCGAGCCCAGGGCATTCGACCGTCAGCCCTTCGGCATGGAGGAAGGACGGCACATTGGTGATGCGCACCTCCTCGACATAGTCGCCGACCTGTTTGTATTCGGCGATGACCAGGCCGGCCGGCGTGTCGAGCCGAAGCACGCCCGGCGTCTTCGGCTTGATCAGTCCGTGTTCGATGGCCATCGTCACCGTACCAATGGTGCCATGACCACACATCGGCAGGCAGCCGGAGGTTTCGATGAACAGGATGGCGATATCGCAATCCTCGCGCGTCGGCGGATAGAGGATCGAGCCGGACATCACGTCGTGGCCGCGCGGCTCGAACATCAGTCCGGTGCGGATCCAGTCATACTCGGCCAGAAAATGCGCACGCCGCTCCATCATAGTCGCGCCCTGCAGCAGCGGGCCGCCGCCAGCGACCAGCCGCACCGGATTGCCGCAGGTGTGGCCGTCTATGCAGAAGAAGGATTTCTTGGCCATGACGCTCCTCGAAAATCAAAAACCCGAAAAATCAAAATCGTTGCGGACTGAAGGGGGCCAGATCGATCGGTGGAGTCTGCCCCAGGACAAGATCCCTGATCAACCGTCCGGTGGCCGCCGCCTGGGTCAGGCCGAGATGGCCATGGCCGAAGGCATAGACCACCGACCGCTTTCCCGGCGCGCCGCCGATGACGGGCACTGAATCCGGCAGCGAGGGGCGGAACCCCATCCATTCGCGCCCACCCGAGGGATCGAGCCCCGGCAAGAATTTCTGTGCCTTCCGCAGCAGCGCTTTCGACCTGGCATAATTGGGCGGCCGCTCGATGCCGCCGAGTTCAACGGCGCCACCGACACGCAGGCCCGTTTCGAGCGGCGTGACGACGAAACCATGGCCGGAGAAGATCAGCATCCGCTTCACGTCGAAGGCACTCGTCGGCAACGTGGTGTTGTAGCCGCGCTCGGTCTCCAGCGGAATGCGATCGCCGAGCTGCCGCGCCAGCAGATGCGACCATGCGCCGGCGGCGACGACAAGTTGTCGCGCCTGCCTTGTGGTGCCGTCTGCCAACGTCAGCGTCGCACCATCCTGATCCGCCGCGACTTGGCTGATCCGGGCCAGCTCAAAGCGGGCGCCCTTGGCCTGCGCATAGGCCCACACCGCCTTGCCCAGCAGTTTCGGGTCGGCGACCGTCTTCCATCCCGGCACGAACGTGCCTTTGATGAAGCGCGGCGACAGCCCCGGCTGCAAGGCGGCCAGTTCCTCGCCCTCGACATGGCGGAAACCGATGCCGAAACGCTCACGCGCCGCCCAGCCAGGCAGCCCGGCCTGAAATTCGGCTTCGCTTTCATAGAGCTCCAGTGAACCGTCCTCGCGCAGCATCGACCGCGTACCGGAGCGATCGAGCAAGCCCATCCACTCCGCCTCGGCGAGCTTCATCATGCCCGCCTGAGCGGCAAGGCTCGCCTCGTATTTCCCGGGCGCCCCGGCGCGCCAGAAGCGGATTAGCCAGGGCAGAAGCCTCGGCAGATGGGCGGGCGGAATGCTGAGCGGGCCAAGCGGATCGGCCAGCCATTTCGGCAGCTGCCGGATCATGCCCTTGTGGGCCAGCGGCAGCACGTCGGAGAAGGCGAAGGCGGCGGCATTGCCGGAGCTCGTCTCCTCGCAAATGCCGGTGCGGTCGAAGACGGTGGCCCTGCGTCCGGCCTCGGCGAGAGACGCAGCGGCACAGATGCCGATGATGCCGCCACCGATGATGGCGATGTCGATTGGAACATCGCTATTCATCTTTGTACGTCACCCCTGCATGCATGTCCCAGTCTCCGCCCCGCTCGCTTCATACCAGCTCAGAACTGCGGCAGTGTCGGCCGCACGGCGAGCGCATCCTTGACGATCTTCTCGACAGCCTTGCGGCGCTCTCCAGACAGCGGCTGGCGCGGCATGCGAACGCGGTCATTTGTGTTGATCGCGAACACTTCGGCAAGCTTGATGTTTTGGACCAGGTAAGTCGAGACATCGAGATCGAGCAGCGGCCGGAACCAGCGGTAGATGGCGAGCGCCTCCTCGCGGCGGCCCTGCTTCATCAGCTGGTAGATGGCGACCGTCTCGCGGGGGAACGCGGTGACCAGTCCGGCCACCCAGCCGATGGCGCCAACCGACAGCGCTTCGAAGGCGAGATTGTCGACGCCGGTGAACAGGTCATAGCGGTTGCCCAGGCGATTGATGATCTCGGTCGAACGACGGATGTCGTCGGAGGATTCCTTGATCGCGACAAAGCGCTTGTCCGACGCCAGCTCCTCCATCTGGTCGACGGTGACGTCGACACGGTAGGCGAGCCGGTTCGAGTAGATCATGACCGGCAGGTCGCCCGCCTCGGCGACCGCACGAAGCGCTGCAACCGTCTCTTCCGCATTGGTGTGGTAGATCGGGCTCGGCACGACCATGAGGCCATTGGCGCCTTCCCGGCTCGCGCGCTTGGCGATGCTGGCCGCCTCGCGTGTGCCGGCCTCGTTGACGGTCAGCAGCACCGGCTTCTTGCCGGCGACCTTCTGTGCGGTCTTCAGCACCTCGATCTTCTCGTCGGGCGACAGCATCGGCCCCTCGCCGAGCGATCCGCAGACGATGATGCCGTCGCAGCCGGCCTCCATCTGCAGGCTGAAGCAGCGCTCCATCTCGGCATGATCGAGACGATCATCCGCGGTGAATTTGGTCGTGACGGCAGGAAAAACTCCGGTCCACATGATCATCTCTCCATCTGATATATCAGTGGTATATCTATTAACAAACCCGCTGTCAATGCGGATTCCGTTATGATATATTCAAGATATATCAGGAGAGCGCATTTGATAGCCATGGCAGCAAACACCTCGGCGGAGCCAGCCGCGACCAGGGCCTACCATGTGCTCGAGCACATGATCGTCACGCTCGAACTGGCCCCGGCAAGCTTCGTCACCGAGGGCGCTCTGATCGACAGGCTCGGGCTTGGCAGGACACCAGTGCGCGAGGCGATCCAGCGGTTGGCCTGGGAAGGGCTGCTTGACATCAGGCCGCGCGCCGGGATCGCCATCGCCCCGCTCCATGCCGGCGACTGGCTGCGCGTCCTCGATGCACGTCGCGGCGTCGAGGTGGTGCTCGCCCGCTCGGCCGCCCGCTTCGTCACCCGCGAAGCCGCCGACTTGTTTCACGAAGCAGCGCTCGCCATGCAGAAAGCGGTGATCTCGGGCAATGTGCTTGCCTTCATCCAGGCCGACAAGGCTCTCGACGAAGCGCTGGCGCTGGCTGCCGACAATCCCTTCGCCGCCCGTTTGGCCGCCCCCTTGCAGACCCACAGCCGCCGCTTCTGGTTCCGCTACAAGGCCGAAACCGGTCTTGCCGAATCCGCCGAGCACCATGTAGCGCTGATCCGCTCAATCCTTGCCGGCGACGAGGAGGCCGCGGCCAAGGACGCCAAACGCCTGATGGCGCTGTTGCGCGGCCACGCCGAGACGGCCGCCACGCGCTGAACGTCCTTTTATATCCGCTGCGCTCTCGTCGTTGGCGCTTCCTCGAAGCTCGGGTTAAGTCCCGGGCAAGGCAGCCGCCGCCATCAACGGACCGTCCCAGCCTTCGCCTGCCGTGATGACGCAGCTCTGACCATGCGTGTCGGTGGCAAGAATTGTCCAGGTGCCCTGGTCGGAGACGAATATCTCAAGAATCAGGCTCGGGTTGACCAGGCCCCGCGCCGCTTCGCTTTCGTGGAATTTTTCCCCGAGCGCTTTGATCATATCCGCACGGGCCGCGCATTGCTCTGCCATCGCCGGGGCGGCCGGAAACGCGGAAACCGCCGCGAAAAATAGCGTTGCCACAAGACGGGTCATCTGACACCTCCTTGCGCCAAACGATGTCCCCGAAGCTGTCGCCAGCGCCGTTGCTTGATCTGCCGTACCTCCTTGCGGCAGGACTGCAAACCAAGACGGCAGATGCTACTTGGTTCCATCACATTAGCGTTCAACGGATAGGGTCGCCACCGATTGCAAAAAAACGCCCGGGCGCGAGCGCCCGAGCGTTGAATCCAAACCAATTTGTTGTCCGCTCAGTTCATCGTCGGGATGACGAATTCAGCACCGTCCTTGATGCCCGCCCGCGCGACCGCAGCCGAAGGCGAGGACGCGCAACCAAGAAGTCGTCCGGCTCAGTTCATCGTCGGGATGACGAATTCGGCACCGTCCTTGATGCCGGACGGCCAGCGCGAGGTCACCGTCTTGGTCTTGGTGTAGAAGCGGAACGCGTCCGGGCCATGCTGGTTGAGGTCGCCGAAGGAAGATGCCTTCCAGCCGCCGAAGGTGTAGTAGGCGATCGGCACCGGGATCGGCACGTTGATGCCGACCATGCCGACCTGGACACGGCTTGCAAAGTCGCGCGCAGCATCGCCGTCACGGGTGAAGATGGCGACGCCATTGCCCATCTCGTGATCGTTGGCGAGCTTGATCGCGCTCTCATAGGTCGGCGCGCGCACAACAGAGAGCACCGGCCCAAAGATCTCTTCCTTGTAGATGCGCATATCGGCGGTCACGTTGTCGAACAGGCAGCCACCCATATAGTAGCCGTCTTCATAACCCTGCATCGAGAAGCCACGGCCGTCGACGACCAGCTTGGCGCCTTCCTTGACGCCGGTGTCGACATAGCCCTTGACCCGCTCCAGCGCCTGGGCCGTCACCAGCGGGCCAAAATCGGCCGAAGAGTCGGTCGAAGGACCGACCTTCAGGCTCTCGACGCGCGGGATCAGTTTTTCCATCAGCCGGTTGGCGGTATCGTTGCCGACCGGGACGGCGACCGAGATCGCCATGCAGCGCTCGCCGGCCGAGCCGTAGCCGGCGCCGATCAGCGCATCGACGGTCTGGTCCATGTCGGCATCGGGCATGATGATCATGTGGTTCTTGGCACCGCCGAAGCACTGCACGCGTTTGCCGGCGGCCGTGCCGCGCGAATAGATGTAATGGGCGATCGGCGTCGAGCCGACAAAGCCGATGGCCTTGATGTCGGGATCGTCGAGGATGGCGTCGACCACGTCCTTGTCGCCATTGACGACGTTGAGGATGCCTGCCGGCAGGCCGGCTTCGAGGAAAAGTTCGGCGATACGCATCGGCACGCCGGGATCGCGCTCCGAAGGCTTCAGGATGAAGGCGTTGCCGCAGGCGATGGCCGGCGCGATCTTCCACAGCGGGATCATTGCCGGGAAGTTGAACGGCGTGATGCCGGCGACGACGCCGAGCGGCTGGCGCATCGAATAGACGTCGATGCCGGGGCCGGCGCCGTCGGTGAATTCGCCCTTCATCATATGCGGCGCGCCGATGCACACTTCGACCACTTCGAGGCCGCGCTGGATGTCGCCCTTGGCGTCGGCGATCGTCTTGCCATGCTCACGCGCCAGGATGTCGGCCAGTTCGTCATAGTCGCGGGCGACCAGTTCGAGAAACTTCATCAGCACGCGCACGCGGCGCTGCGGGTTGGTCGCGGCCCATTTCGGCTGCGCTGCCTTGGCATTCTCGACCGCCGCGCGCAGTTCCGCCTGCGAGGCCAGCGCCACCGTGCCGCGCACGGAGCCGTCCATCGGCTGCATGACATCCTGCTTGCGGCCGCTGGTCCCGGCGACATGCTTGCCGCCGATGAAATGACCATAGTCGATCATGATTTCTCTCCCTTGTTTGTGATGCTGCATTGTCCGCCTTTGGCCGGCGGATGGCAACGCGAGTGAGAACGCAACCGTTGTGCGAAAAGTAGATAGCGAGAGGCACCTGTGCATCAATTGCCGCAAATGATAGGGTGCGCCCGTCTTTACAGGATTTCTCAAGGTTGAGCTTCGTCACACCCCCCTCTGTCCTGCCGGACATCTCCCCCGCAAGGGGGGAGATCGGATGCAGCGGTCGCTTTCGCAAATCTTCAGCTCCGCAAAAGAGGCTCTGTCAGCGGAGCTGCCAATCTCCCCCCTTGCGGGGGAGATGTCCGGCAGGACAGAGGGGGGTGGGCGGGAACGCGACGCTCGTCATTAGATCGGACCATCCCCATGAACTGGGATGACGTCCGCATCTTCCTCGCCGTGGCGCGCGCCGGCCAGATCCTTGGCGCGGCCAAACGGCTGGAGCTCAACCACGCCACTGTCTCGCGCCGCATCGCCGCACTCGAGGATGCGCTGCGGACAAAGCTGTTTCGCCGGTTGACCACCGGCAGCGAGCTGACGCCTGCCGGCGAGCGCTTTCTCGACATTGCCGAGCGCATGGAAGGCGACATGATCGCCGCACGTTCGACCGTTGCCGGCGAAGGCGACGATGTCTCCGGCACGGTGCGCATCGGCGCGCCGGACGGGTTTGGTGTCGCCTTCCTGGCCAAGCGCCTTGGCGCGCTGACCGCCCTGCACCGCGAGCTGACGATCCAGTTGGTGCCGGTGCCGCGCTCCTTCTCTCTGTCGCGGCGCGAGGCCGACATCGCCATCACCGTCGAGCGGCCGACGGAGGGTCGGCTGGTGGCGGGAAAGCTGGTCGACTACTCGCTCGGCCTGTTTGCCTCCCGCGCCTATGCTGACGTGCATGGTTTGCCCCAAACCGCCGCCGAGCTTGGCCAGCACACATTGATCGGCTATGTGCCGGACCTCATCGTCAGTCCCTCGCTCGACTACGCGGCCGAATTCAGCGCCGACTGGCGCACCAGCTTCGCCATCTCCTCGGCCCTCGGCCAGGCCGAAGCGGTGCGCTCGGGCGCCGGCATCGGCATCCTGCACACATTCGTCGCCCGCTCGATGCCGGAACTTGTGTCCGTCGATGCTGTCGCGCCCATCCGCCGTGCCTACTGGCTGGTCTATCACGAATCGGTCAGGCCGCTGCGCCGCGTCCAGATCGTTGCCAGCTTCATCACCAAGGCAGTGGAGCGGGAGCGAAACCTGTTTGTCTGATGCATGTCGCCCAAAAGTGATCTCGGTTTTGGGAGAACGACATGCATAAACAAAGACGCTAAAGCGCATCGCATGAATCCTTTCAAACGCGCTGCGCTTTAGCCGTGCGCCTTTTCCTTGCCACAAAACCGGCGAGTGTGGCATCAGGCGCGCGGTCGCCGCGTAGGGACATCTTTCAGAAAGCTGGCGCGGATAGACATGCGAGCCGTTCTTGCCATCCTGCCGCTGCTTTTCGTTTCCGCTTGCGCCAATCCGTGGACGAAGGTCCCGGAGGCCGAACTGCCCAAACCGATCCGCAACGCCATGGCGCGGCCTTCGCCTTTCGTCTTCGGCAATTATTGCGGCCCCGGCACCCGCACCGGCGATCTGTCGTTCCGGCCGGTCAACCGCCTCGACACGGCCTGCCGGACGCATGACGCCTGTTACATCGCCCGCCACAACCATTGTGACTGCGATGGCGCCCTCGTCACCTCCGCGAAAGCGATACGCGACGACAAGACAGCGCCGCGCAAAATGCGCGGCGAGGCCGAATTACTGATCGCCACCTTCGCCATCCCCGTCTGCAAGGTCTTCCCGCAGGGCTTCATGCCGCCGCGTGACCCGGCGCAACTGAGCGTCCTGAATGCCGGAGCGGCCGGGTGAAGGGCCGCGCATCTGTCGCCCTCGTTCTATTCGGGCTGGCCGCCCTTGGCGGCTGTGCCGGCGGCGCTGGTCGCAGTGCCTGCGATCTCCTGCAAGGCCAGACGGCCTGCGCTCGACCCTCGCTATCGGCCAGGACACCCGGGCCGCAGATCGCCGCCGCGCAGTTTTTCGGCGACGCCAGCACAAGCGACTACGAAAAGCGGTTCCTGGCGCTGCTCGCCCACCACCAGCTCGGCGCGATGGACCGCGCCAACGGCACCGGCCCTTTCGGTCACGACCGCTATGAGATCCGCAATGGCGATTTCCAGGCGACTTACCGGACACTGCAGCAACTGGCCGGGCCGGTTGCCGAAACGCATCTGCCGCCGGCCAGCGGCAGCAGCGGCGACGGCCATTTCGACGGACGCTGGCGGGTGTCGCGGCAGACGCTCTACATCGATGCGGCAGCGCAGCCTTCGACGCCCAGGATCTTCGATTTCTCCGGTCTGCAGGCGCGCAGCGTCGAGATCGTGCTGCGCCAGGCTGGAAAGCAACCGGCCGACATCGAGGGCACCTGCGACGGCTCGCTGGCGATCCGTGCCGGCGGCGGTTCACGCACAATCGCCACGGGCACCGCATTCCGCTTTCGCCTGTCCGGCGAGGACGACACGGTCAGCCTGTTCCCGAGTGACGGCCTGAACCGCTGCACGGCAAGGATCCGCTCCAGCCTTGCCCCGGCCGGCGCGCCGCTCACCATCCAGCGCGAAGAGACCGCCGATCCGGCTCTCGCCGCCTTCGACAGCCGCTACGAGCGTTGCCCGACGCCAGACCCAACCGGCCTCGATCCGCTCAGCCGCGCCTTCTATGCCAGCCGCTGGCTCTCGCAGACCTGTGCCTTGCCGATCGGAAAGCCGCGCCTGCTGCGCAAATCGCGCGACGGCTTCAACGCCAAGGTCGAGGCGCTGATGGGAGCACCACTGTCCGACAGCGCCATCGACAAGGGCGACCCGGAACTGCCGCTCGATTTCTCCAGGGCGCCAAGGCTGAAGCTGATCTATCTGTCGTCGCTGGAGTTCAAGGCCGACTTCTCCGGTCGCATCATCGAGCGGTTGATCCGCCATCATGCAGCACTAGGCACCAAGGTCCGCATCATCGTCACCGACGTTCTGGAGCGCGACAAGGACGACGCCCTGCTGCACCGGCTGGCCGCCGAATTCCCCAATGTCGAATTGCAAGAATATCGCTGGCGGGCGGACCATGGCGCGCCGATCGACGAGCAGACCTCACAACTGCACAAGGTCCATCACGTCAAGATGCTGGCAACGCTTGCCGACGATCCCGGGCGCTCACGCGCCATCATCGGTGGCCGCAACATCCATGACGGCTTCCTGTTCCACCAGCCGATCGATCTGTCGCGCTATCCAGACCTTGAGCAATACGACAAGACCGACGGGTTTTCGCTGAACTACTATTCGAACTGGAGCGACTTCGACATCGAGTTCGCCGATCCGGCCACGGTCGAAACGCTGGCTGCGCATCTTTCGACAATGTGGCTGCGCGACGCCGACACCAATCTGGCGCGCCCCTTCTCCATTCCGGTCCGGTCCGACGGCGCCCGCCCGTCAGGCACGGCACGACACTTCATTTCGGTGCCTTACGAGGATGGTCATGCGCTGGAGGACTATTTCGTCGAGCTGGTCGACGCCGCCCGGCACCATATCCAGATCGTCAACCCCTACCTCAACCTGACGCCCAAGCTTGCCCAGGCTGTTGACCGGGCGCTCGCCCGCGGCGTCAGGATCGACATTGTCGGCCGCATCGATCTCAAGGGCGATATCGGCGGCAAGTTTCTCACCGCGCTCAACAAGCTGTTCGTCGAGAAATATGGCGACCGCATCAACATCCGCGAGTTCAAGTCGCCTGACGTGGTGCTGCATTCCAAGATCATGATGATCGACGAAAGGCTGGTCGCCATCTCGTCGGTCAATCTCAACAACCGCAGCTTCTTTCACGACTCGGAGAACGGCATGATGGTGCTCGATCCGGCCTTCTACACCAGGATGAAGCCGATCTATGACGACTATGTCGCCCACTCGAACCCGGTCGCCACCAATGTGACGATACCGTGGGCCTACCGGCTGCTGTTCGACGAGGACTGGGTCCGACAGGCGTTCTGACCTTCTACCGCAGATAGCGCTCCTGCGCGAGGTCGCGGACGTCGATGTCGGGCACCCGGCTGGAGATGATGTCGGCCAGCACCTTGCCCGAGCCGCAAGCCATGGTCCAGCCGAGCGTGCCGTGGCCGGTGTTGAGATAGAGATTGGAGAGCTCGGTGCGGCCGATCAGCGGCGGACCGTCCGGCGTCATCGGCCGCAGCCCGCACCAGAACGTCGCGTCCCGCATCGCGCCGGCGCCCGGAAAGAGATCGCCGACCGAGTGTTCCAGCGTGCGCCGCCGCGATTCGTGCAGCCTGAGGTCGAAGCCGGAAATCTCGGCCGTACCGCCAACCCGGATGCGGTCGCCGAGCCGGGTGATCGCCACCTTGTAGGTCTCGTCCATCACCGTCGACACCGGCGCCGCGGCAGCGTCCTTGATCGGCACGGTGATCGAATAACCCTTTACCGGATAGACCGGGATCGGCCGCTTCACCCGGCGCATGAAACCTGCCGAATAACTGCCCAGCGCCATCACATAGGCGTCGGCGGCCTTCCAGCCCTTGCTGGTGCTGAGATTGGCAATGCGGTTACGGCTGCGGATGACCCGCCAGATCGTCACGTCGTATTCGAACTTGACGCCGCGCGCCACGCAAAGCTCGGCCAGCCTGTCGGTGAACATCTTGCAGTCGCCGGTCTCGTCGTGCGGCAGCCTGAGGCCGCCGACGAACTTTTCGCGCACCCCGGCAAGGCCAGGCTCAGCCGCGATGCAGCCGTCCTGGTCGAGGATCTCGTAAGGCACGCCGTACTTCTTCAGCACCTCGACATCGCCGCCGGTGCCGTCGAGCTGCTTTTGCGTACGGAACAGCTGCAGCGTGCCCTGGGTACGCTCGTCATAGGCGATGCCGGTCGCTTCGCGCAGCGCCTTCAGCGTGTCGCGGCTGTATTCGGCGAGCGGCACCATGCGCGCCTTGTTGATCGCATAGCGCTCGGCCGTGCAGTTGCGCAGCATCTTGATCAGCCATGTCCACATATGCGGGTCGAAGGCCGGCCGCACCACCAGCGGGCCATGCTTCATCAGCAGCCATTTGATCGCCTTCAGCGGAATGCCGGGTCCGGCCCAGGGCGAGGCGTAGCCGGGCGAAATCTCGCCGGCATTGGCGAAGCTGGTTTCCAGCGCCGGGCCTTTCTGGCGGTCGAGAACCGTCACCTCGTGGCCGGCCTCGGCAAGGAAGTACGCCGTGGTCACTCCGATGACGCCGCCGCCCAGCACCATGATCTTCATCGTTCACTCCTTGCCGCGCCGCACGTCCTAGGGACGCCTGGACGCGGCCGCATTTCCGATTTGCGCACGATCCCCGGCGAAAATCGATGCCGACTTTCGGGATCGTGCAGTGTTGCCTGTTCACGCCGCCGTGGGACCGGGGTCGTCATCCCCTGTCTGCCGCATTCCGGCCCTTTCGCCAAGGGGCCGCCAATCGGCTGCGGCGCTGTAGACGAGGGTGAGCCCATGCGGCCGTCGCGCCTCGACTTGGGATCTCTCCCTGACGGCACGCCGCGCGGCCTCCGGCTGGTAGAGCACGGTTGCGACCAGGACCGACTCCCGCCTGCCGTCGGCCTGTTCGATCCATGCAGTCCGGCCCTCGGCCATGCCGAGCATGCAAAGCCCCCGCCTTGTCATGATCGACAGGCTGGAGCCGACCGGACCGCGCACCTCGTTCTGCACCAGGGTCCGGGTCTGGGCAGGGCCGGCATCGACACGAAACACCAGCCTGCTGTTCAGCGTCACGATATCGGATCCGACCGAATCGATCGCGACGACCTCGGCTTTGGAAAGCTTGTCTTCAAGCATTGGAACAATCGGATCCGCGAAAGCCCGCCGACGCTCCAACATGATCTCGAGGACGGCGAAGTCCTTTGTCGTCAGCCGGAAATTCGCGCCTGTCATCGCCGTTTCCATGATCAGGACCCTTCCCGCCCGCAGGCCGGCGCATCGACCACTTCGATGGTCGCCGACAGTTCCCGGCCGCCACGACTGCTCCAGCGCACTGTCTGCCCGATGGTGGCGCCGATGAGCGCCGTCCCCAACGGCGTCAGCACCGAGATCCTGTTTTCACTGATGTCGGCATCGCCGGGATAGACCAGTGTGATGCGCTCCCCGCCATCGTTGCGGATTGTCACCGTCGAACCCATCCGCACCACGTTGGCCGGCATGGAAGCCGCTGCCGTGACGATGGCGCGGTCCATTTCCGAAAGCGGTTCTTCGGCCGTCTCGGGGACGCGGTCGAGCGACGCCCGCGCCAGGCCCGTGAGCCTGTGGTGGTCGGCATCGCTGACCAGAAGCCGGCTCGGTGGACGCAATCCTGTTGCATGTTGCATGGCAAACCTCATGAGTTGGCGCATCGAACAGACGCGCGCCTGCCGCCGCACGAACGGTGGCTTGATGAAAAGCCGGCAGCCGCGAAGCTGTCTGGCTCGGGAATGATGATCAGGTAGAAATGCCCCGGTTCGGACGGACGCCAAAAGGCGGCCGCGCCGGGGCTACGATCCCGCGATCGGGCAGACCCTGAACAAGGTTCTGATATAAGCTGGGTTGCTCATGCAAGGAGCCTTGCCGACAGGCGTCCGCTTGTCAAGCGTGGCCAAACCGCTCAACCGCCGACATAGCGCCGATGGAAGCGCGAGCCGAGGCTGGTCAGAATCTCGTAGCCGATGGTGCCGGCATGGCCGGCAGCGTCGTCGACACTTTGCGAGGGACCGAGCAGTTCGACGAGATCACCCTCGCGCAGCCTGCCGGCCGGCAGGGCGGAAATGTCGAGAATGATCGAATCCATCGACACCCGCCCGAGGAAAGGCAGCCGCACGCCCTCGAACCAGGCGGCGGACGCGGCGCGGCGTTGCCAGCCATCCGCGTAGCCGAACGAAATCGTCGCCAGCCTGAGCGGGCCTTGCGCATGATAGGTGTGGCCATAGCCGACGCCGGCGCCTTTTTCGACGCTGCGCGTCTGTGCCACCTTTGCCTGAAGCCGCACCACCGGCAGCATCGGATTGGGCTTGGCCGGCGTCGGATTGATGCCGTAGAGGGCGGCACCGGGGCGGGCGAGATCGTAGTGAAAGGATGGCCCGAGAAAGATGCCGGACGAATTGGCGAGCGAGGCTGGCGTCGCCGGCAGCATTGCGCGCAGCCGCTCGAACGCCAGCCGCTGCCGTTCATTGGCCGGATGCTCCGGCTCGTCGGCGCAAGCCAGATGACTCATCACGAACCGGATGTCGATGCCGTCGAAGGCCTGCGGATCGGCGGCAACGCGCTCCACATCCCGGGGCGCCATGCCGAGCCGCGACATGCCGCTGTCGACCTGGATCGCGGCCGGCAGTTTTCGGCCGGCGCGGCGAGCCGCCACACGCCAGGCCACCAGTTGCTCGGGGCTGTTAATGACAGCGCAAACGTCCGCTGCCACGGCGTCCGTCTCGGCACCGGACGGAACGCCGTTCAACACGAAAATGGCAGGGCCCGGACCAAGCGAGCGGCGCAGGGCGACGCCTTCGCCCAGAAGCGCAACGAAGAAGACATCGCAGCCTTCGCGCAGCAGCGCCGCCCCGACCTGGCCGGCGCCAACGCCGTAGCCGTCCGCCTTGAGCACACCAGCGCAGCGAACATCGCCCAACCGCGCTTTCAGCCGCCGGTAGTTTTCACGGATTGCACCGAGATCGATGGTGAGGATGGCCCCAGCCGCCACTTCGCTTGTGGCGGTGACCTCTTCTGGCGGCGGCTTTTGGGGGGCGTCGTTCATGGCGACCCTTCGCGTGGAGTGGATACATCAATAGGACCGCCGGGCCGGCGCGGCAACCGCGGTTGTTGTATAGCGGCTATTGCACCAGATGCCGGAACGCCGCCACCACATCCTCATAGACATGGCGCTTGAACGGCACGATCAGGTCGGGCAAATCCTGCATAGGCCGCCATGCCCATTCGTCGAACTCTGCGGTGTGGCCGCCCGGCGGCGGGTTGATCTGGATCTCGCTGGTGTCGCCGTGGAAGCGAAAGGCGAACCATTTCTGCGTCTGGCCGCGATACCGGCCCTTGAAGGCGATGCCGACGAGATGGTCCGGCAAATCATAGTTGATCCAGTCCGGCGCCTCGGCCAGCAGCGAGACGCCTCGCATGCCGGTCTCCTCATGGAGTTCGCGCTCGGCCGCCTGCAGCGGCTCCTCGCCCTTGTCGATTCCGCCTTGCGGCATCTGCCAGAGCTGCGTCGTGCCGGCAAATTCGCTGTCCGGTTCGGCAATCCGGTGCCCGACCCAGACAAGGCCCTCGGCATTGAGGATCATCAGCCCGACACAGGGACGATAAGGCAGCGTTTCGCGATCAATCTTTTTAGCCATGCGTGATGGGGTCCAGCCGTTTTGAGAATTCGCTCCGGTGAGGCAGGTGGCGAGCGTTTTCGAGAACCGGAGCGGAGCGTACTTAAAGTACGTGAGCACCGGAAGCGCAGAAAACGTCGCCAGATGCCCGCCGGAGTAGAATTATCAAGACGGCTGTTAGCCTTTTTGGGGGTCAATGGCCACCGCTGAAATCGGCACGATCTCGATGCCGCGCTTCTTGGCTTCGACCACCCAGGACGACACGGTATCGACCGTCAGGTCGAAGGCCGAACCGATGCCGACGGCAGTGCCTTTGGCCCGCGCGGTCGCCTCCAGGCTGTCGAGCTTCTTCAGGATTTCGCCGCGATCCTGCACGGCATCGATCGCCATGTCGCCGGAGACGAAGGGCACGCCATCCCTGAGCGCCAGGTCCGGCGCCAGGCTGCGAGCCGACGAGCCGTCATCGATATAGGCGAGGCCGCGTTTGCCGAGCTCGGCGATGAACGGCTCCATCGCCGCCGCGTCGGCGGAAAAGCGGGCGCCCATATAGTTCATGACGCCGGTGTAGTTGGTCGTCCGCGACAGCGCCCAGTGCAGGCTTTTCAGGTTCTCATCCGCGCTCGCCGCCACCGTCAGCGTGTTGCGTCCCGGATTGACCTTGGGATAGTCGAACGGTTCGAGCGGCACCTGCATGACGATCTCGTGGCCGCTCTGCCTGGCTGCCTGCATCCAGCGGCCGATGCTGTTGCCTTGCGGCGCGAAAGCCAGCGTCACTTCCGCCGGCAGCTTGGCGATGGCCGCCTGGGTGCCGGTCTGCGAAACCGAAAGCCCGCCGATGACGATCGCCACCCGTGCGCCGCGCCCGCCCGACCAGGGCCGCGCATAGACGTCGAACGGCCGCCTGCCATCGGCGGCGCGCACCGGCAAAGGCCCGGTCTCGCTGGCTTCGATCAGCGCCTTGTCTGGAATGTGCGCGATCTTCAGGTTCTGGCCGATGGTCGACGGATCGCGAATGACGATCGCTGCCTTGGGCGGCCCATCGCCCTCCTCCGTCTGCACATGGATGATCTGCGGCCCGCCTGATTTGACCGGCGCCTCCGGCTTCGGTGCCGCCGGGGCCAATGCAGGCGGCGCAGGGGCAGGTTCGGCCGCCGCGGTCACTTTCGGCGTTGAAACTGCAACCTCTTGCGGCTTTCGAAACGGCTTTTCCCTGAGCGCGATCGCGCCGGAGACGCCTGCCACCGCCAGCACGGCCACGGTCGCCATGATCGCACCGCCGCTGAGCTTGCCGGCGGCGCGCGGCGACCGGACTGCCTGTCCGAGCGGGCGTTCGATGTCCTTGCCGATATCAGCCAAGCCTAATCCCCGGGCGCATGGCTCCGAAGGCGAAGCCGCTTCGAAAAGACATGCGCGAATTCATCAATCCCGGCGCACCCCGCGCCATGTCTTGGGAGCTTTGCCTCGCCCCCCGAATCAAACTGCCGGAACCTTTCGGTCCCGGCAGCATCGCATTGCTTCCATCAGGCTCAAACAGAAAGATGGAGCGGCGCGTGGCCGCTCCAGATCCTTACTGGTTGAGAACCGCCTTTTGCGGATTGGGCGGGAAGGCCGGATCGGTCTTCTGGCCGCGCAGCAGCTGCTCGGCATAGATGAGCTGCAGATCGTCTTTCGGATCCGGCGGCACATAAGCTGCCGAGCCCGAACCGGTCGTGCTCTCATCGGCGCCCTTGATATGGCCCTTGAGGTCGGATTCGCCGCGCGTCAGGTCCCTGCCCTGCAGTTCCGGCGGCAGCGGCTGGTCGACCTTGATGTCGGGCGTGATGCCCTTGCCCTGGATCGACTTGCCGGACGGCGTGTAATAGAGCGCCGTCGTCAGCCTGAGCGCACCATTCTCGCCGAGCGGAATGATGGTCTGCACCGAACCCTTGCCGAAGGACTGCGTGCCGACCACCGTGACGCGGCGCAGATCCTGCAGCGCGCCGGCGACGATTTCCGAGGCACTGGCCGAACCGCCATTGACCAGGACGATCATCGGCTTGCCGTTGATGTCGTCGACCTGCTTGGGCTTGGCGTCGAAGCGGGTGACGTCCTTGGGGTCGCGGCCACGCGTCGAAACGATCTCGCCGCGGTTGAGGAAGGCATCGGACACGCTCACCGCCTGGTCGAGCAGGCCACCCGGATTGAGGCGGAGATCCAGAACGTAGCCCTTCAGCTTGTCGTCGGGAATCTGCTTCTTGATGGTGTCGATGGCGTTCTCGAGGTCGTCATAGGTCTTTTCGGTGAAGGAGGTGATCTTCATGTAGCCGATGTCGTTCTCGACCCGGAACTTGACCGCCTTGACCTTGATGATGTCGCGTACGACCGTCAGTTCAATCGGCTTGTCGGCGCCCTGGCGCAGGATGGTCAGCTTGATCGGCGTGTTGACCAGGCCGCGCATCTTGTCGACCGCATCATTGAGGGTCAGGCCGCGAACCTCTTCGCCATCGATCTTGGCAATGTAGTCGCCGGCCAGCACGCCTGCCTTGGCGGCCGGCGTGTCGTCGATCGGCGTGATCACCTTGACCAGATCATTCTCCATGGTGACTTCGATGCCGAGGCCGCCAAACTCGCCCTTGGTCTGGACGCGCATATCCTGCGCCTGCTCGGCATTCATGTAGGAGGAGTGCGGGTCAAGCGAGGCCAGCATGCCGTTGATGGCGTTCTCGACCAGCGACTTGTCGTCGGGCGGTGTCACATACTGTGCCCGCACCCGCTCGAAGATATCGCCGAAGATCGCCAGTTGCTTGTAGGTCTCCGACCCTGCAGCGTTCGCCGCCGAGCCGGGTGCGCCATAGACCAGGCTCATGGCGGACGCGCCCATCAGCGCACCGGCAAACAGAAGCGACAGTTTCCGCATTATTCACGTCCTTCCAGAAAAACGGTCCGCCCACCATGGGGCCGGATCGACGGGTTTTCCATCCTTGCGGAACTCGACATAGAGTTCCGGCGTGGCATTTCCATTCTTCGAAACCGAGGTGCTCGCCACCCGGGCCTCTCCCATCGCACCGATCGGCTCTCCTGCAAGCACTGATTGACCGGTCGCGACGCTGATTCTGCTCATCCCCGCCAAAACGACATGATAGCCGTCGCCTGCGTTCAGGATCAAGAGTTGACCATAAGAGCGAAACGGCCCCGCATAAAGCACATTTCCATCCGCCGGCGCGGTAACGATGGCTCCCGATTGTGTCGCAACCATGTCGCCAAGCATCACCGCGCCGTTACCGTCATCGGCGCCGTATCGCCGTTTGATGCGGCCGGTCACCGGCAGCGCGATCTGTCCTTGCAAGGCTGAAAAGGGTGCCGCGGCGGCAAGTTGGTTGCCTTCCGGCACCGGCAGCGACGCCAATTCCGCCGGCGCAGATGCGTTGTCGCCATCCGCCGTCTTCTGCTCGGCGGCCTTGGCCGCATCGGCGGCCTTGCGGCTCTTGTCGGCCTGCGCTTCGAGCGAGGCGATCAACTCTTTCAGGCTGCCGGCCTTGGCCGCCAGCGCTTCGGATCGCTGCTTTTCCGCGGCCATTTGCGTTTGCGTGTCGGCTTCGAGCTTCTGCTTGGCCTCCAGCAGCATGCCGAGCCGCTTCTTTTCCGCCGTCTGGTCGCCGACCGCCGCTGTCAGCCGCGCCCGTTCGGCCTCGATCGACGCCGTAATCCTGGTCTGTTCCTTGAGATCGGCAAGCAGGCTATCGGTCTGCTGGCGCAGTTCGGGTACCACCGCGCCGAGCAGGATGGCGCTGCGCACCGACGACAGCGCGTCCTCGGGCTTGACCAGGATCGCCGGCGGCGGGTTGAGGCCCATGCGCTGCAACGCGCCCAGCACTTCGGCCAGAACGTCGCGCCGCGCCATCAGCGAGGCGCGGATCTTCTGTTCCTGGCCCTTCAGTCCTTCCAGCCGAGCGCCGATGTCCTCGATGTCCTGGCCGAGCTTCTGCTCGGTCATCGCCGACTGGATCAATGCGGCGGTGATCGAGGCGTGATCCTTCTTGATCGTCGCGATATCGGCGGAGAGTTTGGCCAATCGTTCCGACGACAGCGTGATCTCCTTCGAGACCCGTTCATATTCGGCCCGGCTCTGATCCGGATCGGGAGCCATGTCGAGCGTGTTTTCCGCCCGCCCCGCATGCAGCGACAGCACAAGTACCGCCGCCGCGATGCCGCAGCGCGCGCGCCAGGAGCCCGTTCTTGATTTGCTGTCTTCAGACATTGAAGCCCGACTCTATGCGTGGCTTCGTTAACGAACAATCAACCATGTTCGAAACCGCCCACTCGATGCAATCTTGCCTCGGCATTGGGGCGGAAATCCGGGTGTGTCGCACCAATTCACCGGTTTACGAGCGATGGTAGGGATGTCCCGAAAGGATGGTGGCCACACGATAAAGCTGCTCTCCCAGCATCACGCGCACCAGTTGATGCGGCCATGTCAGCAATCCGAACGACATCACTAGTTCGGCCTGGTCGCGCAGCGACTGATCGTGGCCGTCGGCGCCGCCGATGGCGATGACCAACGCCTTGCGGCCACCGTCACGCAACAGGCCGAGGCGCCCGGCGAAATCTTCCGAGGAAAAGCTTTTGCCGCGTTCGTCAAGGAGGATCAAAGCGGTTCCGGGCTGCAACTGCGTCTGCAGTTTCTGGCCTTCCTCACGCCGCCGCTCGTTGGCGGTCTGGCCGCGCCCCTCGGCAATCTCGGCAATGCCGCCAAATTCAAGCCCCACTACCGGGCCGCTCTTGGCGAAACGCTCGAAATAGCGGTCGGCCAGCAGCTTTTCGGGGCCGGCTTTCATCCGGCCCACGGCATGAACTGATATCTTCATCCTCGCCTTGTAAGCCGCGCGAACGACTTAGTGGAGCGTTTCTTCCTCGAGGTCCGGCGCCTGCCACATCTTTTCGAGATTGTAGAATTCGCGGACTTCGGGGCGGAAGACATGGACGATGATGTCGCCAGAATCGATCAGGACCCAGTCGGCGCCGGATAGCCCCTCGACGCGCGCGGTGCCGAGACCGGCATCCTTGATCGCTTTGAGAAGATGATCGGCGACAGCCGCGACATGACGGTGCGATCGGCCCGAAGCGACGACCATGTAGTCGCCGAGGCTCGATTTCCCCTGGATGTCGATGGAGACAATGTTTTCGGCCTTGGAGTCTTCCAGACTGGCAAGGACTGTCTTGATGGCGCGGGACACGGCGTCGTCTACGCTGATCCTGGCCGGCGAAGGCATGATATCGGCCTTCTTCCGCAGTGCTGTTCTCAGTGTATTTCCTTTCGCAGCAAGAACAACCGAATCACCCTTTGAAGCAGGTGACACCACTTAGATAGGCAGAGTTCCCTGACAGTTTCAAGACGGGACCCTGCCTCGCACGAACGTATTGTCGCTCTTGTGGTTCCGCCGCACGCCGGAAAAGATCGGAACCCTCACCGCCCGCATGGGTTATCGGCTCACCGACCAACCGGATTTCCCCCATGCCGATCGACCCGCAAAACGCTTTTCTCAGCGTCCAGGCTGGCCTCGCCCAACTGAGCACGCTGATTGTTTCGTACTCCTTCTCGGCCATCGGTGCCGTCATCCTCTTGATTGTCGGCTACATCGTCGCCGGTCTTGCCGAACGTTCGATCTTCGCTGGTCTCGGCCATATCCATGGTTTCGACGCGACGTTACGGCATTTCTTCTCGAAGATCGTCCGCTACGCCATCCTGATCCTCGTCACCATCATGGTGCTCGGCCAGTTCGGCGTGCAGACGGCCTCGATCATTGCCGCGATCGGTGCCATTGGCCTCGCCATCGGCCTGGCGTTGCAGGGCACGCTGCAAAACATCGCCGCCGGCATCATGCTTCTGGCGCTGCGGCCGTTCCGCATCGGCGAATCCGTCGAGGTCGGTTCGATCGCCGGTACGATCGAGGAGATCGGCCTGTTCGCGACCAAGCTCAGGACGGCCGACGGGGTCTACATATTGGCGCCGAACTCGACGCTGTGGAACCAGCCGGTGCGCAACTTTTCGCGCAACGGCGTACGCCGCAGCGACATCATACTCAGCATCGGCTCCTGGAACGACATCGACAGGGCGCAGAAAGCCTTGCTTGCCATTGCCGCGGCCGAACGGCGAGTGAAACGTGAGCCGGCACCGATCGCTTTCGTCTCGACATTGGGCGACAGCACTGTTTCGATTGCCTTGCGCTATTGGACTTCGTCGGCGGACTTCTTCGCCACCCAGACCGATCTCACCAAGCGCGCCAAACAGGAATTCGATAGCGAAGGCATATCGATCCCGCTGCCGCCACCGGAAGCGCCCCAACCGGAAGCCCGTCGACAATAGTCGGTTGGCTCAGTGCCGGCCCTCATCGTCCGGTGCGAAGGCAAGTTCGACCGGCAACGGCGCCTGCGCCGTCATCGGTGCGAAGCTGCCGGTTTCACCGACCGGGACCGCACGCGTCGTGAACACGCGCAAAAGCACGAACAGGCAGAAGGCTGCGGCGATGAGAACAGCCACATAGATGAAAGCCTGCGTTCCGAAGACGGCTGAAAGCGCCGTCACGATGCCGGGCACGACGAAACCCGACAGCGACCAGGCAAACAAAAGCGAACTGGACAGCGCCACCATGTCGTCCTTGCCGGCGCGGTCGGCGGCATGTGCGCTGGCCAGCGAATAGATCGATTCCGAGGCGCCGTCCCACACGATATAGATCACAACCAACGCGGCCAACGGGCCGCCATCGAACCCGAGCGCAAACAGGCCGGCAACCATGGCGAGCGCGGATGCGGCGATCAGCACATAGCGGCGGTCGGTTCGGTCGGAAATCCAGCCAAGCGGGATCTGCAGGATCAGCGTGCCGAGAGGCATCGCCGAAAGCAGCAGCGCCACATCGGCCTGGCTGTAGCCCTTGGCCGTGGCGTGGATCGGCGCGAAGCCCGCAATCGACATCGACAGGCCGCCGACCGCAAGCATGCCGGCGACGCCGACCGGTGAAACCCGCCAGGCACGGCGCAGCGCCACCGAGGCCGCCTGCGGTGCCGGCGGCTGGGCAAGTTTGGTCATCCCGACAGGGAGGATCGATAGCGCGGTGAAGACGATGCCGATCAGCGGCGCATCCGCTGTCCTGATATCGACCAGCGCCAGCGTCGCGTAGCCGACGCCGAGCCCGGCGACATAGGCAACGTAGAAGAAAGCCATCACCCGGCCGCGGATGGCGTTGGCAACGGCATCGTTGAGCCAGCTCTGCGCGACGATGAACAGGCCGCAGATGGCAAAGCCGTAGAGCGCGCGGGCGGCTATCCACAGCAGCGGATGGACCCCGGCGCCGACCGCGGCGTTGGCCAGCGCGATCAGCGCCGACAACACCATGAAGGCACGGGCATGGCCGACCCTTCGCACCAGCGGTCCGGTCAGGATGCAGCCCGCCAGCCCGCCGGCCGAAAGTCCGGTGATGATCAGCCCGGCCCAGGTCGGATCGAAACCCTCGGCGCCGAGCCGAACCGGGATATAGGCAAACACCAGCCCGTTGCCGACGGCAATCAGTGCCATCGACACGATGACGCTGGCAATCGCGATCAGCGGCGTGGGCTCGGCGCCCTGCTCGGCTTCGCTGCGGGTTTTCCTGGGAATCGACATGCCTGCTCAGGATTGCCCATGAAACGGGCAAAGGGAGCGATAAAAGCGACATGGCCGGGCGGTCGGGCTCACCCCTTCGCCAGCTTGCGGATCGCGCTCGATGACAGCGACGAGCGCGGGCCGTGGATGAAGGTCCAGGCCGGTGCCTTCATGCGGGCAAGCCGCGGCGCATCGCCCTCGTCGATGCGGGCATAGTCGAAGGTCTTGGCGACGACCGAGGACAGGAACGACAGCGTCGCGCCCGGGCGGTCGATGACGGCGATCGGGAAGGTCATGACGATCTCGCGCCAGCGCTGCCAGCGGTGAAAATCGCGCAAACTATCCGCACCCATGATCCAGACGAAGTCGACACCGGGATTGCGCGCCTTGACCAGCGCCAGCGTGTCGGCGGTGTAGCGGACGTGATGCGCCGCCTCGAAGGCGGTGACCTTGATCTTCGGGTTCTTGGCGATCTGCTCGGACAGCTGCAGCCGCTCGCCCAGCGGCGCCAATTCCCTGGTGTTCTTCAGCGGATTGCCCGGCGTCACCATCCACCACAGCTGGTCGAGCGCCAGGCGCCGCAGTGCAATCTCGGCGACCAGCGCGTGGCCGGCATGCGGCGGATTGAACGAGCCGCCGAACAGGCCGACGGCGAGGCCTTTCTCGGCATGCGGCATTTTGAGATAATGGGAGGGAACGGGGGGGTGGGAAGGGGATAGCATTGCGCTAGGCACCCCCCTCTGCCCTGCCGGCCATCTCCCCCGCAAGGGGGGAGATCAGCAGTTTCGGCGAAGGCGTAAATCTTGCCGCGTTGGAGATCGGCGAAACCCGAAATGCCAGCCAATCTCCCCCCTTGCGGGGGAGATGTCCGGCAGGACAGAGGGGGGTGGCTGGGCGCAAGCTTCAGGCCCTTTGGGCGAAATACGTCAAGGCCTCACCTGTCCAGACCCGCGCACGCGGTATTTGAACGACGTCAGTTGCTCGACGCCCACCGGTCCGCGCGCATGCATCTTGCCGGTGGCGATGCCGATCTCGGCGCCCATGCCGAACTCGCCGCCGTCGGCGAACTGCGTCGATGCGTTGTGCAGCAGGATCGCCGAATCGATCTCGTTGAAGAATTTTTCGACCGCTTGCGCATCCTCGGCGACGATCGCCTCGGTGTGATGCGAGGAAAACGTCTCGATGTGATCGATCGCACCCTTGATACCGTCGACCAGCTTCACCGCGATGATGGCATCGAGATATTCAGTCACCCAGTCGGCATCGGTCGCCGGCCTGGCGTCGAAAAACACTTTCAGCACCTCGGCATCGGCATGGATCTCGCAGCCGGCCGCGCGCAGTGCGTTGAGGATCGGCACCAGATGCGTGGAGGCGACCGCGCGGTCGACCAGCAGCGTCTCTGCGGCACCGCAGACGCCGGTGCGCCGCATCTTGGCGTTGACGGCGATCCGCACCGCCATTTGGAGCTCGGCCGAACGGTCGATGTAGAGATGGCAGATGCCTTCGAGATGCGCGAAGACCGGCACCCGTGCCTCGGCCTGCACCCGCCCGACGAGGCTTTTGCCACCGCGCGGAATGATGACGTCCAGCATACCGCCCAAGCCTTTCAGCATCTCGCCGACGGCGGCGCGGTCGGTGATCGGCACCAGTTGGATGGCGTCCTCCGGCAGGCCGGCTTCCTTCAGCCCTTCGACCAGGCAGGCGTGGATGGCGGCCGAGGAATTGAGCGAATCCGAGCCGCCGCGCAGGATTACCGGATTGCCGGCCTTGAGGCACAGCGCGCCGGCATCGGCGGTGACGTTCGGGCGGCTCTCATAGATGACGCCGACGACGCCGAGCGGCGTGCGCACGCGCTCGATATGCAGACCGTTCGGCCGATCCCATTGTGCGATCACGTCGCCAACCGGGTCGCGCAATTCGGCGATCTCCCTGATGCCGTCGGCCATGGCGCGAATGCGCGCCGGATCGAGCTTCAGCCGGTCCATGAAGGAGGCGGAAAGCCCGGATTCCTGGCCGTTCGAGACATCGATGGCGTTGGCGTCGAGAATGTCTTGCTGCCTGGCGACGATCGCCTCGGCCATGGCGGCAAGTGCAGCATTCTTGGCGGCGGTGGTGGCAATGGCCAACGGTCGGGCGGCAGCGCGGGCGCGGCGGCCGATATCGGCCATCAGCGCCACTGTGTCTTCTCCGGATTTTTCATGCTGCTTCAGCATGCTCATCCTCCGCTTATGGCGCCACCGGCCAGTACTTGGTCGCTAGCCCCTACTTGGGCACCAGAATGACTCACCACAAGGTCGTCGCGGTGGATCATCGCCGAACGCGCCTCGTAGCCGAGCACGGTTTCGATCTCGGCCGTCTTCAGGCCAGCGATCCTTACGGCATCGGCGGCATCGTAGGCAACCAGCCCGCGCGCGATCTCGCGGCCCTCGGGCGACAGGATCGCCACCGTGTCGCCGCGCGAGAAATTGCCGCTGACCAGCTTGACGCCGGCCGGAAGCAGCGACTTGCCCGACAGCAGCGCGCCGATGGCGCCGGCATCGACTGTCAGCCGGCCGGCCGGTTCGAGTTGGCCGGCGATCCAGGTCTTGTAACCCTTGACCGGATTGGAACTCGGCCGGAACAAGGTGGCGCGTTCGCCGCGTTCAATCGCCATCAGCGGCGACAGCCGAGTGCCCGACGTGATGATCATCGCGGTGCCGGCGGCGGTGGCGATCTTGCCGGCATCGAGCTTCGTGCGCATGCCGCCGCGCGACAGTTCGGAAGCGGCCGCACCCGCCATCGCCTCGATATCGGGCGTGATGCGGTCGACCACCGGAATGAATTTGGCGTTGGGGTCACGCGCCGGCGGCGCCGTATAGAGCCCGTCGATGTCGGAGAGCAGCACCAGGAGGTCGGCGCCCATCATGGTGGCGACGCGAGCCGCCAGCCGGTCATTGTCGCCATAGCGGATTTCAGAGGTCGCGACCGTGTCGTTCTCGTTGATGACCGGCACCGCCTTCATCTTGAGCAGCGTCGAGATCGTCGCCCGCGCATTGAGGTAGCGGCGGCGCTCCTCGGTGTCGCCGAGAGTCAGCAGGATCTGGCCCGATTTCAGGCTGCCCTTGCCGAGCGCATCCGACCACGCGCCGGCCAATGCGATCTGCCCCACGGCTGCCGCGGCCTGGCTCTCTTCGAGCTTCAAGGCCCGCTTGCCGAGGCCAAGGATGGTGCGGCCAAGCGCGATGGCGCCGGAGGAGACGACGAGGATTTCAGCGCCGCCCTGCGCAAGCACCGCAATATCGTCGGCAAGCGAGGCCAGCCAGTCTCGCTTGAGGCCCGTCGCGCGGTCGACGAGCAGCGCCGAGCCGATCTTGACGGTGATGCGCCGATATTTTTTCAGCGACTGCATCGTCCTACTTTTCCCAGCGCGTCTCGACCGGAGCCGCGATCCGCGCACGCGCCTCGCCCACCACCGACATCAGCGCCCGCAGCACCGCCTCGACACCTTCGCCGGTGACCGCCGACAACAGCATCGGCGCGCGGCCGGCGGCGCGCTTCAGCGACGCGACCTTCTTCTTGCGTGCCTCGGCGTCGAGCGTGTCGACCTGGGAAAGCGCCACGATCTCGGCCTTGTCGGTCAGGCCGTTGCCATAGGCCTCAAGTTCCGCGCGCACGGTCTTGTAGGCTTTGCCCGGATTTTCCTCCTGCGCCGAAACCAGATGCAGCAGCACGCGCGTGCGCTCGACATGGCCAAGAAAGCGATCGCCAATGCCGACGCCCTCATGCGCGCCTTCGATGAGACCCGGAATGTCGGCGATGACGAACTCGCGCGCGTCGATCCGGGCAACACCGAGGCCGGGATGCAGCGTCGTGAACGGATAGTCGGCGATCTTCGGCTTGGCTGCGGTGACCGCCGCCAGGAATGTCGACTTGCCGGCATTGGGCAGCCCGACCAGCCCGGCATCGGCGATCAGCTTCAGCCGCAGCCAGATGTTGAGCTCCTGCCCCGGCAGGCCGGGATTGGCGCGGCGCGGCGCCTGGTTGGTCGAGGTCTTGAAATGCTGGTTGCCGAAACCGCCATTTCCGCCCTTGGCCAGCAGAAAGCGCTGGCCGACCACGGTCAGATCGCAGATCAGCGTCTCGTTGTCCTCTTCGAACACCTGCGTTCCCGCCGGCACCTTCAGCGTGACATCGGCGCCCTTGGCGCCGGTCATGTTGCGGCCCATGCCGTGGATGCCGGTCTTGGCCTTGAAGTGCTGCTGGTAGCGATAGTCGATCAGCGTGTTCAGCCCGTTGACTGCCTCCAGCCAGACATCGCCGCCACGGCCGCCATCACCGCCATCCGGCCCGCCGAACTCGATGAACTTTTCGCGCCGGAACGACACCGAACCGGCGCCACCGTCACCGGAGCGGATGTAGACCTTGGCTTGATCGAGAAATTTCATGGGATTGTACAGTTTCTACTAGTGGCCTTGCGGCATTGCTCTAAACCTTGGCCCTTGCTCTAAACCAAGGCGCGGCGAAGGGCGAGGCCGTTTTGTGACAATGGCCGCGTGGGATCGGCCGGAGAGATGCCGGAATGAAGCTTGTAACTTACAACATCCAGTACGGCATCGGCCTCGACGGGCAATACGATGTCGGGCGCATCGCTGATGCTGTGCGCGGCGCCGACGTGATCGCTTTGCAGGAGGTGACCCGCAACAATCCCAGGAATAGCGGCCGCGACATGGTCGCCGAGATCGGCGAGGCGCTGCCCGACTACTTCGCCGTCTATGGCAGCAATTTCGAGGCCAATATCGGTTCGCACATCGACAATGGCCGCGCAATCACGAAAACCTTCCAGCTCGGCAACATGGTGCTGTCGAAAACGCCTATTCATCTGTCGCGCAACCTGCTTTTGCCGCGCAGCCGCAGCTTCGAGATGATGAACTTCCAGCGTGGCGCGCTGGAAGCGCTGATCGAGACGCCGCTTGGTTTCATCCGCTTCTATTCCATCCATCTCGATCACCGCAGCCCCGTCGAACGCGCCAGCCAGATCCAGTTCCTGCGCCAACGCATGCTGAACTACGCGCTCGAAGGCGGCGCGCTGTCCGGCGTCGCCGAGATCGGCCTGCCAGAATTGCCGCATCCCGAAGCCTTTGTCGGCATGGGCGATTTCAACATGCTGGCCGGTTCACCCGAATATGTCGAACTCGCCGGCCGGCCGGACCATGAATTCGGCATGCCGCTGACCGCCGACTTTGCCGTCGATGCCGCCTTGCGCCTGAACGCCACCGGCGACGATCTCATCAGCTGGGTCGACCCGAAACAACCCACCGACCCCAGCCGCCACAAGCGCATCGACTATATCTTCACAAGCGCTTCGCTTGCCAGATCCCTGCAGCGCCTGTGGGTCGACCGGAAAGCTGACGGTTCGGACCACCTGCCGGTGTGGGTCGAACTGGGCTGATGGCCTTTCATCCGGCAGTGTTTTCACGTTCGACGATCGCCATCATGATCGTATCGCGGTATTCCCCGTCGATATGGACGGCGTCGCGCTGCACGCCCTCCCTGACAAACCCGACCTTGTCGTAAAGAGAGATGGCGCGAGCATTGTCGGAATGCACGGAAAGCTCGACGCGGATAAAGCCGGTCTTGCGCGCCTGTGCCAAGGTCGCATTGATGAGCCGCAGTCCCAGGCCACGCTCCCGATAGGAAGGAATGATCCCCATTCCGAGGGAGCCGCGATGCGCATGGATGAGCCGATCGTGGCGTGAGATGTCGCACCAGCCGACGACCTCGCCACGAACAACGGCCACGAACCCCGGATCGCCTCTCCCGATACGGTCCATTGCGAAACTTCTGACTTGATCCAGCGGTGGCGCCTCTAGGAAGGACAGGTACTTTCGCTCACGCGCGACGACATCGAGCGCGCGATGAAAGCTTTCGATATCCCCGGGCGTCATCGGCGCGATCGCGACCGTTTCAATATCGCTGCTGTCGACCATTGGCTTGACCGTCGTCACACATCAAAAATGTACCCAGTTCCGCAGGCTGGTCCAGGTCTTGCGATCGAGCCGGTAGCGCTCGACGGGAACCTGGCCGGCGACGATCGAATTCAGCATGCCCTGGCCGGCATATTGGAACCCGCATTTGTGGATGACGCGGCGCGAGGCCGGATTGATGACCCGCGTCGAGGCCTGCAGCACCTGGATCGACGTCCTCTGGAAGGCGAGATCGACCAGCGCATGGGCTGCTTCCGTCGCATAGCCCTTCTTCCAGTAAGGCTCGCCGATCCAGTAGCCGAGTTCCAGCCCGCGTTCGGTGGTGTTGAGACCGGCACAGCCGACGAACGTGTCGGTTCCGGCCAGCGTCAGGGCATAGGCGATGCCGGCCCGGCGCGACCTGGTCATGGCGAGGAAGGAGCGCGCCTCGGCCTCGCCATAGGGGTGCGGCATGCGTGCCAGCATTTCGGCGACATGACGGTTGTCGGCAAGTTCGACCAGTTGCGCGACATCGCCTTCATGGGGCGCCCGCATCACCAGCCGCTCGGTGACCAGCACCGGGCAGTCTATCGCGTAACTTCCGTCTTCTGAGTCTTCCGCTTCGGCAACCATTTGAAAGTCCTCCAGGCACAAGAAAAAGGGGAGATGGAAACCCATCTCCCCTGATCCTTTTCCTGGCTTTGCCAGACACCGGTTCCCGAGATGGGCGCCGGTGTTCTAGTGCGGAACCGGCTACTCCGCGGCTTTGGCAATCGGGTTGACCGATACGTAGGTTCGGCCGTTGGCTTTTTTGTTGAACGTCACGGCGCCGGTCTCGAGCGCAAAAAGCGTATGATCCGTGCCCATGCCGACATTGACGCCGGGATGCCACGTGGTGCCGCGTTGACGAATGATGATGTTGCCCGGGATGACGGCTTCGCCGCCGAACTTCTTCACGCCCAGACGCTTGGAATGCGAGTCGCGACCGTTGCGCGACGAGCCGCCAGCTTTCTTGTGTGCCATCTAACTAACTCCGTTGCGCCGCAAGGCGCCTAAAAGGCCTTATGAACGCGTTCGCGTTCCGTTTCAAGTCCGATCCGGCGACCCAATCGCCAGAAAATTACTTCGCAGCCAATTCCTTGGCCTGCTCGCGCCAGTCCTTGATCTGGTCGGCGCTGAAGGGCATGTGCTCGTCGATCTTGGCGACATCCTTCTCGGTCAGCTTGGCAAGCTGCGCGAAGGTGATGATGCCCTGCTCGTTCAGGTCCTTGGCTGCGACCGGGCCGATGCCCTTGATCACGGTCAGATCGTCCGGTTCACCCTTCGGCGCCTTGAACAGCGGCGCTGCGGCGGTCTCGGCTGCCTTTGTCTCGGCTGCCTTGGCCTTGGGCTCCTTCTTCGGCGCGGCTTCCGCCTGCACCTCGGTGGCGGCCTCGGCCTTCACCTTCTTCGGCGCCTTGGCCGCTGCCGTCTTGGTCGGCTTGGCGCCACCCAGCAGGATCTCGGAGATCCGCACGGTGGTCAAAAGCTGGCGATGGCCGATCTTGCGGCGCGAATTCTGCCGGCGGCGCTTCTTGAAGGCGATGACGGTGCGGTTCTTGCCCTGTTCGACGACTTCGGCGGTGACCACCGCGCCGTCGACGAACGGCGCGCCAAACGTGACATTCTCGCCTTCGCCATGCGCCAGAACGTGGCCGATTTCGACCATATCGCCGACATTGGCTTCAACTTTTTCGATCTTCAGGAGATCGTTGGCGGCAACGCGATACTGCTTGCCACCCGTTTTAATGACTGCGAACATTTTTTGCCTTTCGCTGTTCGGTCGGCCTTGATGAACCGCCTCTGGCAGTTCAGCCGTCTTTTTGTCAGTCTGCGGGTTCAAAAAACAAGCGGCGCGGAAGAACCCTCCACGCCGATTGCGCGCTGTCCCTAACCGAAGGTTGGGGGCGAGTCAAGGCAAACCAGCCGCGCCGTTTCCGAGATTGTCATTGGCGGGCACGGACCGGCTGTGCCGACATGCCCACGGCGTTGCCCCGCCTGGGCTGAGGATGGGTGACTGGTCGGCAATCTGCCTCGGGTCTCGCTGTACCCCACCAGCCGTGAATCCGCCGCTTGCCAAGCAAGCCAAATAACTGACGGATTGGCCTTGTAACCTGCCCGTTCAGCCGTTATCTAGTGCGCCGCGCCGGCAACGGCCGACCATGACCGCGGAGAGGTGGCAGAGTGGTCGAATGCACCGCACTCGAAATGCGGCATGGGTGCAAGCCCATCGGGGGTTCGAATCCCTCCCTCTCCGCCATTTAGCCCAAGAACCTGACATCTCCTGGGCTGCTAGCCGCCTGCCGCATATCGCGCAGCCAACAGGACAAAGCCGCCCGAGCCGGGACACTCTGGCCTTTGCGGAGGCGTAAAGCTTCGGCGATGGGCAGGCCCATTCGGCTCTCCGCACATGGTTTTCTGTCCGCAAGCGCAGCCATGTCGCTGTGAATTTGCCAGCCGGTTTGGCCCAAATGGGGGAAGTGGCCGGCCCAAGATCTCGTAATGGTTGGTTCGCCCAGCCAGTTAGGAGACCACTATGCGCAAAGCCTCTCTCGCCGTCACAGTCGTCGGCACGGCCTTCTTCAGTCTTTCCACTGTCGCATCGGCATGCGTGTCGATGGACGGCAACTTCGTCGTAAACAACTGCAATTATCGCGTCATGGGAAATTGCAAAGGCTCGGATGGCAGTTGGGGTGGCTTCGGACCCATCCGCCCGGGCGGTCGTGAGGTAACTTCCAAAAGACGCGATGCCGGCTGGGACGTCAGCTATTGCAATTACGATTCATGGGTGGCCGGCACATGTCGGCCGAAGGATCCCAGGCAGATGTAAGCCGCTTTCAAGCACGTCACTTTGCGCGCTCGGCTCGTTGCTGACGATGTGGCCGGCGTCGAACACCGGCCACTCTGTCGGTGCACGATAAATCCGTTACTGCTCCTTCTTGAACAGGTCCTGGAAGATCAGCTGGCCCCAAGTGCGGCCGCGTGCGTGCACCAGTGCGCCACCCTCGTTGAGCTTCCCCAGCTTGACCGGTGCGAACCCGAGTTGTTTGGCTAAGGCCGCCACGGGAGCGATCGCGTCCTCGTCGTCGCTCGACAGAAAGACGACCCGGTGCCCGCCCTCGACGATCGGATCGGCAGCCAAAGTGGCTGCAATCAGGTGATTGAACCCTTTGACGAGCTTGGCACCGGTGAACGCCTTTGCGACGAAGGCGGAGGACGGCAGACCGTCCAGCTCTTCAGGGGCTGGAAACACGTTCGTCGCGTCGATGATCGTCTTGCCTTCCCAGCTTGACAGCGCCTTCGCGACATCTGGGTGCGAC
The DNA here is from genome assembly GCF_040320765.1 of Mesorhizobium sp. M0618. Classification (NCBI taxonomy): domain Bacteria; kingdom Pseudomonadati; phylum Pseudomonadota; class Alphaproteobacteria; order Hyphomicrobiales; family Phyllobacteriaceae; genus Mesorhizobium; species Mesorhizobium sp. M0618. Next base: position 106,203 of record NZ_JAMYQH010000016.1, on the reverse strand, counting down.
TCGAAACGAACCGCCAGAAAGACGATGTCCGCCTTGATCGCTTCCGCCAGCGTTTTCGGGATAATCGTGGGTCCGATCGCGGCCGCATCGGCTGCAAAGCTTTCCGGGTCGCGCGTGGTTGCCACGGACACTTCGATGCCGTTGCGGGCAAACGCCTTGGCAAGAGCGTGGCCGATCTTGCCGAAGCCAATAATTGCATAGCTCATGTATATTCTCCTTCAGTTTACCACGCCCTGCGGGCCCGGAATATCGAATGGAATGAACGGCGGGGCGTAGCGTCAGATTTGCGCCAGGCCCCCGTCGACGGCGACCTCGCTGGCGGTCATGAAGCTGCTGTCGGGCGACGCGAGAAACGCAGCCGCCGCTCCAACCTCCGCCGGATCGGCCATGCGCTGGAGCGGGTTCATCGAGGCGAAGGCCTTCAAGCCCTCCTCCCCTATCGCTGCCTTCGCGAGTTCGGTCGCTGTCGGCCCGGGCGACAGCACGTTTACCCGGATGCCGGTGCCCTTCAGGTCCTCCGCCCAGCTCCGCGCAAGATTGCGCACGGCCGCCTTGCTCGCGCTGTAGACGCTGAATGCGGGGGCGCCCGTGGTGCCGGCGCTCGATCCGGTCAGGATGATCGAACCGCCCTCGCCCATCAGCGGCAGCGCCTTCTGGACCGTGAATATCGTACCCTTCACATTGGTGTCGAAGGTTTCGTCAATGTGCTCGGCGGTGATCTCGCCGAGCGGAAGCAGGCCTCCCGCCCCGGCATTGGCGAAGACGATGTCGAGGGTTCCGCGCTCGGCCTTCACCGCCGCGTAGAGCCGGTCGAGGTCGGCCTCGTCGGAAACCGAGCCTTTCACCGCGCGGGCATTGGCCCCGGGGTTGGCCACAGCAGCGTCGAGCACATCCTGCCGACGGCCGAAAATGAAGACGAAAGCGCCCTCCTCGATGAAGCGCTTTGCAGCGGCGAGGCCGATGCCGGTGGCGCCACCCGTAATAACCGCAACCTTACCATCTAGTTTTCCCATAGCTCAATCCTTCCAGGCTCTGTCTTTGGTCGTTCGGGTACGCCCCGAGAACCTCTAGATGGGCCCGTCAGAGTCACGCGGTGAGTGCGGAAGCGCGCACATCGGTGGTGCAAAATCGATCCGCTTTCAGGAACTGACGCCAGCCGTGACGATCCGTGTCCGCCATTCGGAATTGCGCCGCCCCTGTCGACATAAGCTATGATGTCCCGCCCGTACTGCTGTAGCATGCGTTAGATACGGGCTTGGGAAGGCGCACCGCGCGGTGCCGGATTGCACCATGATCGACTGGGATGACATTCGCTACTTTCTTGCCGTCGCGCGCGGAGGCTCGGTGCGGGCTGCCGGCGCGCAGCTCGGGGTGAATCACTCGACCGTGCTGCGACGCGTCGCCCAGCTCGAGGAACGCCTCGGAGCGCACATGTTCGAAAAGCTGCCTTCGGGCTACCGCCTAACGGCTGCGGGCGAGGAGGTCCTCGATCTCGCGAACCAGATGGAAGCGTCGTCGCACCAGCTGGAGACGCGCGTCTTCGGGCGCGACCAGGGTGTGCGCGGGCTTCTGCGGGTGACGCTGGCACCGCCCCTCGCGACACACCTGCTCATGCCGGACTTCGCCGATTTCGCGCGTCTGCACCCGGACATCGAGATGGAAATCCTGTCGTCCGGCGAGCTGGCAAATCTGACCAACCGAGAGGCCGACGTCGCGATCCGCGTCGTCTACGACCGCAAAACCCTGCCGCTCAATCTTCACGGCCTGAAGGGACCGGAGGTGTTCGGCGGCGTCTACATGTCCCGCGATCGCCTGGCCGCGTGGCGTGCGGGCGCGCCTGATCCCATCCGGTGGATCGTCATAAGCGTTCATGGAATTCCAGAGTGGGCCGGCGCGGGTGAGGTTCGCACCACTGGCGTTCCATTCAGGACCACGGACGCCGAGGCGCAGATCGTTGCCGTACGGCAAGGTCTCGGGATCACGACACTGCCGTGCTTCGTCGGAGATGCCGACCCCCTGCTGGTGAGGGTGCCGGGCACCGACCTGCACATGTACGGAACGCTCTGGCTTCTCACACAGGGGGAGACACGCAAGACGAAGCGCGTGCGGCTCTTCACGGAGTTCGTATCCCGCAGGCTCGCCGCCTACGCTCCGCTTTTCACGGGACTGTCCATATCGCGCGACTGACGCTCGGCGGGTCGACGCTGCGGTGGATAAGCGGACAGCGGCACCTATTGCGGTTGCAGATGCTCAGCCAAGAAGTCGATGAACGCCTCAGTCTGGGCCTGATCTGTCGACTGGCCGGCCAGAGAACATTGAACTGATCGGTCTCGGCGGGGGCATGGGCGGTGGAGGAATGGGCGGCGACGGAACAGGAGGTTTCGGAACGGATGCCTTCTCCGAAGATCCCTATGCTTCAGGGCGCGTGACCAGTCGCTGATCTGACCTCAGGCCGAACCATCGGATTGGTGCTCGGCAATCGCACTCAGAAAAACCTGGCCGAACTCCTTCAGCTTTGCCGCCCCAACCCCATTCACTTCAGCGAAGGCGTCGAGGTCGTTTGGGCGGCGCTCTGCCATGTCGATCAGGGTGCGATCGGAAAACACCACATAGGCCGGCACCTGGCGCTCCTTGGCGAGCCGCAGTCGCAAGGTCTTCAGCGCGGCCAGCAGCCCGGTGTCCACATCCGATTGCCCGAAATCCTGCCCGGAGCGCGTCTTGCCGCGCAAGGCGCGGCTGCGTACCTCGACACGATAATGGAACGGCACCTCGCCACGGCCAAGCGCCTGGCCCTTTTCGGCGATGGCGAGCCCGCCATGGCCGGCCGGATCCGGGATCAGGAACCCGCCGGCGACGAGTTGCCGGATCAGCGACAGCCAAAAATCCTTCTTATGCGCCAGTCCGCTGCCGAAGCTGGCGAGCCTCTGGTGGTTCCTGGCCAGCACCTTCTCGGTTTCATGGCCGAGCAGAATGTCGATGACATGGCCGGCACCGAAGCGTTCGCCACTCTGGGCGATGGCTGCCAGGATGATCCGCGCCTCCGCTCCGCCATCGGCGCGCGGCGCCTGGTCGAGGCAGGTGTCGCAATTGCCGCAAGGCTGCGCTTCTTCGCCGAAATAGCCGAGCAGCACCTGGCGGCGGCACTGCGCCGTCTCGCAATAGCCGATCAGCGTGTCGAGCCGGCCATGCGAGCGCCTCTTGTGCTCGGGCGGCGCATCCTCGTCGTCGATGAACATCCGGCGCATGCGGATATCGCCAAGGCCGAACAGCATATGCGCCTCGGCGTCCCGCCCATCGCGGCCGGCGCGGCCGATCTCCTGGTAGTAGGCCTCCAGGCTGCCCGGCATGTCGGTGTGGAAGACATAGGCGACATCAGGCTTGTCGATGCCCATGCCGAAAGCGATGGTCGCCACCATGACGACGCCTGAAAGGGTCATGAAGCTGTTCTGGTTGGCGTCTCGCGCCTCCTTGCTCATGCCGGCATGATAGGCGAGCGCGGTCACGCCGTTCTTCTCGAGGAAGGCCGCCATCTCCTCCGTCTTCTTGCGCGACAGGCAGTAGACGATGCCGCTGCGGCCGGGATGGCGCGCGACGAAGCGCAGCAATTGCCGCTTGCTGTCCTGCTTGGCCTCGATGGCAAGCTTGATGTTCGGCCGGTCGAAGCCCAGCACCAGGGTCTCGACGCGCTCGGCAAATAGCCGGGATTCGATGTCGGTGCGCGTGCCTTCGTCCGCCGTTGCCGTCAGCGCGATGATCGGCACGTTGGGAAAGATGCCGCGCAGACGCGACAGGTCCTCGTATTCGCGCCGGAACGCCGGCCCCCATTGCGAGATGCAATGCGCCTCGTCGACGGCGATCAGGCTGATATCGAGCCTGGCCAGCGCCTCGAGCATGCGCTCGGTCATCAGCCGCTCCGGCGCGAGATAGAGCAGGCGCGTCTGGCCCGAGGCGACGCGACGCCATGCGGCGATATTGGCATCGCGGTCGATCGAGGAATTGATCGTGTCGGCCGCCACGCCGGCAAGCCGCAAGGCGGCGACCTGATCCTGCATCAGCGCCACCAGCGGCGAAACGACAATGGTGAGCCCACCCAGGACCAGTGCCGGCACTTGGTAGCAGAGCGATTTGCCCGCACCTGTCGGCATGACGGCCAGCACATGACGCCCAGCCAGCAGCGCGTCCATGACATCGGCCTGGCCGGGGCGAAAATCATCGAAGCCGAACACGTCTTTCAGCACGCGCCGCTTGGGATCTCGCTCTTCTGTCGCGACGGCCGCCGGTGCCTGCATCACCGCGCGTCCACGGTCGGCGTGCTTATTGGCATGTCATAGCCGAACTCGGCGCAGAAACGCCGGACGCCGACGAGAAATGCCGGGGGCAGACCGTCGAGATAGGTCCTGAATTCTTCATTCCGTTCCCATTTTCTCAACGAAGCCACCCGGATCGGATTGTCCGGATCCTCGCTGAAACGAATACGCGGTGTCAGTCCGAACGACTGCGCGATTCTGTCCTGCTGCGCATCGGGCGCGCCGATCATGTCTTCGTAGCGGACAAAGAGTATCTGCCGGTGCGGTTGTGCCTTCTTCAGCCGGGTCAGCGCGTCGTATTCGGCCAGCCAGCGATGCGGCGTGACGTGGAACCGACGCTCGTGGCGTGTTTGCGGATGCGAACTTGTCAGCGTGTCGAATGGATGGCGCACACAATAGATCAAGCCGATGGAGGGAGGTAGCTTCGCCAGATGCGCAAAACCGCGCGCATCGCGCTTGACGACGAGGTTCGATTCCGGCCGATCCAGCATGTCCAGCATTGTGTATCGCGCTTCGGGCGGATGGACGAAAATATCCCCGAAACACCTCATCAGCCGCTGTGTCAGCGTCGTTCCGCTGCGCGCGCAGCCCGAAATGAAAATTCTGTTGGCGGGCGTTGCGCGTGCGTATGTGCGTCTTTGCATGCGCTGTTTCAGAGACAGCGGCACGAATCGCAGAAACTCCCGCATAACCCTTCGCGCGGCCGCTCCAAACGCAGCCTCAAGCCTGCGCGCGCCCTTCATCCGCAATTCCGCTGGCGCAATGCGGCAACCCGATCTTGCATCAGGGCCACCCGGGACGAAACGCGCCGCCTGCGGGCCACGGCCAAGATGCTCATCGCCGATGCCTGCATCAGGCAGACACCGGGCTGCAATTTCGTGGATTGGAGAGGATGTGGAAACCGGTCAAAACGACTCTCCGCATGGGCACCTTGCCTTAGCGCAGCTGACACCGGACCACAACCAGAACAAGCCGGCCCAAGGAAAGCCTGCGGCGCGAACGCGGAAGCTGACCGATTGATCCAAGGCTCGCCGCAGCACCTTCCCTTGTGAGACCTGCACCCCCGCTGGATTCCGCCACGCACCACGATGTAAGCTCGGCCCGACAAGTCAGGGAGGGCGCGATGCTGCAGGCCATTCAGGATGCTCTCGGCGAGCGGTTTCGGTTGCAGCGTGCTGCCTTCGAGGCGCAGCCTTTCCCCAACTTTGGCATCCGCAAGGATCGCCTGAAACGCCTGTTGGCGTTGACCGAGCGGCATGAAGCCGACATCTGCACCGCCATCGACACCGACTTTGGCGGCCGTTCCGCGCATGAGACGCGTCTTGCGGAACTGTTCGTCGTGCGCGCCGGTATCCGCCACGCGCTGTCGCACCTCAGGGGCTGGATGCGCGAACGCCGCGTTGTCACCACCATGCCGTTCCTGCCCGGCCGAAATCGCCTCGTCCCGCAGCCGCTCGGCGTCGTCGGCATCGTGTCGCCCTGGAATTATCCTTTCCAGCTCGCCGTCGCGCCGGTCACGGCGGCACTCGCGGCCGGCAATCGCGTGCTTATAAAACCTTCCGAATTGACGCCGGCATTTTCAGCGCTGCTGGCCAAACTCGTTGCCGAGCATTTCGCACCCGATGAGCTCAGCGTCATCAGCGGCGACGCGGAGATGGGAAAGACCTTCGTGTCGATGCCTTTCGATCATTTGCTGTTCACCGGCTCGACCGCGGTCGGACGCCAGGTCGCGATCGCCGCGGCCGCCAACCTGACCCCGGTCACGCTCGAACTCGGCGGCAAGTCGCCGGCAATCTTCGATCCGTCATGCGATCTCGACGCGGCGGTATCCAGCATTGCCTATGGCAAGCTGTTGAATGCCGGGCAGACCTGCATCGCGCCGGATTATCTGCTGGTGCCGAAGGGACAGGCAGGCACGGTCGCTGCCAAGCTCGCAACGGCGATCACGAAGCTCTACCCAACCCTGCGCGACAACCCCGATTATACCGCCATCATCAGCGAGCGGCACCACCAGCGCCTGCGCGACATGATCACCGAGGCGCGTAATGCCGGCGCCGATGTCACCGAAATCAACCCGGCCGGCGAGGCATTCGGCGCGACAAACCGGAAATTGCCGCCGACCCTGGTCCGCAACGCCGGCGCAAACCTGCGGCTGATGCGCGAGGAGATTTTTGGGCCGGTACTGCCCATCGTCGAATATGCCGGGATCGACGAGGCGATAGCCCATGTGAACGGGGCGGACCGGCCGCTGGCGCTCTACTGGTTCGGGCGCGACAGCGGCAACCGTCAACGCATCCTGCATGAGACCGTCGCCGGCGGCGTCACCATCAACGACTGCATGCTGCATCTGGTGCAGGAGAACCAGCCTTTCGGCGGCGTCGGCGCCAGCGGCGTGGGCGCCTATCACGGCGAATGGGGCTTTCGCACCTTCAGCAAGGAGAAGCCGGTTTTCCTGCAGTCCCGGCTGAGCGCGGGAGCCTTGTTGCGCCCGCCCTACGGCAAGACGTTCGAGCGGCTCTTCAGCCTGCTCCGGCATATCACCTGACCGACGCAGTCACCGCCATCACGAACACCCGGCGCGTTAAGCCTATGTTCACCATCATGCGGCAGGTTCGCATCCTGCGGTCATGTCTTGAGTACCGCGGCGCCACAAGCGCCCAGGCAACAACCCGCGCCTCTTTTGAGGTGCGGGTCTTCCCTGGCTAGCCGAGGAAATCGGCCCGGTGCGGCGTGAAGCTGTCGACCAGCCGCCCTGCTTCCAGCGCCTTGACGCCGTGCACCAGACCGGACGGCACAATGAAGCTGCCGCCGGTCTCGATGGTTTCGGTCCTACCGTCGATGGTCACCTCGAAGCGGCCCTCGGCGACATAGCTAGCCTGGACGTGTGGGTGCGAATGCAGGGCGCCGACGCCACCCTTGTCGAAGCCGAATTCGACCAGCATCAACTCGTCGGTATGCAGGAGAACGCGTCGCCTGTTGCCGTCCGGGGTCGGCGTCCAGGCGCCCTCGCCGGCATGCGCGAAAATCTTTGTGGTCATCGTCGTCTCCTCATCGCGCAAGCCAGCCGCCATCCACAGGCACCACCGCTCCATGCATGTAGTTCGACGCCGGCGCCAGCAGGAACACGGCGGCATCGCCAATGTCGCCCGCTTCCCCCCAGCGACCGGCCGGGATCCGCGCCAGGATGGCGGCGCTGCGGTCGGGATCGGCGCGCAGCGCCTGCGTGTTGTTGGTCTCGATATAGCCCGGCGCGATGGCGTTGACGTTGATGCCTTTTTGCGCCCATTCGCAGGCGAGCAGCCGGGTGATGCCGAGCACGCCATGCTTCGAGGCCGTGTAAGACGCGACACGGATGCCGCCCTGAAAGCCCAGCACCGAGGCGATGTTGACGATCTTGCCTTTCCGCTCAGCGGCCAAGGCACGCCTTGCAAAGCTTTGGCAGAGCAAGAAAACCGTCTTCAGGTTGACGTCCATGACGTCGTCCCAATCGGCCTCTCTGAGATCGACGGCATCGGCGCGGCGGATGATGCCGGCATTGTTGACCAGCGCGTCGAGCGGACCGCTTTCGTCCCAGATCCGGTCGAGCAACAGGCCGGCGGCCGAAGTGTCGGCAAGGTCGGCGCTCACCGCTTCGAATTGCCCGCCCACCGCCGCAATCTTGTCTGCCGTATCGTCCATCGACGAGCGGCCGACGCCGACCACCGCGCCCCCGGCGCGTGCGACGCACACGGCGATGCCTTGGCCGATGCCAGTGTTGGCGCCGGTGACCAGGATACGTTTTCCGGTAAGGCTGAAGGGGTCGCTCACCGCAGATCCCCCAACGCCACCGGGTCGACATCGGTATAGTCGACATTGTCGCCGGCCATCGCCCAGATGAAAGCATAATTGGAAGTGCCGGCACCGGAGTGGATCGACCATCCCGGCGACAGCACCGCCTCCTCATTGCCCATGACGATATGGCGCGTCTCGTCAGGCTCGCCCATGAAATGGAAGACGCGCGCCGTCTCGGCCAGGTCGAAATAGAGATAGGCCTCCATGCGCCGGTCATGCACATGGCATGGCATGGTGTTCCACACCGATCCTGGAGCCAACTGAGTCATGCCGACCACCAGCTGGCAGGTCTTCACGCCCTCGGCATGGATGAACTGGAAGATCGAACGCTCGTTGCAGGTGTCCTTGCTGCCGAGATCGAGGCGCTTGGCGTCGCCGATGCGGATCAGCCGGCTGGGCCAGGCCTGATGCGCAGGCGCGCTGAGCAGATAGAATTTAGCCGGCGCGGTCTTGTCCACCGAGGCGAAGGACACGTCGGTGGTGCCCATGCCGAGATAGAGCATGTCGCGCGCCTGCAATTCGAAGGACTGGCCGCCGGCCGTGATGACGCCCGCGCCGCCGATGTTGACGGCGATCAGCTCGCGACGGTCGAGAAAGTTCTTCGTGCCGGTCGGCTTAATCGCTTCCAGCGGCAGCGGTGCGCCAGTCGGCACGGCGCCACCAACGATCATGCGGTCGTAATGGGTGTAGGTCAGGCTGATGCGGCCGCGCTGGAACAGGCCGTCAATGTGGAAATTGTGACGCAGCTCATCGGTTCCCATCGCCGCGGCGGCGACCGGGTCGATGGCAAAGCGTGATGTACAGTCGATATGGCTCTGGCTCATTTTCGTCCTGACTTGAGATGGGTCATTTGCCGGCGGCGGCCTTGACCGAACTGGAATAAAAAGCCTGACGTGCATGCAGCCGCTCGCGGTAACGCTGCTGGCTGGCGGTGAGGTGTGCGCGCATCGCCTCGCGCGCGGCCTCGGCATCGCCAGAGGTAATGGCGTTGAGGATCACCAGGTGCTCGCGTTGCAGCCCGCGCTGGTAGCTGTCGGATTGCGCCAGTTCGGTCGACCAGGGCGAAGTCACGTCGCACGGGATGGCGCGCCGGCCGAGCACGTCGAGCATCTCGACATAGAAGGGGTTGCTGGTGGCGCTGGCGATGGCGCGATGGAAGGCGAGGTCGGCCGGACCGGTCGGCTCGCTGGCAAGCAGCAGCCGCTCGAATTCGAAGAAGGCTTCCTGGATCGCCGCCTCCTGCGCGGCGTTGCGACGGATGGCGGCGAGCCCGGCCGATTCGATCTCGATCGCCAGCCGCACTTCGAGCACGTTGAGTGCGATCGAATCCTTGCTGCCCATGTCGGCGGCCAGCGCGCCGAACATTGTCGAGATGTGCTCTGTGACGAAGACGCCGGCGCCCTGGCGCGGTTCGACCAGCCCGTCGGCGGCAAGCTTGGCCAGCGCCTCGCGGATGACGGTGCGGCTGACGCCGAAGGTTTCGGTCAGTTGGCCTTCGGTCGGTAATTTATGGCCGGGCAGGATCTCACCCGCCTGCAACTGCTTGCGGATCGTCGCGACCACGGTCTCCGACAGTTTGGGTTTTCTCTCGACCCTGAGGTCGGTTGCGGTGTCCGATGCCATGTCGCCCCTATTTGAAGACGCTCGGTAGCCAGAGCGAAATGGCCGGAATGTAAGTGACGAGCCCCAGTACCACGAGCCCGGCACCATAGAACGGCCAGATCGAGCGCATCGCTTCCCAGACGGATATCTTGCCCACTGCGCACGCCACGAACTGCACAGCGCCCACCGGCGGCGTATTCAGCCCGATGCCGAAGTTGAGGATCATGATAACGCCAAAATGCACCGGGTCGACGCCGTAGGCTTGCGCCACGGGCAGGAAGATCGGCGTGCAGATGATGATCGTCGGCCCCATGTCCATGAAGGTGCCGAGGAACAGCATCAAGACGTTGAGCAGGAGAAGCACGACCAGCGGATCGTCCGAGATCGCGTTCATGGAGGCTATGAGCGCTGCCGGCACTTTCAGGAAGGCCATCAACCACGAGAACGCCGCCGCCATGCCGATGATGAGCAGCACCATGGCCGTGGTGCGCACGGCACCATGGGTGGCATGAACGAAACCTTCCCAAGTCATCTGCCGGTAAACGAAGACAGTAACGAGCAACGCATAGATGACCGCGACGCAGGAACTCTCGGTCGCCGTGAAAACGCCCGATCGTACGCCACCGAAGATGATCGCGATCAGCAGCAGGCCGGGCACCGCAACAGCGAAGAGATGCGCGACGGCGGTGAAGCCCGGAAACGGCTCGGTCGGATAGCCGCGGGAGCGCGCCACGAAATAGGCGGTGATCATCAGCGACAGGGCCAACAGCAGGCCCGGAATGATGCCGGCCGTGAACAGGTCGGCGATGGAGATCTTTCCACCTGCCGAGATCGAGTAGATGATCATGTTGTGCGACGGCGGTAAGAGCAGCGCGATCAGCGCCGCCATCGACGTGACGTTGACTGCGTAATCCGCTCCATATCCACGCGCCTTCATCTGCGGGATCATCAAGCCGCCGACCGCCGCTGCCTCGGCCACCGCGGAGCCCGAAATGCCGCCGAACAGTGTAGCGGTCGCAATGTTGACCTGCCCGAGGCCGCCGCGCAAATGGCCAACAAGCGAGCCGGCGAAGGCAACGATCTTGCTGGCGATGCCGCCGCGCACCATCAAGTCGCCGGCATAGATGAAGAAGGGAATGGCCAGCAGCGAAAAGACGCTCATGCCGGAATTCAGGCGCTGGAACACGATGAGCGGCGGCAGACCCATGTAGAGGACGGTGGCAAAGCTTGCGACGCCGAGGCAGAAAGCGATCGGCGTGCCTATAAGCATCAGAAGGGTGAAGACGCCGAAGAGGATCCAGAGTTCCATGGCGTCAGACCTTCACGTTCGCCGTGTCGAGTTCGGTTGCGACTTCCGCCGGCGGCAGTTCATCGAGCACATCGTCGATCGGCGCACCGGAGAGACGAAGCACGATGCGCTCCAGCGTGAAGAGCGCGACGAGCACGCCTCCCGCGACCAGCGGGACGTAGTCCCAGCCCCCCGATATGCCGAGCGACGGCAAGGTAGCGCCCCAGGTCAATGCGACCAGTTGGCTGCCATACCAGATCATACCGATGCCGAAGGCGAGCGCGACGAGGTCCGAGATCATCCGCAGCCAACGCTTGCCGCCTTTGGGCAGCACGTAGAGCAGGACGTCGAAGCCGAGGTGATAGTTCTCGCGCACCCCGACGGCAGCGCCGAGGAAAATGAACCAGCTCATCAGCATCACCGAGCCCTGCTCGGTCCAGCTTGGCGAGCGGTTCAGGACATAACGACCGAACACCTGCCAGGCGACGAAGGCGGTCATCAGCACCAGCCCGATGCCTGCGACCCATAGCGCCGCTGTGCTGACGCGCGACATCATGCGCGCGACGCCGGACAGGGGCGGTCTGTGTTCTGGGCTGGAGGTCACCGGTTCTCTCCGCAAGAGGATGGCGGCGCGGAATGCCCGCGCCGCCGCTTGATCACTGCACGGCCTTGATGGCTTCGACCATGGCCTTCAGCTTGTCGTCCTTGACGTGCTTCTCGTAGACCGGACCCATGGCGTCGATGAAGGGCTGCTTGTCCGGCGTCGTGATCTGCGAACCGGCCGCTTCGACTTTGGCGCGCGATTCCTTGACCTTGGCGGTCCACAGCTCGCGCTGCCTGGCGACGCTCTCCTTGGCGGCCGCCTTGAAGATCGCCTGATCCTCCGGCGTCAGCTTGTCCCAGCTCGACTTCGCCATGACGAAGGCTTCCGGCACCATAGTGTGCTCGTCGAGCGAATAGAACTTGGCGACTTCCGCATGCTTGGCGGTGTCGTAGCTCGGAAAATTGTTTTCCGCGCCGTCAATGACCCCGGTCTCGATCGCCGAATACACCTCGCCATACGGCATCGGCGTCGCGTTGGCGCCGAGTGCCGCCACCATGTCGACGAAGATGTCGGACTGGATGACGCGGAACTTCATGCCGGCCAGATCGGCTAATGAGTTGATCGGTTTCTTCGAATTGTAGAAGGAGCGCGCGCCACTGTCATAAAAGGCGAGCAGCACCAGCCCGACCTGTTCGAACGCCGCCGCGATCTGGTCGCCGACCGCCCCGTCCATGACCTTGTGCATATGGTCTTCCGAGCGGAAGATGTAGGGCAGCGAGGGCACAGTGGTTTCGGGAATGAGCCCGTTGAACGGCGCCATCGAGATGCGGTTGAGGTCGATCACGCCGGTGCGAACCTGCTCGATCGTGTCCTTTTCTTCGCCTAGCTGCGCGGAATGATAGAGCTCGACCGCATAGCGGCCGGCCGTACGCTCCTTTACAAGCTCGCCGAAATATTTGACTGCCTCGACCGTCGGATAGCCGTCCGGGTGGGTGTCGGACGAGCGCAGAACCGTCTGGGCACTTGCCGTTCCGGCCATCAGTGCGGCGGCGAGCAGCGCAGCTCCCGTCAGTCTTGAAAAATGCAACATGGTTTCCTCCCTTTGCATTGCGGGCGAGTTGCCCCTTCAGAGCCGATACGCCTTTTTCGCCAGCGTATAGGTCAGTTCCCGCGCCAGCTCATGCGCCTCGTCCTCGCGCAGCCTGTGCTCGGCGACGAGACGCGCCAGGAACGCGCAGTCGACTCGCCGCGCCACATCGTGACGCGCCGGGATCGAGGGAAAGGCACGGGTGTCGTCGTTGAAACCGACGGTGTTGTAGAAGCCGGCCGTCTCGGTGGTCATCTCGCGGAAGCGCCGGATGCCTTCCGGGCTGTCGTGGAACCACCAGGCCGGCCCGAGCTTCAGCGCCGGGTAGACGCCGGCCAGCGGAGCCAGCTCGCGCGCATAGCTGGTTTCGTCGAGCGTAAAGAGAATGACGGTGAGGTCGCGCTCCAGCCCGACGCAGTCGAGCAGCGGCTTCAGCGCCGTCACATAGTCGGTCCGGGTCGGGATATCGAAGCCCTTGTCGCGGCCGAATTTTTGGAAGATTGCGGGCGAATGGTTGCGCCAGGAGCCGGGATGGATCTGCAGGACCAGCCCATCGTCGAGGCTCATCTTGGCCATCTCGGTCAGCATCTGGGCGCGGAACAGTTTTCGCTCGCGCTCATCGTCGGAACCACGGCGAACCCGATTGAACAGCTCTTGCGCCGCCGCATCCGAAAGATTGGCGGTCTCGGCCGTCGGATGGCCATGATCCGACGAAGTCGCGCCGAAGCTTTTGAAGAAGGCGCGCCGCTGGCGATGCGCGTCGAGATATCCGGCCCAGCTGCCGGTGTCGCAGCCGGTGATCTCGCCGAGCCGATCGAGATTGGGTGAAAACCCCTCGAAATCAGGATCGACGACGGCATCCGGCCGGTAGGCGGTGACCACACGGCCCTGCCAGCCGCTGTCGCGGATCATCTGGTGCCATTTGAGATCGTCGAGCGCGCCTTCCGTGGTCGCGATGACCTCGATGTTGAAACGCTCGAACAGCGCGCGCGGGCGAAAATTCTCCCACTGCAGCAGCGTTGCAATCGTGTCGTAGTGGCGGTCGGCCGTCGCGGCGGTCAGCGGTTCGTCGATGCCGAACAGATCGGCAAGTACGTGGTCGAACCACAGCCGGGTCGGTGTGCCCCGAAACAGATAATAGTGCTCGGCAAAGCGCCGCCAGATCGTCCGGCCGTCGGTTTCGACAGGCGCGCCGTCCAGCGTCGCGACGCCGAGATCCTCGAGGCGGACGCCCTGGCTGAACAGCATGCGGAAGATGTAGTGATCCGGGACGATGAGCAGTTGCGCCGGATCCGGGAATGGCTCGTTCAGCGCATACCAGCGCGGATCGGTGTGGCCATGCGGGCTGACAAGGGGCAGGTCCTTGATCCCGGCATAGAGATCACGGGCAATCGCGCGCGAATGCGCCTCGGCGGGAAACAGCAGATCCGCATGGGTCAGTGTCACGGTCATCCTCCCAAGGCCACTATCGGTAGGGGCGGCAAGAAATAATGTCAACATACAAAAATCCGATTGTTGTATGATGACTTTTCGACCCATTGTGTGGCAGGAAATCGAATGTTACGCCGCTTTGCCGATCCCTGCCGAGGCCACTCATGTCATCCGACCAGACCAGTCGCACCACGACGACCGAACGCCTTTCCACGAAGACGGTGCGCGCGCTGCCGGCTTCGATCGCGACACCTGCGTATGATCGCAGCCGCGTCGTCCCGGGCATCGTGCACCTTGGTGTCGGCGCCTTCCACCGCGCCCATCAGGCAGCCTATGTCGACGATTGCCTGGCGGCAGGCGACGCGGATTGGGGCATAACAGGCGTTTCGCTGCGCAGCACCGACACGCGCGACGCTCTCACGCCGCAGGACGGGCTCTACACGCTGGCGATCAGAAGCAGTGGAACCGAAAGGCTTCAGGTCATCGGTTCGATCGGTGTGATGCTGGTGGCGCCGGAGGATCCCAGGGCGGTGCTGGTCGCGCTGACCGATCCGCGCACCCGCATCGTCACGCTGACGATCACTGAAAAGGCCTATCTGAGGGCGGCAGGCGGCGGATTGGACGCCGCACATCCCGATATCGCCCATGATCTGGCCAATCCCCGGATGCCGAAGACAGCGCATGGTTTTCTGACCGAGGCGCTTGCCCGGCGACGCGCCGCCGGCACGCCGCCCTTCACTGTCCTGTGTTGCGACAATTTGCCGGCCAACGGCGCCACGCTGCACCGGCTGTTGGTCGAATTCGCCCAGTTGCGAGATGCCGGGCTCGCGCAATCGAGCGATGTCGGAATTGCCGACCACATCGCACAACAAGTCGCGTTTCCCTCCAGCATGGTCGATCGCATCGTGCCCGCAACCACTGACGCCGATCGGGTGCGGATCGCTGAAGAACTCGGCGTCGAGGATGCCTGGCCCGTGATGACCGAGCCGTTTTGTCAGTGGGTGGTCGAAGATAAGTTCCCGACTGGCCGGCCCGCGTGGGAACAATTCGGCGTCACCATGGTTCGCGATGTCGGCCCGTTCGAGGACATGAAGCTCAGGCTGCTCAACGGCTCGCATTCGGCCATCGCCTATCTTGGCCTGCTCAGCGGTCATGCCACCGTCGACCGCGCCTTCGCCGACCCGGCGATCCGGCAATTCGTTGATGCATTGTGGGCCGAAGCCATCCCGACCCTGCCCGAGGATGCCGGATTGGACACGAGCGCCTATACTGCGGAGCTCGCGGAGCGTTTTTCCAACACTGCACTTGCCCATCGCACGGCGCAGATCGCCAATGACGGCAGCCAGAAACTGCCGCAGCGCATCGTCGCCTCCGCCATCGAATGCCTCGAAGCCGGTACTGAATTGGTCCATCTAACCCTGGTGGTGGCTGCCTGGATCGCCGCTTGCGCCGCGCGAGGAAAAACCTTGCCGGCGGGACATTTCACCGATCCGCTCGACGCGGCGCTGACGGCACTTTTGAGCGAGCAGCTGCCGGCCAACGAAACCGTGACCGCGGTGTTCGACCTGGCCGGCTTCGCTGGGGATCATGCCGAGCGGCAGACGTTGATCGAACTCGTGGCTGTCCATCTCGTCCACCTGCGGCGCGATGGTCCGGTTCTGGCCTTCGCCGCGCTCGGCATACAGAGCGAGCAGGCCTGAGCTACGGCCTCGCGGTTATGATGTCGGCGGGACAGCGCCCCTAGGCGCGAAGGATCGCGACAGAACGCCCGTCCTGCGCGCTACCAATGGCATGAATTCCAGAGTCTGCGCTCAGGCCTTACGCCGGCAGGATGGCGCCTTCCAGCGTGGTGAGCTGGCTAAGGAACTGTTCCGCCTTGCTGCGAGCCTCGTCGTCCTTGGCATCAGTGGCGTCTTCCTTGGCTTCCTGGATGCGGCGCGCGAGATCGGCGCGGTCGACATCCTTCACCGCGACAGCCGATTCCGCCAGCAGCGTGCAGCCGGCCGGAACGATGTCGGCGAAGCCGCCGAACACCACATAGCGCTCTTCGCCGCCCGCCGCGGTCTTCACCGTGACGACGCCCGGCTTGATCGTGGTCATGACCGGAGCGTGATGCGCCATGACGGTCATCTCGCCTTCGGCGCCGGGAATGACGACGGATTCGACCTGCTCGGAAACGAGCAGACGCTCCGGCGAGACCAGTTCGAACTTGAAAGCTTCAGGCATGATCAATTTAGTGAGTAGGGAATAGGAACTAGGCAGTAGTAAGTGGCCCTAACCGGTCCACATTACGCAGCTGCTATTCCCCACTCACTACTGACTACTCCCTATTCCCTAAATTAAGCCGCTTCAGCCGCGAGGCGCTGTGCCTTCTCGACCGCTTCCTCGATGCCGCCGACCATGTAGAAGGCAGCTTCCGGAAGGTGATCGTAGTCGCCGTTGCAGAGGCCCTTGAAGCCCTTGATGGTGTCGGCGAGGTCGACCAGCTTGCCCGGCGCGCCGGTGAACACTTCGGCGACGAAGAACGGCTGCGACAGGAAGCGCTCGATCTTGCGGGCGCGGGCCACGGTTTGCTTGTCCTCTTCCGACAGCTCGTCCATGCCCAGGATGGCGATGATGTCCTGCAGCGACTTGTAGCGCTGGAGGATCGACTGCACCTGGCGCGCGACGCCATAATGCTCGTCGCCGACGACCAGCGGGTCGAGCATGCGCGAGGTCGAATCCAGCGGATCGACGGCCGGATAGATGCCCTTTTCGGCGATGGCGCGGTTGAGCGTCGTCGTCGCGTCAAGGTGGGCGAACGAGGTCGCCGGCGCCGGATCGGTCAAGTCGTCGGCGGGCACGTAGATGGCCTGCACGGACGTGATCGAGCCCTTGGTGGTGGTGGTGATGCGTTCCTGCAGCGCGCCCATGTCGGTGGCGAGCGTCGGCTGATAGCCCACGGCCGAAGGAATACGGCCAAGCAGAGCCGACACTTCCGAGCCAGCCTGGGTGAAGCGGAAGATGTTGTCGACGAAGAACAGCACGTCCTGGCCCTGGTCGCGGAAATATTCCGCAACCGTCAGGCCGGTCAGGCCGACGCGGGCGCGCGCGCCCGGCGGCTCGTTCATCTGGCCGTAGACGAGTGCCGCCTTGGAGCCTTCGCCGCCGCCCTTCTTGTTGACGCCGGATTCGATGAACTCGTGATAGAGATCGTTGCCTTCGCGGGTGCGCTCGCCGACGCCAGCGAACACCGAGTAACCGCCATGCGCCTTGGCGATGTTGTTGATCAGTTCCTGGATCAGCACGGTCTTGCCGACGCCGGCGCCGCCGAACAGGCCGATCTTGCCGCCCTTGGCGTAGGGCGCCAGCAGGTCGAGCACCTTAATGCCGGTGATCAGGATCTGCGCTTCCGTCGACTGCTCGACATAGGTCGGAGCCGGCTGGTGGATGGAGCGCATTTCGGTCGCGTCGACCGGGCCTTCTTCGTCGACCGGCTCGCCGATGACGTTGATGATGCGGCCGAGCATGCCCGGGCCGACCGGCACGGTGATCGGCGCGCCGGTGTCACGCACTTCCTGGCCGCGAACCAGACCTTCGGTCGAGTCCATGGCGATGCAGCGCACGGTGTTTTCACCCAGGTGCTGGGCGACTTCGAGCACCAGTCGGTTACCGACATTGGTCGTCTCGAGCGCGTTCAGGATCGCCGGCAGGTGATCGCCGAACTGCACGTCGACAACGGCGCCGATGACCTGGCGGACCTTGCCGGCAACGCCGGTTGCCTTGCTGGCCACTGCCGATGTCTTGGCAGCGGCGGCCTTCGCCGGCGCTGCTGCCTTGGCCGGGGCAGCCTTCGCGGCTGCTGCTGGAGCCTTTGCCGCCTTCACGGGGGCTGCGGTTTTCGCGGCTGCGGCCTTGGGGGCTGCCGTCTTGGATGTCGCCTTCTGGGGGGTCGCTGCTTTCGCCATCGTCTTTACCCTTTTTCGTCCTTTGTTTCTCACGCGGTCCGATCGCGGGTCGATGACCCGCGAACCGCGCCTAGAGCGCCTCGGCGCCCGAAATGATTTCGATCAGTTCCTTGGTGATCTGCGCCTGCCGCTGGCGGTTATAGGTGATCGACAGCTTGTTGATCATGTCGCCGGCGTTGCGCGTCGCATTGTCCATGGCGCTCATCTTGGCGCCCATTTCGCCGGCCACATTTTCGAGCAGCGCCCGGAAAACCTGCACGGAGATGTTGCGCGGAATGAGGTCGGAGAGGATTTCGCCCGGCTCCGGTTCATATTCGTAGACGGCGTTGCCGCCATCCGTCGCCTCGGCAGGAGCCGAAGCAACGCCGGCCGGAATGATCTGCTGCGCGGTCGGGATTTGGCTGATCACCGACTTGAACTGCGAATAGAACAGCGTGCAGATGTCGAAGCCGCCCTCATTGAAGAGGTGGATGACCTTCTTGGCGATCGCATCGGCATTGACGAAGCCGAGTGTCTTGACCTCGCGCAGATCGACGCGGTCGATGATCATCGACGCATAGTCGCGGCGCAGGATGTCGAAACCCTTCTTGCCGACGCAGATGATCTTGACCTGCTTGCCGTCCGCCAAAAGCTTGCGGATATGGTCGCGGGCAAGGCGGGCGATCTGCGAATTGAAGCCGCCGCACAGGCCGCGCTCGGCGGTGCAGACGACGAGCAGATGCACGTCATCCTTGCCGGTGCCGGTCATCAGCGCCGGGGCATCGCCGCCGCCGCCGATGGCCTGGGTGATGTTGGCCAGCACGGAACCCATGCGCTCCGAATAGGGGCGCGCCGCTTCCGCAGCCTCTTGCGCACGGCGCAGCTTCGCCGCGGCGACCATCTGCATCGCCTTGGTGATCTTCTGCGTCGCCTTGACCGAGGCGATACGGTTACGAAGGTCTTTTAATGAAGGCATGCTTCAAACCTGATCCCGTCTTGCAATTCGCTCAGGCGAAGGTCTTGGCGAAAGCGTCGATCTCGGCCTTCAGCTTGGCGCGCAGATCGTCCGACAGCGCCTTTTCCTTGCCGATGGCATCGAGGACGTCCTTGCCGGCCGAACGCATGTGGCTGAGCAGGCCATGCTCGAACTTGCCGACCTGGTTGACCGGCAGCTTGTCGAGATAGCCGTTGACGCCGGCGAAGATCACCGCGACCTGCTCTTCCGTCTTCAGCGGCGAGAACTGCGGCTGCTTCAGGAGTTCGGTCAGGCGCGATCCGCGGTTGAGCAGGCGCTGCGTGGCGGCGTCGAGATCGGAGCCGAACTGCGCGAAGGCCGCCATTTCGCGGTACTGCGCGAGCTCGCCCTTGATCGAGCCGGCAACCTGCTTCATCGCCTTGATCTGCGCGGCCGAGCCGACGCGGCTGACCGACAGGCCGACGTTCACCGCAGGACGGATGCCCTGGAAGAACAGGTTGGTTTCGAGGAATATCTGGCCGTCGGTGATCGAGATCACGTTGGTCGGGATGTAGGCCGACACGTCGTTGGCCTGCGTCTCGATGATCGGCAGCGCGGTCAGCGAACCACCGCCCAGATCGTCGTTGAGCTTGGCGGCGCGCTCGAGCAGGCGCGAGTGCAGGTAGAAGACGTCGCCCGGATAGGCTTCGCGGCCCGGCGGGCGGCGCAGCAGCAGCGACATCTGGCGATAGGCGACGGCCTGCTTCGACAGATCGTCATAGCTGATCAGCGCGTGCATGCCATTGTCGCGGAAATATTCGCCCATGGTGGCGCCAGCGAACGGCGCCAGGAACTGCATCGGTGCCGGATCGGAAGCGGTGGCGGCGACGATGATCGAGTATTCGAGCGCGCCGCGCTCTTCCAGCACCTTGACGAACTGCGCGACGGTCGAGCGCTTCTGGCCGACGGCGACATAGACGCAGTAGAGCTTTTCCTTCTCGGGGCCGTTGTCGTGCACCGACTTCTGGTTGAGCATCGTGTCGAGGATGATGGCGGTCTTGCCGGTCTGGCGATCGCCGATGACCAGCTCGCGCTGGCCGCGACCGACCGGGATCAACGCATCGATGGCCTTGAGGCCGGTCGACATCGGCTCGTTCACCGACTTGCGCGGGATGATGCCGGGCGCCTTGACGTCGACGCGCTTGCGCTCGACTGCCTTGATCGGACCCTTGCCGTCGATCGGATTGCCGAGCGCATCGACAACGCGGCCGAGCAGGCCGGGGCCGACGGGGACGTCGACGATCGCGCCGGTGCGCTTGACGATATCGCCTTCCTTGATGTCGCGGTCGGCGCCGAAGATGACGACGCCGACATTGTCGGCTTCGAGGTTGAGCGCCATGCCGCGGATGCCGCCGGGGAATTCGACCATTTCGCCGGCCTGGACATTGTCGAGGCCGTAGACACGGGCGATACCGTCACCGACGGACAGCACCTGTCCGACTTCGGAGACCTCGGCCTCCTTGCCGAAATTCTTGATCTGGTCTTTCAGAATTGCGGAAATTTCCGCGGCGCGGATGTCCATCAGCCGACCTCTTTCAGTGCAAGCTTGAGCGAATTGAGTTTGGTTTTGAGCGACGTATCGATCTGGCGCGAGCCCATCTTGACCACCAGCCCGCCGAGCAGCGACGGATCGACGGTGACGGAGATGGCCACGTCCTTGCCGGCAACGCTCTTCAGCGCCGCCTTGAGTTCGGTCTGCTGGGCAGCCGTCAGCTCGTGCGCCGACGTCACTTCAGCAGCGGTCTCGCCACGATGTTCGGCTGATATCTGGCGGAACGCCCTGATCATGCCGGGAATGGCGAACAGCCGGCGGTTGCGGGCGACGACGCGCAGGAAATTGCCAGTGAGGCCGGCAATCCCCGCCTTGTCGGCAATCGCCGCAATGGCCTTCGCCTGGTCCTCGCTGGAGAACACCGGGCTATTGATCAGCCGGCTGAGATCAGCGCTGCCCGCGAGCATGGCTTCGAAACTGTTGAGGTCGGCTTCGACCTTGGCCACGGAATTTGCCTGCAGGGCGAGTTCGAACAGCGAACCCGCATAGCGTTCTGCGACACCTGAGATTGGCGATGACGATTGAGCCACGGACCGTCTTTTCTCTTGTCTGACAGGCCGTAGATTGTTGGCGCGAGCAAAAACTCTGGCTAAATCTTTGACCTTACTGCATTTTTTCGAGCACGGAGGCGCGGCTTCCGCTATCCCCGGCCGAAAGTCGATTGCCGTCTAGCACAGGCATTTTAAGACCGCAATGCGTCGTTCCGCATGGTTTTCAGGCACTATTGTCGCATCCGGGGAAAGTCACCCGTCTTCCATCGCGGAATACCCAACGATTCAAGGCAGAAAGCCGAAGGCAAAGGCGAGCGGCAACGCCGCCAGGACCAATTCCAGCACAATGGAAACCCAATTGAAAGGCGTGTTGGCGCCATCAGACATCATCGACAGCAGCCGGCCGAAGGCGGTGAACAACCAGGAAAAGCCGAGCGCCATGTAGATCAGCGGCTGCGCCAGCAGGATACAGCACAGGCCGACACCGAGATAAAAGCCCGACATCCTGCCGCGCCCCTCGGCGATCGCGGCAGCCTTCTCTGGCTTGACCTGCAAGCGCAGGGCACGGAAGGCGAGACCAGGTGCCAGAAAAAACAAAAGACCGAGCAGCACGGTGAAGACGGCGCTCGACCAGGCCAGCCATTCGCCCTGGCTCGTCGGCCATGGAAGCGCAAAATCCATCTCGTCCCCTCGAAATGCCTGTTTTGAAATTCCGGGCATTCTAGCGAAGGAAAGAAAGGACGCCAGATGGAGTCCGGCAATTTGCGGAAGCCTGTCAGCCCAGCGTGAATTCGACCGCCGCCTCGGCATGGATGCGCGTTGTGTCGAAGACCGGAACGTCGAAGTCCTGCTGGCCGATGAGCATGGTGATCTCGGTGCAGCCCATGATGACGCTGTCGGCCGCCTCTTCGCGGCGCAGGCGCTCGGTCTCGGCTATGTAAGCCGCCTTTGAAGTCTCCTTGACGATGCCTTGGCACAGTTCCTCATAGATGACACGATGGACCATGTCGCGCCCGGCCGCATCCGGCACCACAGGGCTCAATCCAAATCTGTCGGCGAGCCGGCCCTTGTAGAAGTCCTGCTCCATGGTGAAGCGCGTCGCCAGCAGCGCCGGCCGCTGCATGCCGGCGCGCTTGACCGCCACCGCCGTGGCGTCGGCGATGTGGATCAGCGGGATCGACACCGACGCCTGCACCTCATCGGCCAGCCTGTGCATGGTGTTGGTGCACAAAAGCAGACCTTCCGCGCCGCCGGCCTCGAGTTTGCGCGCTGCTTCGACGAGAAGCACGCCGGCGCCGTCCCAGTCGCCGTGATGCTGCCGCTCGGCGATCTCTGCAAAATCGAAGGACCACAGCAGGAGTTTGGCAGAATGCAAGCCGCCCAGCCGCTCGCGCACGATCTCGTTGAGCAGGCGATAGTAGATGGCGGTCGATTCCCAGCTCATGCCGCCCAGAAGGCCGAGGGTTTTCATAAGGGCTGTTCCTTTTCCTGGGCGATCCCCGATACTATAAACACATGAGAGCATAAGGAGGTCGCAGTGAAAACTGTTGAGCTTCGGCAGGCCAAGGTGGGGCTCTCGGCAATCGTCGGGGCCGCAGGAAACGGCGAGCCAACCATTATCACGAGAAACGGCAAGCCGACCGCCATGGTCATTCCGGTTGCTGAGGGGCGAAAGCTTTATCCGCAAGACAGCCAGAAAAACTTCGGGGACTTTTTGCTTCGGTATCCGGGCGGCATCGAACTTGAGCGAAATGAATCGCCATTGAGGGACGTCGAATTTTGATCCGCTCTCTATAAGCTCATTTACCGAGAGTGGCCGGCGGCGTTCAACTCACAAAAAGCTCTGCGGATCAATATCGACCTGCACCCTGACCGAACCGCGCTGTTTTGGCCCGTTGGCCAGCATGGCCCTGATAAAACCTTGCATATCGGCGCGCCGCTCGCCCTGGATCAGCAGGCGGAAGCGATGGCGGCCGCCGAGCAGTGACAGCGGCGCCTCCGCCGGGCCGAGCACGAACAAATCCGTCGCCTCGGGCGCGGCGCGGCGCAGGCCACGTGCATGGCCTTCGGCTTCAGCCCGCGTCACCGCACTAACGATGACGCCTGCGAGCCGGCCGAAGGGCGGCAGTGCGGCCCGTTCGCGCTCGGCGATCTCACGTTCGTAAAACGCCTCGGCGTCGCCCGAGACGATCGCCCGCATCACCGGGTGGTCGGGCTGAAAAGTCTGCAGCAGGCCAAGGCTCTTCTTGCCGGTGCGGCCGGCGCGGCCGGTGACCTGGCTGAGCAGCTGAAATGTGCGCTCGGCGGCGCGCGGATCGCCATTGGCAAGGCCAAGATCGGCATCGACGACGCCGACCAGGGTCATGTTGGGAAAGTTGTGGCCCTTGGCGACGAGCTGCGTGCCGATGACGATGTCGGCCTCGCCATCGGCGATCGCCTCCAGCTCCAGCCGCAGCCGCCTTACGCCGCCCATCAGGTCCGACGACAAGACGATGGTGCGCGCGTCGGGAAAATGCGTAACGACCTCTTCGGCGATCCGCTCGACACCTGGCCCGCAGGCGACCAGATGATCGAGCGTGCCGCATTCCGGGCAGGCTTCGGGGCGGCGCTCATTGTGCCCGCAATGATGGCAGACCAGCTGGCCGCGAAAACGATGCTCGACCAGCCAGGCCGAGCAGACCGGGCAGCCGAAGCGGTGGCCGCAGACCCGGCACAGCGTCAGCGGCGCATAGCCGCGCCGGTTGAGGAACAGCAGCGACTGCTCCTGCCTCTCCAGCGTCTGGCGCATCTGGTCGAGCAGCACCGGCGACAGGAAACCGCCACGCGCCGGCGGCGCGCGCCGCATGTCGACCGCCTTCAGATGCGGAAGCGCCGCCTCGGCGAAGCGAGCGGAAAGCACCGCTCTGTTGTATTTACCTTGGCTGGCATTGACCCGGCTTTCAACCGATGGCGTCGCCGACGCCAGCACGACCGGAAAGCTGCCGATATGGCCGCGCACCACCGCCATATCGCGCGCATTGTAGAAGACGCGGTCCTCCTGCTTGTAGGCAGGGTCGTGCTCCTCGTCGACGACGATCAGGCCAAGCTCCTTGAACGGCAGGAACAGCGCCGAACGCGCACCGGCGACGACCCGCACGCCGCCTTCCGCCACTTGCCGCCAAACCCGCTCGCGCATCCGCGGCGGCAGGTCGGAATGCCATTCACCCGGCTTGGCGCCGAAGCGCTGCTGGAAGCGCTCGAGAAAGGCATGCGTCAGCGCGATTTCCGGCAGCAGGATCAGCACCTGCCTGCCCTGGTCGAGCGCAGCCGCCACCGCTTCGAAATAAACCTCCGTCTTACCTGATCCGGTGACGCCGTCGAGCAGCGCGACGTTGAACACGCCGGCTGCGACATTGGCGCGCAGCATCTGCGCCGCGGCGCTCTGGTCCGGCATCAGTTCCGGTGTGGCGTAGGCGGGATCGGGCGCGGCCACCACCGGGCGCGGCGGGATCATCACGGTCTCGAACACGCCTTGCGCCCTCAGGCCGTCGATCACCGTCGACGACACGCCGGCGGCGTGAGCGAGGCCGGAGCGCGTCCAGGCAAGGCCGCCTTCGGCCGTCTCCAGCACGCGCTGCCTGGCGCTCGTCATCCGGTCGGGTGCGAGAAGCGTGCGCTGCAATCCCTCGATCCACGGTTCGGGGTCGAAAGCCTCCGGCGCCCTGAGCAGCATGCGCGCCACCATGCCCGGCGGCGACAGCGTGTACTGCGCCACCCAGTCGACGAAGCGGCGCATCGCGCGGTCGATCGGCGGGCAGTCGAAAACCTGTTCGATGGGGCGCAGCTTTTTCGCGTCGACCTTCTCGACCGCGCCATCCCAGACGATGCCGGCGACCTGGCGCGGACCGAGCGGCACGCGCACGATCGAGCCCGGCACCACGCGCATGCCGGCCGGCACGGCATAGGTGTAGGGGCGTTCGGCGGGCATCGGCACCAGCACCGGTGCGGCTGCGACAAAGGGCGAATCTTCGATCATGAGGCGTGACCTTGCCCTGACTTTGGTCTAGATCAAAGGCCGACCCCGAATGTGCATGACATGCACATGAAAATCTTCAGGAGACCCGCCATGAAATTTTTTGTCGACACCGCCGACGTCAAGGATATCCGTGAGCTGAACGATCTGGGGCTGCTCGACGGCGTCACCACCAATCCGTCGCTGATCCTCAAATCCGGCGGCAAGATCGCCGAGGTCACCAAAGAGATTTGCGACATCGTCAAGGGTCCGGTCTCGGCTGAAGTCACCGCCACCGAATATTCCGAGATGATGCAGCAGGCCAAGGTTCTGGCCAAGATCGCCGACAATGTCTGCATCAAGGTGCCGCTGACGCTGGACGGGCTCAAGGCCTGCAAGACGATCCGCACCGAGATGAACCGCCTGGTCAACGTCACGCTGTGCTTTTCGGCCAACCAGGCGCTGCTGGCGGCCAAGGCCGGTGCCTCGTTCATCTCGCCCTTCGTCGGCCGCGTCGACGACATCGGCATCGACGGCATGGAGCTGATCCAGGAGATCAGGCAGATCTACGACAATTACGATTTCCAGACCGAGATCCTGGTCGCTTCGGTGCGCACCGTGAACCATGTCAAGCAGGCGGCGCTCATCGGCGCCGATGTCGTGACCGCGCCGCCGGCGACCCTGAAGGCACTGGTCAAGCACCCGCTGACCGATAAGGGCCTGGAACAGTTCCTTGCCGACTGGGCAAAAACCGGCCAGAAGATCGGCTGAGAATGGCGATCGGCTGAAGCCAATTCGCTTGTGATGAAAAGGCCGGGCAACCGGCCTTTTTCATGTGCGCTTCAAGCGGGCTGCCGATCAGTCCGCGCCATCGTCCTCGGGTGCGCTTGCCGGCTGGCGCCGGCCCATGATGATTTCGCGTTTGCCGACATGGTTGGGTGTGCCGACCAAACCTTCCTTTTCCATACGCTCGACCAGGGACGCGGCGCGGTTGTAGCCGATGCCGAGGCGGCGCTGGATGTAGGACGTCGAACACTTCTTGTCGCGCACCACCACCTTGACCGCCTCGTCGTAGATCGCGTCGCTGTCTTCGGCTGCAACGGATCCCTTGTCGAAGACCGCGCCCTGGTCTTCTTCGATTTCTTCCTCGTCCTCATCGGCCGTCACGGTTTCCAGATATTCGGGGCGCCCTTGCGCCTTGAGATGCGCGACGACATGCTCGACCTCCGCGTCGGAAACAAACGGCCCATGCACGCGCGAAATGCGCCCGCCACCCATCATGTGCAGCATGTCGCCCTGGCCAAGCAACTGCTCGGCGCCCTGCTCGCCCAGGATGGTGCGGCTGTCGATCTTCGATGTAACCTGGAAGGAAATCCGGGTCGGGAAGTTGGCCTTGATCGTGCCCGTGATGACATCGACCGAGGGGCGCTGCGTTGCCATGATCAGGTGAATGCCGGCAGCGCGCGCCATCTGCGCCAGTCGCTGGATCGCGCCTTCGATCTCCTTGCCGGCGACCATCATCAGGTCGGCCATCTCGTCGACGATGACGACAATGTAGGGCATCGGCGCAAGGTCGATTTCCTGCTGTTCGAAAAGCGGTTCGCCGGTGCCCTTTTCGAAGCCGGTCTGCACCGTCATGACAACCGTCTCGCCCTTGTCGCGGGCAGCGGCGGCACGCTCGTTGTAGCCGTCGATGTTGCGCACACCGAGCCGCGCCATCTTGCGATACCGGTCCTCCATTTCGCGCACCGCCCATTTGAGCGCCGTCACGGCTTTCTTGGGGTCCGTGACGACGGGCGTCAGAAGATGCGGGATGCCGTCATAGACAGAGAGTTCGAGCATCTTGGGATCGACCATGATCAGCCGGCATTCTTCCGGCTTCAACCGATAGAGCAACGACAGGATCATGGTGTTGATGGCGACCGACTTGCCGGAGCCGGTGGTTCCGGCCACCAGCAAATGCGGCATCTTCGCCAGCTCGGCGATGACCGGCTCGCCGCCGATCGTCTTGCCGAGACAAAGCGCCAGCTTGCAGCTGGTCTTGCGAAAGCCTTCCGATTCGATCAGCTCCCGGAAATAGACGGTTTCGCGCATCTCGTTCGGGAGCTCGATGCCGATGACGTTGCGGCCAGGCACGACGGCGACGCGCGCCGAAATCGCCGACATGGAGCGGGCGATATCGTCTGCAAGCCCGATGACGCGAGAAGATTTGACGCCCGGCGCCGGCTCGAACTCATAGAGCGTGACGACCGGGCCTGGGCGAACATGAATGATCTCGCCACGCACGCCGAAGTCCTCGAGCACGCTTTCCAGCAGATCGGCGTTCTGCTCGAGCCGCTCCTGCGACATGTAGAAGCCTTGTCCCTCCGGTGGCTGCTGCAACAGCTCTTCCGAGGGAAGCTCATAGGGATCGCCCGCGGTTGACAGCACGACCTTTCCAGCCCCAGGCAAGCGCGCGGAGCGGGCGCCAACGGCCCTGGCAGGGACGTTCACACTTGGCGCGGCCGACGCGGAAACGGCGTCGCTTTTGGCGGCTGGGATTGCGACAGCCTCGACCGGCGACGGCGCATTGCTCGCTGGCACGCCAGGTTGGGCGACGCTCCGGTTCGAATTGGCCGGCCAAACATCCGGCAACGGCTTCAAGGCCTGGCCCGGAAGGCAGTCGATGACACGAAACAATGCGGTGGCATCGGATCCTGTCGACGGGCGAATGTCGATCGGCATAGTGGTCGCTGGCGCTACGGCGACCGGTGCAGGCGACGCTGGACCGGTCTGCCGGGCCGGCGACGAAACGTCGACCAGATAGGGTGCCATAGCCTCGAAGAACGCATGATCCGAAAGATATGGCCAGCGCAGCCTTTCGGAAGTGGTCGTTTTGGCGCCCGGAGCAACGGACGCGCGCGCGGATGCCCGTGCCGTAGCGACCGACCTCGGCGGCACCGGCGCAACGGCTGGCGCCTTCTCCCTGGCGCGCTCCGGGGCAACAAAAGCAGCAGCCGGCGGTAATGACCCTTGCGAGGCGTGGCCGGCCAGCGGCTGGGAAGCAGGGCTTTTCACCGACGCCGGCAATGCCAGTAGCGAAGGCGCGGAGGACGCCCCGTTGATCATCGATTGCGCAACGGTTTGCTCTGCTGGGCGCGTCGCGGCGTGTTCGACAACACGCTCGTGCTGCGGATGATGCTTCCTGGCCTCATAGTCCGGCGTGCGTGTAAAACGCACGTTGGGTGCAAGGAAGAAATATTCCTGCCAGGCAGGGCTCTCGATATCGCCGATTTTCGAAGGCGTATCCTCTGACCCACCCCGAGGCTCCATATAGGGCCGCTTGTTGCCGCCGAGATCGACCACCGGTGCGGAATAGCCGGCCCGGCGTGTGGTGGGCTGCCGGCCGTCCGGCTCCTTGCGAGCCGGAGGATCAAAGTCGCCTGCCGCGGAAGAACTTCGCTGACCACCCCTGTCGCCGATGCTCTCCAAGCGCTTCCCCTCGGGGCCATCAGGCAATGCAGCCGTCGATAAATTGACCCGGGAAAAACGCTTGGCTTCCATTCTCAAGACTCACTTTGAAATGTCTGCCGAGCAATAGGGAGCGAGTGGTTAACAGTTGCTTCCCGGATGGATCGCCGACCATCCTGGGCACCAAAATCTTCGTGGTGGTCTGCGAGCGACACGGCACGATCGTCGTCTCGCCGCATCCACGCTGGTGGCGCGATCTACTCGCTGTGCCGTAGCAGATCGATGGGTCTTCGGACAATTTCTGTTCGAGAATCTGGTCATGGTCCCGCGATCACCCCATCATGCCTGGGGCCAGACCGTTTCCGTGAAGGGATGAGGTGCGCTAGCCGGTCTTGCCGTGCCGGACAAGGTCCTGGGCAATGGACAGCTGCAGCGCTTCCGCCAACTCTCGCGCAGCGCGATTCTCGGCGTCGATCTGCGCCCGGTATGCGGCGAATTCCTGACGCGGCCTGTCGAAGGACGACGTGATCGAACGTTTGCCGGATGCGATCACCACGCCGGTCTTCGCATCGGCCAGCGTATAGCTGCCGGTCAGCGTCACGGAACCGGCGGTCGGTTCGTCTTCATCCGTTCCGACCTGCACGAGTGCCGCGGACTCGACCGCTTCGGTCACGCCGAGATTGAGCGAATATGCCGGCGAGGCCGGCTCGCCGGCGCCTCGTCCAAACCCGAAAATCAGATTGTTGCGCACCTGTTGGCCGTAACGCGTATTGACCGGCTTGATGCCGATCAACGCCAGTTCGGCACTGGCACTGGCCTGCGAACCCGACAGTGGCGCGCTCGAATAGAGCGGCCGCACCGTGCAGGCCGAGACAAGCGCGAGCGAACCTATCAGGCCGGCAAGCGCTATGCGGCGCAGCAAATGGCTCAACTCTGTCTTTTCCCGATCAGGCAACGACATTGACGATCCTCTGCGGCACGATGATCACCTTGCGCGGAGCCTTCCCTTCGAGTGCTTTCTGCACGAAGTCGAGAGCCAATACCGCTTTTTCGACCGCACCTTGGTCCGCGTCGCGGGCAATTGTCAAATCCCCCCGCTTCTTGCCGTTGACCTGTACCGGATAGGTGACTTCGTTGTCGACGACCAGCGCCGGATCGAAGACCGGCCAAGGCCGTTCGGCAACGAGATCGGTGCCGCCAAGCGTTGCCCAGCACTCCTCGGCCAGATGCGGCATGACCGGCGCGATCAGATGCACGAGAATCTCCACCGCCTGCCGGCAGGCGCCTTTCAGCGCTGCATCGGCCTTGCCTTCGGCCACCTCGTTGAGCGGCGTGGTCAGCGCGTTGGCCAGTTCGTAGATGCGGGCGATGGCGCGGTTGAAGGCGAGCTTCTCGATATCCTCTCCGACCGCCTTCAGGATCTTGTGCGCGGCCTTGGACACCACCGCGGCCTCACCGCTGCTGGCCGCTAAGGGCTTGATGCCGGCCAGTGTTTCGGCCGCCGTCGACACCAGGCGCCAGATGCGCTGGATGAAGCGATGCGCACCGGCAGCGCCATCGTCGGTCCACTCGACATCGCGCTCGGGAGGAGAATCCGACAGCATGAACCAGCGCGCCGTATCGGCGCCGTAGCCATCGGTGATGTCTTCCGGGCTCACCGTGTTCTTCTTCGATTTCGACATCTTTTCCAGCGGACCGATGGTGACGGCCTCGCCGGTGGCGATGTCGATGGCGCTGCGCTTGCCGTCGACATCCTCCAGCCGAACTTCGGTGGGCGCCAGCCAGCGGCCATTCGATGCCGAGCCGACGCGATAGGTTTCGTGCACCACCATGCCTTGCGTGAACAGGCCCTTGAACGGCTCGGCCAGATCGACATGACCGGCCTCGCGCATGGCGCGGGTGAAGAAGCGCGAATAGAGCAGATGCAGGATCGCGTGCTCGATCCCGCCGATATACTGGTCGACCGGCAGCCATTCGTTGGCCGCTTTGGGATCGGTCGGTTCATGCGCCCACGGCGCGGTGAAGCGGGCGAAGTACCACGACGAATCGACGAAGGTGTCCATCGTGTCGGTTTCGCGCCGCGCATCCCTGCCGCATTGCGGACATTTCACATGGCGCCATGTCGGATGCCGGTCGAGCGGATTGCCCGGGCGATCGAAATCGACATCGTCGGGAAGCTTCACCGGCAGGTCCGCCTTCGGCACCGGCACCACGCCGCAAGCCTCGCAATGGATCATCGGGATCGGGCAGCCCCAGTAGCGCTGGCGCGAAATGCCCCAGTCGCGCAGGCGGAAATTCACCTTGCGCTCGGCCATCGGCCGGTTGCCGATCGTCTTCTGCTCCAGCAGTTTGGCGACCTCGTCGAAAGCCTGATCCGGCTTCATGCCGTCGAGAAAGCGCGAATTGATCATCACGCCGTCATCGACATAGGCTTCATCGATGATCTGGAACGTCGCCGGATTCTCGCCTTCCGGCATCACCACCGGAATCACCGGCAGGCCGTATTTGTTGGCGAAGTCGAGGTCGCGCTGGTCGCCGGACGGACAGCCGAAAATGGCGCCGGTGCCGTATTCCATCAGCACGAAATTGGCGACATAGACAGGCAGCATCCAGTTGTCGTCAAACGGATGGACGACGCGGATGCCGGTGTCGAAACCCTTCTTCTCAGCTGTCTCCAGCGCAGCCACCGAGGTGCCCATATGGCCGATATCCTCGATGAACTTCGCCAGCGCCGGATTGTGCGCAGCGGCCTTCTTGGCCAACGGATGATCGGCGGCGACAGCCATGAAGGAAGCGCCGAAGATGGTGTCGGGCCTTGTCGTATAGACTTCCAGCTCATGCTCGCCATCAGAGGCGTCGGCCAGAGGCCAGCGGATCAGCAGGCCTTCCGAGCGGCCGATCCAGTTCTGCTGCATCAGCTTCACTTTTTCCGGCCATTCGTCGAGGCCGTCGAGCGAATCCAGCAGATCCTGGGCGAAGTCGGTGATCTTGAAGAACCACTGCGTCAGTTCGCGCTGTTCTACCAGCGCGCCCGAGCGCCAGCCGCGTCCATCGATGACCTGCTCGTTGGCAAGCACGGTCATGTCCTCCGGATCCCAGTTGACCTTGGAGGATTTGCGCGTCACCAGCCCCTTCTCGACAAAATCGAGGAACAGCATCTGCTGGCGGTGGTAATAGTCGACGTCACAGGTGGCGAATTCGCGCGCCCAGTCCAGCGACAGCCCCATGACCTTGAGCTGCTCGCGCATGGTGGCGATGTTCTGGTAGGTCCACTCCTTGGGATGGACCTTGTTCTGCATCGCCGCGTTTTCGGCCGGCATGCCGAAGGCGTCCCAGCCCATCGGATGCAGCACGTTGAAGCCCTTGGCCCGTTTGTAGCGCGCCACCACGTCGCCCATCGTGTAATTGCGGGTATGACCGATATGGATGCGCCCCGACGGATAGGGGAACATCTCCAGCACATAGTATTTCGGGCGCGGATCGTCATTGTGCGCTTCGAACAGCTTCTTGGCGTCCCAGGCCTTCTGCCATTTGGGCTCTGACGCGCGCGGATTGTATCGTTCGGTTGCCATGGGACGTTTTTCACTTAAAAGCAGGCGCGAACTGCGGGCGATGGCTCGGCAGTTCAGGGAATGTGGTCCGGGTGTTCACCATGGTTTGGCAAACCCGTCAACCATATGGGTATCGCGTCTGACAAAAACGCCGGTCAAAACAGCAGGATTTGCATATGGGTGACGCCGTTCAGCAATTTTTCGCGGTCAAGGCGAAGATCGCCGCCGCCGAGCGCGAGGCCGGCCGCGAAGCCGGCGTCGTGACGCTGGTCGCGGTCTCAAAGACCTTCGACGCTGCCGACATCGGCCCGGTCATCGAGGCCGGCCAGCGCGTCTTCGGCGAGAACCGCGTGCAGGAGGCGCAAGGCAAATGGCCTGATCTGAAGGACGCATTTCCCGACATCGAACTGCATCTGATCGGCCCGCTGCAATCCAACAAGGCCAAGGAGGCTGTGGCGCTGTTCGACGTCATCGAGACGATCGATCGCGAGAAGATCGCCGCCGAACTGGCCAAGGAGATCGCCAGGCAGGGCCGCGCACCGAAGCTCTACGTCCAGGTCAACACCGGCTCCGAGCCGCAGAAGGCAGGCATCGAGCCCCGCGAC
Source organism: Mesorhizobium sp. M0618 (assembly GCF_040320765.1). Taxonomy (NCBI): domain Bacteria; kingdom Pseudomonadati; phylum Pseudomonadota; class Alphaproteobacteria; order Hyphomicrobiales; family Phyllobacteriaceae; genus Mesorhizobium; species Mesorhizobium sp. M0618. The sequence goes on along the minus strand of NZ_JAMYQH010000016.1, from coordinate 73,532 downwards.
GCCGTGGCCTTTGTCGCCCGCTGCCGCGACGTGCATGGCCTCGCCATCGAGGGCCTGATGTGCATCCCGCCGGCCGATGAGAACCCCGGCCCGCACTTCGCGCTGTTGGAAAAGCTCGGCAAGGAAGCCGGCGTCGCCAAACTCTCGATGGGCATGTCTGGCGACTACGAGACGGCGATCGCCTTCGGCGCCACCAGCGTCCGCGTCGGTTCGGCGATCTTCGGCAGCCGATAGTTCCGATGCACAGACCGGTCTCTAGTCGCTAAATTCCAACATATTCGATTGGCTGCAGGCCACCACACCTTCGTCATCCTAGGGCGGAGCGACGCGAAGCGGAGCGCAGACCCTAGGATCCATGCCGTGACGACAAGGAAAATGCAGCGGTGCAGAATTCTGTTCCGCTGCATTCTTCGGCAGATGTCGCGGGATGGATCCTCGGGTCTGCGCTGCGTCGCTGCGCTCCTTGCTCCGCCCGTGGATGACGACGAGAGAGATGTTTATCCCGAGGTTTGCGATCTGCCGCCGAAAGAGGCTATAGATTCTCGCTGCCAATAGCTTCCAACCCATGTCGAGGGACTAGCAACACATCTGTTCGAGCGGAAACCCTGCCATGCTTCAACGGCATCTGGTATATGACTAGCGAAGCCATCTAGCGAGTAGTGCCCTTGAACTGGCATCTTAAGGACGCGAAGAACAATCTGTCGAAATTCGTACGGCAGGCGCGGGAACAAGGGCCACAAACCATCACGGTGCGCGGAAAGCCAACTGCTGTCGTACTCTCCCCCGAGAACTACGACCGACTGGTCGGCGCAACATCTTCGCTTGCGGAATATCTTCTCTCAGGTCCCGTGTGGGATGACGACTTCGTCGAGGAGGTCAATCGCCGCCCGAAGACGAAGATCCGAGTTATAGACTTATAATCCGCATACTCATGCGAACCTCGTTCGGTGAATGCAGCGGGCGCTTTCTGATGGCGGCATTAGATGCGGTGAGGGGTTATAGGCCAACTCGGCGGGCTCGTTGAGCCAGCAATTGGAAACGAAACGTACCGTTCCTATTTGGTTTGCGTCATCACAAACTCTCTGGAGCCGCCACCATGCGTTACAATCAGCTTGGAAATACGGGGATGTTCGTCTCCGAAATCTGCCTCGGCACCATGACCTTCGGTGCTGCCGGTGAAAATGCCCAATGGGGCCTGATCGCCAGTCTCGACCAGAGGGGCGTCAACGAGATCGTTGCCCATTCGCTCGCCGCCGGCGTCAATTTCTTCGATACGGCCGACGTCTACTCCTTTGGCGAATCCGAACGGCTGCTCGGCCAGTCGCTCAGGGATCTCGGCGTGAACAGGCAGAATGTGGTCATCGCCACCAAAGCCCACGGCGCCATGGGCGACGGTCCGAACCAGCGCGGCTCTTCACGCGGCCACATCATGGATTCGGTCGATGCCAGCCTGAAGCGGCTGCAACTCGACCATATCGATCTTTACCAGCTGCACGGCACCGACACCGTGACGCCGATCGACGAAACGCTGCGGGCGCTCGACGATCTCGTTGCCAGCGGCAAGGTTCGCTATGTCGGCGTCTCCAACTGGGCGGCATGGCGCATCGCCAAGGCGCTCGGCATCGCCGAGCGCAAGGGCTTTGCCCGTTTCGAGACCGTGCAGTCCTACTATTCGATCGCCGGCCGCGACCTCGAGCGCGAGATCGTGCCGCTGCTCAACGAGGAGAAGCTCGGCCTGATGGTGTGGTCGCCGATGGCCGGTGGCCTGCTCTCCGGCAAGTACGGCCCCGGCGCGCCCGGCAATGGCGAAGGCCGCCGCGCGTCCTTCAACTTCCCGCCGGTCAATGAGGACCGTGCCTGGGCGGCCGTTACCGTCATGCGCGAAATCGCCAAAAAGCATGATGTCAGCGTCGCCACGGTGGCGCTCGGCTATGTCCTGGCCAAGCCCTTCGTGATGAGCGTCATCATCGGCGCCAGCCGCATGGAGCAGCTGGAGCAGAACCTTGCCGCGACGGAAGTGAAGCTCGACAGCGACGATCTGCTTCGTCTCGACGAGGTCAGCGCCCTGCCGTCCGAATATCCCGGCTGGATGCTGGAGCGCCAGGCAGCGGGCCGCCGCCCGGCGCCGTTCACGCCGAAAGCATAAATACAGCCCACGCTGACATCCCGGGAGCCGTGGCTCCCGGGATGTCAGGTCAGCCGGACGCTCTCACCCAGAAAATCGAGAAAGGCACGCACCCGCGCCGGCAGATGCCGGCCCTGGCCGACATAGACGGCGTGGGTGGGCTCCTCGTCACCGGGATTGAATGCCTCCAGCAGCGACACCAGCCGACCGGCGGCGATATCGGCCGCCACATGCCAGTGGGCCAGCCGGGCGACGCCCGCGCCCGCCAGCGCCATCAGCCGCATCGCCTCGCCATCGCTGACCAGCGTGTTGCCGGTGATGGGAACCATGATGGCGCGGCCGTCCGCGTCGAGGAACGGCCAGCCATCGATATGCCTGACGAACCCGAAGCCCATGCGGTTGTGCCTGTCGAGATCCGCTGGCGTCAGCGGCGTGCCGTGCGCCTCCAGATAGGAAGGTGCTGCAACGACGACCACCGGGCTTTGCCCGAGCTTGCGCGCCACCAGCCGTGACTCACTCAGCGGCCCGGCACGGATGGCGACATCGGCCCGTTCCGCCATTAGGTCGATGACGCTGTCGGTCAGCACCAGATCGACTGAGATTTCGGGGTAGCGTTCGAGGAACCGAGGCAGAAGCGGGATCAGCCGGTGCACTCCGAAGGGCACGTAGCTGTTGACGCGCAAACGTCCGCGCGGTGAAGCACCCGCCGCTGCCTCCTGCTCGGCCGCCGCCATGTCGGCGAGGATGCGCAGGCCGCTGTCGTAGAAGGCTGTGCCTTCCGGCGTCAGTTGCAGCTTTCGCGTCGAACGGCTGACCAGCCGCGCGCCAAGCCGGGCCTCCAGCCGCGCGATCAGCTTGCTCACCGCCGATGGCGTCATGCGCAAGGCGCGTGCGGCAGAGGAAAAACTGCCTTCCTCGACAACGCGCACGAACACTTCGATCTCACCGGAGCGATTGATGTCGGGTCTGGCCATTTGTGAATCTATTTCACAGAAAATGTGCCCAAGGCAAGTCTGGTTCACAATGCGTCGCAGCACGATCTCACGGGTCGGGGCGCGGGACGGCGCTCTTCCTCATCGAAGTGGAAATCGCCATGCCTCTTGCTCTTTACGCCCTTGCCGCCGGTGCCTTCGGCATCGGCGTCACCGAATTCGTCATCATGGGTCTGCTGCTCGATGTCAGCAAGGATCTCGGCGTTTCGATCTCGGCCGCCGGCCAGCTCATTTCTGGTTATGCGCTCGGCGTCGTCATCGGCGCGCCCCTGCTGACCATCGTCACCGGCAACTGGCCGCGCAAGACCGTGCTTCTGGCGCTGATGGCGATCTTCACGCTTGGCAATCTCGCCTGTGCGTTGGCGCCCGACTACTGGACGCTGATGGGCGCCCGCATCATCACCGCCTTTGCCCACGGCACATTCTTCGGCGTCGGCTCTGTCGTCGCCACCGGACTGGTCGCACCCAACAAGAAGGCTTCGGCGATCGCGCTGATGTTCACCGGCCTGACCATCGCCAACATCCTCGGCGTGCCCTTCGGCACCTGGCTCGGCCAGGCCTTCGGCTGGCGGGCGACCTTCTGGGCGGTGACATTGGTCGGTCTGGCGGCCTTCGCCGTCATCCTGGTTCTGGTGCCGCGCAGCCAGACGGCTCCCGAAAAGAGCGATCTGCGCGCCGATCTCGCCGTTTTGCGCCGCACCCCCGTCCTGCTCGGTCTCGCCACCACCGTGCTCGGCTATGCCGGTGTCTTCGCCGTCTTCACTTATATCGCTCCGCTGCTGACCGAGATCAGCGGCTTTAAGGAAGCGGCCGTGTCGCCGATCCTGCTCGTCTTCGGTGGCGGCCTCATTGCCGGCAACTTGCTTGGCGGCAAGGTCGCCGACCGCTGGCTGGTGCCGGCCGTGCTGGGCAGTCTCGTGGTGCTGGCCCTGGTGCTCGCCACCATGACCTTCGCCATCCACAGCCAGGTGATGGCCGTCATCTATGTCGGTCTGCTCGGGGCCGCCGCCTTCGCCACCGTGGCGCCGCTGCAAATGTGGGTGCTGGAAAAGGCACAAGGTGCCGGCCAGAGCCTCGCCTCGTCCTTCAACATCGCCGCCTTCAATCTCGGCAATGCGGCAGGTGCCTGGCTTGGTGGTGCGGTGATTGCCCATGGCCTTGGCCTGGGCTCACTCACCTGGGTCGCCGCCCTGCTGCCGCTCGCGGCACTCGGTGTGGCGGGGCTGGCGCTGCGTCTCGATCGCACCGCCACGCTCGGCGAGCCTGCCTCCATCCGGTCGTGACCGTCCTCTGCAAACCCGCTTTCCACACCCTTCGTTCCACAGGAGCAAAAAGATGGACTACCGACGTCTCGGTGCATCGGGCCTGAAAGTGCCCGCACTCTCATTTGGCGCGGGAACCTTTGGCGGTTCCGGCCCGCTGTTCGGCGCCTGGGGCAACAGCGACGCCAGGGAAGCGCGGCGGCTGATCGACATCTGCCTGGAGGCCGGCGTCAATCTGTTCGATACTGCCGACGTCTATTCGAACGGCGCCTCGGAAGAGGTGCTTGGCGAAGCGATAAAAGGCCGCCGCGATGCCGTGCTGATCTCGACCAAGACCGCGCTGCCGATGGGCGATGGGCCGGCCGACTATGGCTCGTCTCGGTCGCGGCTGATCAGATCCGTGGATGATGCGCTGAGGCGCCTCGGCACCGATTACATCGACCTGTTGCAACTGCACGCTTTCGACGCCGGGACGCCGATCGAGGAGGTCTTGTCGACGCTGGACGAACTCGTGCGCGCCGGCAAGCTGCGCTATGTCGGCGTCTCCAATTTCTCCGGCTGGCAGGTGATGAAGTCGTTGGCGCAAGCCGACAGCCAAGGCTATCCACGCTATGTCGCGCATCAGGTCTACTATTCGCTGGTCGGGCGCGACTATGAATGGGAGCTGATGCCGCTCGGCCTCGACCAGGGCGTCGGCGCGCTGGTGTGGAGCCCGCTTGGCTGGGGCCGCCTGACCGGCAAGATCCGCCGTGGCCAGTCCTTGCCGGAAAAGAGCCGGCTGCACGACACGGCAAGCTTCGGACCGCCGGTCGAGGACGAGCATCTCTATCGGGTGATGGATGCGCTCGATGCGGTGGCGCTGGAAACCGGCAAGACCGTGCCGCAGATCGCCATCAACTGGCTGCTGCAGCGCCCGACCGTGTCGTCGGTCATCATCGGCGCCCGCAACGAGGAGCAGTTGCGCCAGAACCTCGGCGCCGTCGGCTGGACCTTGACGCCGGAGCAGATGAAAAAGCTCGACACGGCGAGCGAAATTACCGCGCCCTACCCCTATTTCCCCTATCGTCGCCAGGAAGGTTTCGCCCGGCTCAACCCGCCGGCGGTGTGAGCACTGGCGTTGAAGCTGCCAATCCCCCCTTGCGGGGGAGATCGGCTGTACCGCGTTCAGTGCAGCACGAACTCACCATCCACCTTGCGCCATTCATTCGGCGCGATCAGCTTCTGGTGGGTATAGCTGATCGAATGCAGCGGCCCGTCCAGCTTGGCCTTCCAGAATTCGATGAACTTGATCAGCACCGGAAACTTCGGCGCCAGATCGTAGTCCTGCCAGATGAAGCTCTGCAGCAGATGCGGGTGGTCGGGAAAGTGATAAAGAATCTTGGCCGTGGTCAAGCCATAGCCTTTGAGCATCAGGTCCATTTCGGCATGGTCGCGCATGACGGTCCCCAGGTTGATTCGCCTGTCCTCCCACGGCTGATTGTGCGCGCCGCTGATTAACCGTCTATTGATTTTTTCTTCATCTGAACCGGCTTTAGCATGCGAAAACATGCAGTTAGCAGCGAACCCCTCCGAGTGCTGACAGCCTCGGAGAAGCTACCTGCGGCATCCCGCCGCGCGAATCCAACGTCTAATGTTGCCGTAACGGCGGAACTGGTAATAATGCCGCCGAATTCGCGGCCGTGTCGCCGCGATCCCGCCGACATTTCAAGCCGGCGACGATTGGTTCGGGAGGAAAGTCAGGAATGTCCGAGGTTCATGTCCATCGCGTCCAGCCGGCGTGGAAGAAAAACGCGCTGATCGACAATGACACCTACCTGAAATGGTATGCCGACAGCCTCAAGAACCCGGACAAATTCTGGGGCAAGCACGGCAAGCGCATCGACTGGTTCAAGCCCTACAGCAAGGTCAAGAACGCCTCCTTCGACGGCAAGGTCTCGATCAAATGGTTCGAGGACGGACTGACCAATGTCTCCTACAACTGCATCGACCGGCACCTGAAGAAGCGCGGCAACCAGACCGCCATCATCTGGGAAGGTGACAATCCCTACGACGACAAGAAGATCACCTATAACGAGCTCTACGAGCATGTCTGCCGGCTCGCCAATGTGATGAAGAAGCACGGCGTCAAGAAGGGCGACCGCGTCACCATCTACATGCCGATGATCCCGGAAGCCGCCTATGCGATGCTGGCCTGCACGCGTATCGGCGCCGTCCATTCGATCGTCTTCGGCGGTTTCTCGCCGGATGCGCTGGCCGGTCGCATCGACGACTGCAAGTCGACCTTCGTCATCACCGCTGATGAAGGCCTGCGCGGCGGCAAGCCGATCCCTTTGAAGGAAAACACCGACAGGGCGATCGAGATCGCCGCGAAGGCCGGAACGAAAGTCGAAAAAGTGGTGGTCGTGCGCCGCACCGGCGGCAAGACCGGCTGGGTTTCCGGCCGCGACGTCTGGTACCACGACGAGATCGCGACGGTGAAAGCCGAATGCAAGCCCGAGAAGATGAAGGCCGAGGACCCGCTGTTCATCCTCTACACATCGGGCTCGACCGGCAAGCCGAAGGGCGTGCTGCACACCACCGCCGGCTATCTCGTCTACGTCTCGATGACCCACCAATATGTCTTCGACTACCACGACGGCGACATCTACTGGTGCACCGCCGATGTCGGCTGGGTCACCGGCCACAGCTACATCGTCTATGGCCCGCTCGCCAATGGCGCCACCACGCTGATGTTCGAAGGCGTGCCGAACTATCCGTCGCAGTCGCGCTTCTGGGAAGTCATCGACAAGCACAAGGTCAATATCTTCTACACCGCGCCGACGGCCCTGCGCGCGCTGATGGGCGCCGGCGATGCGCATGTCACCAAGACGTCGCGCAAGTCGCTGCGCGTGCTGGGTTCGGTCGGCGAGCCTATCAATCCGGAAGCCTGGGAGTGGTATTTCAACATCGTCGGCAACGGCAAGGTTCCGATCGTCGACACATGGTGGCAGACCGAGACCGGCGGCATCCTGATCACGCCGCTGCCCGGCGCCACCGACCTCAAGGCGGGTTCGGCGACACGGCCCTTCTTCGGCGTCAAGCCGCAGCTGGTCGACGGCGAGGGCAAGGTGCTGGAAGGTGCCGCCGACGGCAATCTGTGCATCACCGATTCCTGGCCCGGCCAGATGCGCACCGTCTATGGCGATCATGATCGTTTCATCCAGACCTATTTCTCGACCTACAAGGGCAAGTACTTCACCGGCGACGGCTGCCGCCGCGACGCCGATGGCTATTACTGGATCACCGGCCGCGTCGACGACGTCATCAACGTCTCCGGCCATCGTATGGGCACGGCCGAGGTCGAATCCGCACTGGTCAGCCACGACAAGGTTTCGGAAGCCGCCGTCGTCGGCTATCCGCACGACATCAAGGGCCAGGGCATCTACTGCTACGTCACGCTGATGGCCGGCGAGCAGCCGAGCGAGGATCTGCGCAAGGAGCTGATCGCCCATGTCCGCAAGGAGATCGGGGCCATCGCTTCGCCCGACAAGCTCCAGTTCGCGCCCGGCCTGCCGAAGACGCGCTCCGGCAAGATCATGCGCCGCATCCTGCGCAAGATTGCCGAGGACGATTTTTCAGCGCTCGGCGATACCTCGACGCTCGCGGATCCGGCCGTCGTCGATGATTTGGTCGCCAACCGGCAAAACAAGAAGAGCTGATGATGCAGGCCGCGCTCGGCACTGTCAGTGAACTCTGGCGCTATCCGGCGAGTTCGCTTGCCGGCGAGCGTCGGGAAACAATCTCGGTCGATATCGAGAGCATCGAGGGCGACCGCATGTTCGGCCTCGTCGACGCGTCCGACAATGAGATCGCGCGACCGGACCGCGACCCGAAATGGCACAAGGTGCCGCGCATCCGCACCCGGCTGTCGCCGACCCTGGAACTCGAGATTGCCGTTCCCGGGGACAACTGGCTGGCTGCGCCAAGTATCGAGAGCGACCGCGCGGTGTCGGCCTATCTCGGCTTCGAGGCCTCGATCCGACCGTTTCGCCGCGAGAATGCCGGACCTGACTATTCCGGCCCGCTGACCGCGGAGCGCTACCGCAAGGCGCCCATCCATCTGTTGACCACCGCCTCGCTGGCACGGCTCAAAGCGTTGCATCCGGAAGGGGTCGCCGACCCACGCCGCTTCCGCCCCAACATCGTCGTCGACATGACGGCAATCGAAGGGTCGTTTCCGGAAACGGAATGGATCGGCCGCAAGCTTGCCATCGGCGATCTCCTGCTGACTGTCTCCGAACCCTGCCGCCGCTGCGGTTTCACCATCGTCGCCCAGGATGGCTTCGACCATGATCCGGCGATCCTGCGCAACCTGGTCCGCCACAACGCCCACAATCTCGGCGTCTACTGCACGATCGACCGGCCGGCGCGCGTCGAAGTCGGCGACGCGATGCGCTTCGTGTAAGCTATCGATACAGATCTGCCCGCGTCGGCGGCAGGCCGCTTGGGCCGCGCGCGCGCTTGGTGACGACGGTCTGGAAAATCTGTGCCGAGGCACGTTCGAAGGTGATCGAACAGCCGGTCAGGTAGAGCAGCCATAGCCGCGCCCTGGCCTCGCCCACCTCGGCGATAGCCTCGTCGAAACGCGCGTGCAGGCGCTCGGCCCACAGGCGACAGGTGCGGGCGTAATGCTCGCGCAGATTCTCGACGTCGTAGACCAGGAAGCCGTGCGCCTCGAGATTGCCTGTTGTCATGCCGATCGTGTCGAGTTCGCCGCCGGGGAAAATGTATTTGATCAGCGCCTTGAACTCCGGCCCCTTGCGCAGGGTCTTCTTCATGTCGCCCTTTCTGCGCCTGGTGATGGCGTGATGCAGATAGATGCCGCCGGGCTTCAGCAGGCGGTGGACAGTTGAGAAATAGGTCGCGTGGTTGGCGAGCCCGAGATGCTCGAACATGCCGATCGACGAGATCTTGTCGAACGAGCCGGTGAGTTCGGCATAGGATTTGATCTCGATGGTGATGCGGTCCTCCAGACCCTCGGCGCGGATGCGTTCACGGGCAAGATTGGTCTGGGCCTGCGACAGCGAGACACCGTGGCCGATGACGCCATAGTTCTTCGCGGCATGGATGAGCATCGCTCCCCAGCCACAGCCGATGTCGAGCAGTCGTTCGCCAGGCTTCAGCCGGAGCTTGCGGCAGATATGGTCGAGCTTGTCGATCTGCGCTTGATCGATGCTGTTGGCGAAATCCTTGAAGTAGCCGCAACTGTAGACCATGCGCTCGTCAAGGAAGAGCCGGTAGAAGGCGTTCGAAATGTCATAGTGATGCTGGATCGCCTCCTGGCTCGAACCGCTGACATAGGGATTGCGCCCCGACAGATCGGTCCGCGCCGTCATCTGCCTGCGTGCCAAAAGCACGGAAGGCAGGTCGCGCAGGATCGCCATTTTCGGCAGCGATTTGAGCTTGGTTCTGAGCTTGCCTTGCGACGGCAGGGCGTAGAAGTCGAAAAACGTCCCGTCTTCGATATCGATCGTCTTGGAAATCCACATTTCGATCAGCGTCGACAGGGATGGTCGCTTCACCACCTGCCAGACGATGTCCTGGTCGTTGATGGTGAGCACTGGACCCGTGGCGGGGCCGATCCGCTCCCCGGTCCACAGCCTGACGGCAAAGCCCGGTTTCAGCGTCTCGACAACCGTCCGCACGATCCGCGCCGCTCTCTCGGCTGCCTCCATGCATCCCTCCCACAGGGGCCGACCCGGATTGCCGGCTCGGCTCTATGCCATGATCTTGCCTGCCCGGCCGACAGCCCGCAACCCAGTGTCGTGCCAAAAGCACCTTCCCACTTTTTCAAACCTGCGCCTTGTCTTTTGCTGCAACGCACCCCATCATGAGTATGTGTTCAACAAATCGAAAGGAGGTGATCCGATGTCGAGTGATTTCGTTTTCCAGAACGTGGCCTCAGCGGATTGCACTTTCGGGAAGCAGTCTTCCCGTTAAGGCGCGAAATGCGCGGCGGGTGACCTCATAGGTCATCGCCATAGGGCCGCGCCACGGACGGAAACACGGAAGGCCGCCGGCTTCGAAAGAAGCGGCGGCCTTTTCCGTTTGCGGACTAGACTACTGGGTCAATGCGACCTTTTCGGTGTTGCGGATGATTTCCTGAAAGGCGTCGTCCAATTCGGCTCCGGTGGACACGTCGAAGAAATGCCTCTTGGCGGCGGAGGCGTCCTTCGATGAACAGTCCTTCAGCACCGCCTTTGCCTGGTCCCGCTCGGTTGCCGACATGTCCTTGTTGTTCAGATCGAAGCCGATGGTGAAAATCTCGATGCCGTCATTTTTCATGTTGCCGCACAGCGTTCCGGCGTTGCCGCGCGCAAGGTTGCCCTGGCTGTTGTAGCTGTCCCCAGCACCGGCGAAGGCGGTATTGAATTGGCCATCGGTCATCAGGATCGCGACCTTGGCGATCTTCTTCGGATCGGCGTCCGAGGCGCCTTTGCCGAGACCGGCATTTCTGATCGCAGTGCGCCATTGCGGCGACAGCATATAGTAGGTCCACTGAATGGCGATCGCGCCGGCCGTGTAGCCATCGGCCTGGAAGTCCTCGATCGATTCAAGCAATGCATCGGAATCGGCGGTCAGCGGGATCACTTCCGCATCAGGGCACCTGTTCATGTCCCCGCCGAGATGATCGTCCCGATTGACCAGGGCATAATATTTCTTGCCTTCCTTGTCGGTGCGAACCGTGTCTGGGCCGTCGGCGCTCATATCCGCGTTGCCGTTCTTGTCCTTGCGCTCCGTGGCGCAGTTGTCGGGATGTGGCATCGCCGCGCCGACGATGGAGATGTAGTCGCTGAAGGAGGGCAGCAGATTTTTGCCCGTCTTGGCGACGAGAAGCGGACTGCCGGCGACGGGTGGCAGTTCAGAGCTCCCTTGCTTCTCGGCATAGACGTTTTCCGCCAGCTTGCCGGCGTTCACACCTGATGCGTAAGGCACAATCGCGACGCGGATGCGGGGGTTCTTCGGATCCTGGTTCTGCAGCATCGTCCGGACGGCGTTTTTTGCAGCAGCTTTCAGATCGCCGATTTTGTCGACCTTGCCGCGCTTCCTCATCGATCCGGTCACATCGAGCATCATCGCCACTTCGATGGTCTTGTCCGAATAGAGCGCCGTCGTGGAGGCGGCGACGCGTTTCATGTCGCCCGTGCCAAAAATCGGAAAGTACAGCGCGACATCGACATGGGCGTCGGCCTGGACCGTCTTGGCGGTCTTGTTGACAGTCAGCTTGTCGAGTACGATCTGGTCGGCCTGCAGAATGCCTGCCTGGCTGTTGGCGTCGAGAAAGGCCTGCACCGATTTGTTGGCATCGGCTTCCTTGATGACACCGGTCGTCAGGTCGCGTGCCGTCGACGTGACCGCGGCGTCGACCACGCCCTGAAGGCTCGTTTTCGCATTGTAGAGCTGCGATACGTTGACCGAAAAGCCCACGGCCAGCGCCAAGACCGAGGCGCTAAGGCCGAACAGGACTGCGAAATTTCCACCGCGATCCCTGGCGAACCCGCCAACCGCGAGAACAAGACCCCCGTAATTCCGCATCCTACAGCCTCCACTCGCCTCGGCCTCGTCGCCGCGGAAAGGGCAATGCAGGATTCCCGCCGGATGACGCCCTAGCTTGGCGGAGAGCTGGCTTTCCAGTAGCAAGTCATTGTTTTTGTTAAATCTTGGAACCAACAAAGGTGAACGGTTGGTAAACGGGAACGCGCCGTGGCGCTGGCGTTTACCAGCCGCTTACCATGATCTGGCCCGAGGCACCGCGACGCCGTCGACGGCGTCCTGTTGCGGCACAAGCTCACTGTGCCGAAGCGGACCATGTGTCCCGAAAGTTGCGGCCGGAGAAAACCTCCTGACCACCCTGGAGCAGTTGCAACGGTAGGCCTCGCGACTACGCCAGCATCTGTGCGCTGACGGTCCTGTCGATGCCGTGGTAGGGCGGGTTGAACAGATTGCCTTGCTGTTCGTAGGTCCACACCTTGAACAGGCTGAGCCGGTGGGGGCCGAAACTGTGCAGCAGCGGCACGTCGGTGGCGTCGCGGCCGCGGGCGATGACGATACGGCCGATTCTCGGCGTGTTGTGGCGAGGATCGAACGTGTACCATTTGCCGTCGAGGAACACTTCCAGCCACGCCGAGAAGTCCATCGGCGCCGGATCGGCTGGCACGCCGATATCGCCGAGATAGCCGTTCACGTAGCGTGCCGGAATATTCATGCAGCGGCAAAGCGTGATCGCCAGATGGGCGAAGTCACGGCAGACCCCGACGCGCTCCTCATGCGCCTGCGCCGCGGTGCGGGTCGAGCGCGCATAGCCATAGCCGAACGAGAGCCGGTTGTGGACATAATCGACGATCGCCTGCACGCGCGCCCAGCCGGACGGAATGTCGCCGAAGAGCTGCCAGGCCAGGCTGCTCAGATGATCCGTCTCGCAATAGCGGCTGCCGAGGAGATAACCGAGAACTTCGTCGGGCAGATCCGCCACCGGCACTTCCCTGGCCAGGGTGTTTACCTCGTCCGTCTCGCCGCTATCCTCTACGACCGCGTCGTACAGGATGCGAAAACCACCGGCGGGCGCTGTGAAGCGTCGGCAGGCATTGCCATGCAGATCGTGGTACAGCCTTGTCGGCACCGCGGGCGAGGTCAGCACCCGCGTCTGCCGCTTGATGTCGGCCTGCCTATCCCGATGGATCTCGAGCACTGAAATCACCGGCGTGGCGGCTACGCATTCGATGGCGATTTCGTAGCCGAGCCGGATCAGCATCGTTGGTCCCCCTTCGATCGTTGCTGTGAGAAGCAGTCTTTCCCAAACGCCCGGAGGATACCGTGGTTCCCCGGGCCGAGCGAAAAGCACGCCCCCATGTCTTCCCCTGCCGCGGTCGAGACGTTAGGTTCGGCAACCCGACCAGCTCCCCGAACTCAAGGAAAATCATGCATTCAGGCAGAAAATTCGCGGCCTTCCTCTTCGACATGGACGGCACCCTCATCAATTCCATCGCCTCGGCGGAAAGGGTGTGGAGCGATTGGGCACGCCGCCAGGGCCTCGACGTCGCCGCCTTCCTGCCGACGATCCATGGCGTGCGCGCGATCGAGACCATCACCGGCCTGGCGCTGCCGGGCGTCGATCCGGCACACGAGGCTGATCTGCTGCTGAAGGCCGAGGCGGCCGATCTCGATGGCATTCTCCAGATCGCCGGCGCCGTGGCATTTCTCGATTCGCTGCCGCCCGAACGCTGGGCGATCGTAACCTCCGCCCCACGTGAGCTGGCGCTGTTGCGCATGAAGGCCGCCGGCATCCCCGTGCCGGGCGTCATCGTCGCGGCGGAAGATGTCTCCCGCGGCAAGCCGGCGCCCGATTGCTTCCGGCTTGGCGCGGAACGACTCGGCGTCGACGCGCGCGATTGCCTCGTCTTCGAGGATGCTCCAGCTGGCATCGCGGCAGCCGAAGCGGCGGGCGCGGCGGTCATGGTCATCAGCGCCACGCACAAGCACCCCTTGCCAACGCAACATGCCGCGATCGCAGGCTACGACATGGTCGGCATCACGGTCGACGAGCGTGGCTGGATCGCGCTCGAGCCGCAGCGCAACGCTGCGTAGGGAGGCATCTAGAAGTCGCTGGTCAGGCCCTTTACTTCCCAGTCGCCGTAGCGCCCTGGCTCCTTGCCGCCGCGGCCGCCGATCTCCTTCGGCAGCGCGGCCTCCTTTTCGCGGTAGTGTTCCCGCCGCGCTGCGGCCTCGGCCAACGCACGGCGTGCGGCCGGCGCTAGCTCTCTTTGCGATGCCGCTTCGGCAGGAGCGGCGCCTGTTTTACTGATTTCGTCGGTCATGCGATAATCTCGGCAGATTGAGCTCGGTCAATTGAAACAGGAACTGGCGTTTCCCATCATATAGCCATGAACCCACGACGATCGACCCCTTTTCGCTATCCCCCGGACAGGAGCAGACGATGAACACCATCCGCACCGCCATGCTTCTTGCCGCGATGACCGCGCTGTTCATGGGCGTCGGCTTTTTGATCGGCGGAACCGGCGGCATGATGATCGCGCTGCTGATCGCCGCCGGCACCAACCTGTTCAGCTACTGGAATGCCGACAAGATGGTGCTGTCGATGAACCGTGCCGTCGAGGTCGACGAAAGGAACGCGCCCGAATATTACGCCATCGTCAAGGCAATGGCCAAACAGGCCGGCCTGCCGATGCCGAAGACCTATCTGATCGACAACCCGCAGCCGAACGCCTTTGCCACCGGCCGCAATCCGCAGAATGCGGCGGTGGCTGCCTCCACCGGCCTGTTGCAGGCGCTGACGCCTGAAGAGGTCGCAGCTGTCATGGCGCACGAGCTCGCCCATGTGCAGCACCGCGACACGCTCACCATGACGATCGTCGCCACCTTTGCCGGCGCCATTTCGATGCTCGGCAATTTTGCCTTCTTTTTCAGCGGCAACCGCGACAACAACCAGTTCGGCTTTGTCGGCGTGCTGGCGGCGATGATCGTGGCGCCCTTTGCCGCGATGATCGTGCAGATGGCGGTCAGCCGGACCCGCGAATACGAGGCCGACCGGCGTGGCGCCGAAATCTGTGGACACCCGCTCTGGCTGGCATCGGCGCTTGACAAGATCGCCCGCGGCGCCGAACGCATCCGCAACCCCGATGCCGAGCGAAATCCCGCGACAGCGCATCTCTTCATCATCAATCCTCTTCACGGCGAGCGCATGGACAGCCTGTTCTCCACCCACCCCGCCACTGAGAACCGCATCGCAGCCTTGCAAGCGATGGCGCGCGACATGGCCGGCAGCCAAACCCGGGCTGCACCGCGCCAGGCCCCAACGCCACGCCAGGCGGACGAACTACGGCCATCCGGCCCATGGGATCAGGCAGCGCGGCCCGAGCAGTCGGCGGAGCCCGCCCAGCCGAAGTCCAACCCGTGGGGTCGCAATCCGACCGGGCCCAAGGGCCGGTGGTCGTGAGCGTGGCGGACAGAGGACCACGACGCACTGTTTCAAGTGATCAGGAACACAGGGACGGCGGCGACTTCGTTGCCGGCCTCGCCGCCCGCAAGGCGGCGGCGCGCCTGCTTGCCGCCGTCATCGACGCCAGGACGCCGCTTGATGGGCTGACCGATCACGAGAACGGCCACCCGCAATACAAGGCGCTCGACTTGCGCGATCGCGGCCTGGTCCGCGCCATCCTGGTCACCGCGCTGCGCTATCGCATGACCATATCAGGGCTGCTGGCGAGGCGCCTGGAAAAACCGCTGCCGCCCAATGCCACCGCTTTGTCGCACATATTGCATGTGGCCGCAGCACAGATCCTGTTCCTCGATATTCCCGACAGCGCCGCCGTCGACATTGCGGTGACCCATGCCAAGTCCGATCCGCGCACGGTGCGCTTCTCCGGCCTCGTCAATGGCGTTCTGCGCACGTTGGCACGGGCCAAGGAAACGGAATTGCCTGCCGCCCTTGCCGCCACCGACGAGGCGCCCAAATGGTTTTCCGACAGGCTGAAGACCACCTACGGCAACGAGAAGGCCAGACAGATCCTCGAAGCACATCGCGTTGAGGCGCCGGTCGACTTCTCGGTCAAGGCCGATCCCGGTCTCTGGGCCGAAAAGCTCGGCGGCATCGTCCTGCAGACAGGCACGGTGCGTGTCGAGAATCTTGTCGGTCCTGTCACTGAATTGCCTGGCTTTGCCGAGGGCGCCTGGTGGGTCCAGGACGCCGCGGCCAGCCTGCCCGCCCGGCTGTTCGGCGATGTCACGGGATTGCGGGTTGCCGATCTCTGCGCCGCGCCCGGCGGCAAGACCGCGCAGCTGATCGTTGCCGGCGCGAAGGTCACCGCCGTCGACACGTCAAAAAACCGGCTCGTGCGGCTGACGCAGAATCTCGACCGTCTCGGCCTGTCGGCCGAAATCGTCCAGGCCGACCTGCTCAAATATGAGCCGGAAGAACTCTTCGACGCGATCCTCCTCGACGCGCCCTGCTCGTCGACCGGCACGGTGCGGCGGCATCCCGACGTGCCATGGACCAAGACTTCGGCCGATGTCGAAAAACTGGCCGACCTGCAACGCAGGCTGCTCGCCCGCGCCGTCACCCTGGTGAAGCCCGGCGGCACGATCGTCTTTTCCAACTGTTCGCTCGACCCGCTCGAGGGCGAGGATCTCTATCGCGCCTTTCTGGCCGGCACGCCTGAAGTCGCCAACGATCCGCTGCGGCAAGGCGAGATCGCCGGCATCGATCCGTTCCTGACGACGCAGCAAGGCACGCTGCGCACCACGCCCGCCGACCTGGAGCTCGGCGCGCCGGAACGCTCCGGCCTCGATGGTTTCTTCGCCGCTCGCATGCGGCGAGCCGGCTAGGAATTGAACTGCTCGGATTTACTGACTTTTTTGGGTAGGATCGGGGGCAAAACCAGGTCAACCGGCGTGGGCTCGTGGAATTCGCCTTCGCACGAATCGTGCAATCATGTAGACTCGGCGCCGGGGTAGAGGACGATCAGGAGGGGTTTTGGCACTTGCTGCCAGCAGCACGACGCGTCTATGGACGCTTGTCGCGAAGGAGTTCTGGCGCAAAACGCGCCGGCGCCTGCGCGCCGGGCCTGTCTATCGCTGGCGCTATTCCGGCCGCACGCCGGAACGTGTGCTGATCGCACCGCCGGACCTGCGCCTCGCCGACCCGCAGATCGCACTCGAGATCTATTACGGCCGCTATCCCCTGTCGGGGCACGTGGTCGAGACCGGCGGCAAGTCGCCTTTCCAGATCCACGTGCCCAATCACGGCTGGCAGAAGACGCTGCACGGCTTTCGCTGGCTGCGCCATATGCGCGCCGCCGGCACCGAGCTTGCCGCCGCCAATGCCCGCGCCCTGGTCTCCGACTGGATCACCATGCATGGCAGCCATATCTCCGGCATCGCCTGGGAGCCGGGCACGACGGCCAAGCGCATCATCGCCTGGTTGCAGCACTCCTCGGTCGTATTGCAGGGCGCCGAGTTCCCTTTCTACCGCGCCTTCCTGAAATCGGTTGCCATCCAGATCCGCTACCTCAGGTCGATGGCGCGCGAAATGCCCGACGGCAAGGACAGGCTGCGGGCCCGCATCGCGCTCGCCTTCGCTGCCTTGTCCCTGCCGGCACCGGCATCGGCCCTGCGGGGCGCGACCCGCAATCTTGCCGAGGAACTCGACCGCCAGATCCTCGCCGATGGCGGGCACATTTCGCGCAATCCGATGGTCGTCCTGGAAATCCTCGCCGACCTTCTGCCGCTGCGCCAGACTTATGCCAACCAGGCGGAAACGCCGCCGCAGGCGCTGATCGGCGCCATCGACCGCATGCTGCCGGCGCTGCGCTTCTTTCGCCATCAGGATGGCAGCCTCGCCCGCTTCAACGGCATGGGCGCCACCATCCACGACCGCATCGCCACCATTCTGCGCCACGACGACACCGCTGGCGCGCCGCTGCTGCATGCGCCGCATTCCGGCTATGAGCGCCTGTCGATGGGCGGCACCACGGTCATCGCCGACACCGGCCCGCCGCCGCCGGTCGATGTGTCCAACGCCGCACACGCCAGCTGCCTCGCCTTCGAACTGTCGTCCGGCCGCCAGCACTACATCGTCAATGCCGGCATTGACACCTATGGCGCGGCTGAATTCCGGCCGCTGGCGCGCGCCACCGCCGCGCACTCGACCGCCACCATCAACGACACCTCGTCGGCGCGCTTCAGCCATTCGTTGCGCGTCAACGACCTGCTCGGTTCGCCGCTGATCGGCGGCCCGCAGCATGTGCAGTGCAAGCGCACCGACCAGAAGGGCGTTCAGGGCTTCATCGCCCGCCATGACGGCTATGTCCCGCGCTTCGGCTTCCTGCATGAGCGCGAGCTGAAACTGTCGTCGAACGGCAATGTGCTGGCTGGCCGCGACCGCTTCCAGCGCCCCGGCAATACGGCGATCCGCAACAATGGGCGCGACTTCGTCACCGTCCGCTTCCACGTTCATCCCGACGTCAACCTTTTGCAGGACGAGCATGACCGCCTGGTGCTGGCCGCCGATCAGGCCGACACCTGGGTGTTCACAGCAGCCGAAGTGGTGCCGGAGGTCGAGGAATCGATCTATTTCGCCGGCCTTGGCGGCCCGCGCCGCAGCCGCCAGATCGTGCTTGCCTTCAAGGCTTCGGAAATCGCCGAAGTCCACTGGCAGCTGACCCGCACCAGCATCGCCGGCCACCCGGAAAACAACTGATCCTCCTGACAGGGCTTCAAACTCAGGTTAACAAAAGGCCTGACGACAACCAGCTCGGGGCATCGGCAGCTTTTGTGCCGGCAGCTTTCCCAAGATAGGAATTTTTTCTTGACTCCGTGCCCTCAGCTATGGTACATTTTTGCCTATGGTGCCGGTTTGCGCCAGTGGCCCGCCGCATAGGCGGGTTTTTTCGTTGGTGCTCCGTCAGCCAACGCGCCTGCGAAGTCTCCGAAGAAACCCGTTAACACGGATTCGTTGCCTTGCTCCACCTGACCGCCGGTTTGATTTCCGGGCGGCATGTGCTACGGGCGCGGGCATCCACCACACCAGTCGTGAAAGGCCGCCAGCCCATGGCCGTCGCCGCCAAGAACATTCCCGCACCAGACCTTGTTCCCGTGCGTCGCGCCCTGCTCTCCGTTTTCGACAAGACGGGCCTCATCGATTTCGCCAAAGCGCTGGCAGCGGCCGGTGTCGAACTGGTCTCGACCGGCGGCACGGCAAAAGCGATCACCGAGGCGGGCCTGGCGGTGCGCGACGTCTCCGAGCTCACCGGTTTCCCCGAGATCATGGACGGCCGCGTCAAGACCTTGCATCCCGGCGTGCATGGCGCGCTGCTTGGCGTGCGCGACGATCCGGAGCATTCCGCGGCAATGCGCAAATACGGCATCGAGCCGATCGATCTCGTCGTCTCCAATCTCTATCCGTTCGAGGAGGTCCGCCGCTCCGGCGCCGATTACGCGTCGATCGTCGAAAACATCGACATTGGCGGCCCGGCGATGATCCGCGCCTCGGCCAAGAACCACGCCTATGTCGCCATCATCACCGATCCCGGCGATTACGCTTCGGTGCTGAATGCGCTGGAGATGAACATCGGCTCGCTGTCGCTGGATTTCCGCAAGAAGCTGGCGGCCAAGGCCTTTGCCCGCACCGCCAGCTATGACGCGGCGATCTCCGGCTGGTTCGCCGAGGCGCTCGAGATCGAACATCCGACATGGCGCGCCTTTGGCGGCAGGCTGGTCGAGGTGATGCGCTATGGCGAGAACCCGCATCAGAGCGCCGGCTTCTACGTCGACGGCGACAAGCGCCCGGGCGTCGCCACGGCGCGCCAGCTGCAGGGCAAGCAGCTATCCTACAACAACATCAACGACACCGACGCCGCTTTCGAATTGGTCGGCGAGTTCGACCCCGACCTTTCCGCCGCCGTCGCCATCATCAAGCACGCCAATCCGTGCGGCGTTGCCGAAGGCGCCTCGCTGAAAGCCGCCTACGCCAAGGCGCTGGCCTGCGACCCGGTCTCGGCCTTCGGCGGCATCATCGCCGTCAACCGCACCCTCGACGCCGAGGCGGCGGAAGAGATCGTAAAAACCTTCACCGAGGTGATTATCGCGCCCGGCGCCACCGATGAGGCAGCGGCCATCGTGGCGGGGAAGAAGAATTTGCGCCTGCTGGTCACCGGTGGGCTGCCGGACCCGCGCACGCCGGGCACGACGGTCAAATCCGTCGCCGGCGGTCTGCTCATCCAGGGCCGGGACAACGCCGTCGTCGACGACCTCGAACTGAAAGTGGTGACCACACGGGCACCGACGCCGGCCGAAATGGCCGACCTGAAATTCGCCTTCCGCATCGCCAAGCACGTCAAGTCCAACGCCATCGTCTACGTCAGGGACGGCGCCACCGTCGGCATTGGCGCCGGCCAGATGAGCCGGGTCGATTCCTCACGCATCGCCGCCCGCAAGGCACTCGACGCCGCCGAGGCCGCCGGCCTCGCCGAACCGCTGACCAAGGGCTCGGTGGTCGCCTCCGACGCCTTCTTCCCCTTCGCCGATGGCTTACTGTCGGCAATCGCCGCCGGCGCCACCGCCGTCATCCAGCCGGGTGGCTCGATGAACGACAGGGACGTCATCGCCGCCGCCGACGAGCACGGCATCGCCATGGTGTTTACGGGCGTCAGGCATTTCCGCCATTAGCTGCTTTTACCCTCCCCCTTTGTGGGGGTGAGAAGCGGTTCGCGCAGCGAACGAAAAGCCAATTGCTTGGCTTTTCGAGCTTCGAACGCCCTAAGCCTGCGAAGGGCTCGGGGCTGAATTCTGAATGACCAGTCGCCGGGCCGGGTCCCCGCTGCTTCGCAGCGTCCCGGCGTTCACCGGCCTTTCATCGTGCCACTGGCACGATGAATTCGCTTCGCGAACCGGCTGCTCACCCCCACAAGGGGGAGGGTAAAGTCAATCCACCGGCCGGTCCGCCGGATAGGGCGTCTTGACCAGGATCGCCATGCCGATGCCCAGGAACAGCACGATCACCGCCATGCCGAGCCGCGCCGAGCCGCTGGCCAGGGTGACCGACGCGACCATGAACGGCGCCAGGAAACTGGTCGCCCGCCCGGCCAGCGCATAAATGCCGAAATAGCGGCCGGATTCTGCCGCCGTGACGCTGCGCGCCATATAGGACCGCGACGACGCCTGCACCGGCCCGAAAGCCACACCGATCAACAGGCCGAAGAAGATGTAGGCCTTTTCCGCTGCCGTGCCGAACAGGCCGCCGCTGTCCGGTCCAGGCATCATCCAGAGGCCGAACAAAGTATAGCCCGGCCCGGTCGAGACGATGCCGATCGTGGCGATGCTGAGCAGGACCAGCGAGATCATGACGATGGTTTTTGAGCCAAGCGCCGTGTCGAGACGGGCTGCGACCAGACAGCCGAAGATGGCGACGACATTGAGAATGATGCCGAAAATACCAATTTCGGTGATCGACCAGTGGAACATCGCAGCGGCGAAAGTGCCGCCCAACGCCAGCAGCGCGTTGACGCCGTCCTGATAGATCATGCGGGCGACCAGAAAGCGGAAGATACCGCTGCGCTTACGCACCTCGCCCAATGTCACTTTCAGCTCCGCCAACCCCTCTCGGACAGCCGGACCGATCGGCAGGCCCTTGATGGCGTCGGGGGTGAAAAAGAACATCGGCAGGATGAACAGGAAGTACCAGCCGGCTGACAAAGGCCCGGTTGCGCGCGCGTCCTCGCCGAGCTTCGGGTCGAGCCCGAACAGCGGGTCGATGCCGATGATCGTCTTGCCGGTCTCCGGCGAACCGGCCAGGCAGGCGACGACGAAGATCAGCGCGATCATGCCGCCGAGATAGCCAAGGCCCCAGGCCATGTTGGAGATCCTGCCGATCTCGCTCTTCGGCACCAGGCGCGGCATCATCGAGTCGTTGAACACCGTCGAAAACTCGGCCGCGACCGACGCCAGGGAGAAGAAGAACACGACCAGGAAAAGGTTCGAACCGGGGGCCGCGAACCAAAGCAGGCAAAGGCAGGTGATCTTGACCGCGGCAAAGAATGCGATCCAAGGCTTGCGCGGTCCGGTCTGGTCGGCGATCGAGCCGAGGATGGGCGACAGCACTGCAATGACAAGGCCGGCCGCGGCAATGCCGTAGCCCCAGGCCGCTTGCCCGGTTTCCGGATCGCTCGCCATCCGCGACACGAAATAAGGCCCGAAGATGAAGGTGGTGACGACGGTGAAGAACGGCTGCGCCGCCCAGTCGAACAGCATCCATCCCCAGATGCCGCGCCCGGACGCACGCTGCACTGTCTCTACCGTCATGATGATCCCCCGGCACCGGTTCCGTGTCGGGCGCCATGTCTGCATGTTTCATGCGCTCATGCAATGAACGAAGCTTGGTGCCGTCCCTTGCCCCTGCCCGGGGTTCATTGTTGGAAAACCCAGCAATTGGCTTTCGTCCGCGGCGCGGGCCAAGCCCTTATTTTTTCTCGTGAGGGAAGTCGGACCGAAGGTCCGGCACCGTCCTCCACCCCCTGCTTCGCAGCGATTGCCGCCGTCGCGAATTTCTTGATTATTAAGTTGACTCCTTTTATCCGGTTTGACTAATTGCGCTCGCGCAGGGCCGGAAAGTCACCGGTCGAACGGCTCGATATTGGTCTGACAGGGAATAAGAGATGACGATTGGTCGACAGGCGTTGTTGCGCACTCAGGCAAGGCGATTGATTGCGAGCAGTGCCTTGATAGCGGCATCTTTTGGAGCGATGGGAGCCGGCCGGGCCCAGGACGTTTCGCCGGACGATGCAACTCAACTGGAAACGATCGTCGTCACCGGCAAGTCGGACCGCGTTGTCGGGCCCGATCAAACGATCGTCGCCGAGGATACGGCGACCGGCACGAAGACCGATACGCCCATCGTCGACGTCCCCGCCTCGGTTTCAGTTGTAACCCAGAAGGAGCTGGAGGCACGCCATGTCGAAAGCCTCCAGCAGGCCGTGGCCTACACATCCAGCGTCCTCACCGACGAGTTCGGCAATGATGACCGATACGACTATATTCGTATCCGCGGTTTCGACCAGACATCGCTCGGTACTTATCGCGATGGTCTCACGGCGCGCATCCCCGCTTGGTTCACGGCCAGCCGTCTCGAGCCTTACGGACTTCAGCGCGTGGAGGTCCTGAAGGGATCGACATCGACGCTTTTTGGTCTCAACGGCCCTGGCGGACTGGTCAATGCCATCACCAAGCGGCCGCTGGACCAGAAGCAGGGGGAGATTTACACGTCCTATGGCGACGGTACCAAGGAGGTTGGCGTTGATTTTGGCGGACCGATCGACCCCGATGGCGTGTGGACCTATCGGCTCACCGGGCTGGCCAAGGATGGCGATCAAGGATGGGATTATTCCAACGACGATCGGCTTTACATCGCGCCCGCGTTGACCATCAAGCCCGAGGAAGGAACGTCGCTCACCATCCTGACTGACTATTACAAGCGAGATGGGACAGGCGCACGCGGCACCCCGGCTGGCGGCAATATCGACGTCGGCACATTCCTGGGCGAGCCGGATTTCAACCGCTTCAACACGGAGCAGGTCGATATCGGCTACCAATTCGAGCACGAGTTTAACGAGAACCTCACCCTCCGCTCCAATGCCCGCTACACGCATTTGAGCCTCGACTACGCCGAGGTCTACGGCGCGTCGCTTGACCCCACGGCGGACCGCACGGCATTTTCCGTCGATGGCGTGTCCAACCGCTATGCCTTCGACAATCAGTTGCAATACGATACGGGCTGGGACGGGATCGACAGCAAGACGCTTGTCGGCATCGACTACGCCAACGACAACACCCGCGAAAACATCCTCTTCGGCACCGCCGGTCCCGTCGACATCAACAATCCGACCTATTGCGGTCTGTCCTGCATCAATCTCGGCCCCTACGTGAACTGGCGGGTCAAGCAACAGGCGGTCGGTGTCTATGCCCAGGAGCAATTGACGTTTGACGACCGCTGGATCGTCACCCTGGGCGGGCGCTGGGACCGCGTGCATACGACGGCGGACTATCTCGACTCGGGAACGCAGGACGATGACACGGCACCCGCCTTCACCAAGCGCGCCGGCCTGACCTACAAATTCACCCCGAACCTCGCGGTCTACGCCAACTATTCGGAAAGCTTCCAGCCGCTCGTGGCGCCAAGTGCCAACGGATATGCGGTCTCGGGTTCGCTGAAGCCTCAAGAGGGCAAGCAGTATGAGGCAGGCATCAAGTACAAGCCCGACGGCTTCGACGGCCTGTTCACGGCCGCGGTCTTCGACCTTACCCAAACCAATGTTCCGACCTATGTCACGCCTGTTGTCCAGCAGCAGATCGGCAAGGTCGGCGTCCGCGGCATCGAACTCGAGGGCAAGGCTGCCATCGCGGAAAACCTGAACCTGACGCTTGCCTATTCCTACTGGGATGCCGAGATCCTGGAAGACGGCATTGGCGGTAATGCCGGCAATCGGCCGCAGCGTGTTCCTCGCCACCTGGCGTCGGCCTGGGTTGATTATACGCTTCCCGAGGAAGGACGGCGTGGCGACCTGACCATCGGCGGTGGCGTGCGCTATATCGGGCAAACCTACGGGGATGACGCGAACACGACTTCGATTGGCGGCTACGCACTGGTGGATGCGGCGATCAGCTACAAGATGACCAAGGACGTGACGTTGGCCCTGAACGCAACGAACCTGTTCGACCGGAAGTATTTGACAACCAGCTATTACGGAACCGAATTTTACGGCGACCGGCTGAAAATCGTCGGCACGCTCAAACATTCCTGGTGAGCTTTTTGAACGCAGGTTTCGAAGCGGATGGCATTCGAAAAGAGCCACACGCATCCGGTGATGCGTGTGGTGATCGTCGGCGGTTCACATCCCCGTCAGATCGCTCATCAGCCCCGACGCCACCGACAGCCGCGACACGGTGATGTCGCCGCCCTCGGTCAGTGCCTGCAGCCGCTCGCGGATGCGCGCCACCCGCTCGCCGCCGGCGTCCAGCCAGGCAACCACCGGATCGGCCGTCTTGGCGTGGCCGGTGAGTGCCGCCACCGCGATGCCGCGCCGTGCCGCGCCGATCGTGTCGGTGGCGCGCGACAGCGCCAGTTGATCATAGTAGTCCGAAGGCGTGATCGAGCGTGCGGCGTCCTCGACACGCGGGATGCGGAAGGCATCGCTGACGGCGAAGAACGCCTTGGCCGCGGCGACGATATCGGCGCCGGCGGTGCGCGCCGTCAGCGCGATGTCGGGGATAAGTTCCGCCACCTCGCTGAGCGCCAGTTGCCCGGCCAGCCCTTCCGGCGCGCCGCTCTTGAACAGCCCGTGCCGCTTCTCCTCGATGCGCTCGCGCGAGAAAGCCGGCAGCAGCGAAACGAGCTTGGGTTCCAGCGCCTTGCGTGCGTCCTGCAGCGCGGCGATGCGCTGGCCAAGCGGTGCCGTGCCGGCATCGTTCTTCAGATACCAGCCGCTGGTCACATAGATCAGCCGGCTGACCATCTGATAGAGATCGAGCTGCACCTGGCCGTCGATCTGGTTGTCGAGCGCATCGATCTCGCGATAGAGCGCCGGCAGTGCAAAACCGTCGCGCACCAAGGCGAAGGTCCGCACCACGTCAGCGGCGGTGCGCCCCGTGGCTTCCTGCAGCCGGTTGACGAAGGATGGGCCGCCGCGATTGACCAGATCGTTGGCGACGACGCGCGTGATGATCTCGCGGCGCAGCCGGTGGCCATGGATCTCAGTGGCGTATTGCTTCGCCATCCGGTCCGGGAAGTAGCCCATCAGGTCGCGATCGAAATGCGCGTCATCAGGCACGTCGCTGGCGACGATGTCGGAAAACAGCACGATCTTGGCATAGGCGAGCAGCACGCCAAGTTCGGCCCTGGTCAGCGGTTCGCCACGTGCTTCGCGCTCGGCGAGCGCTGACGGCGACGGCAGCGTCTCCACAGCGCGGTCGAGCAGGCCACGCGCCTCCAGCGCCGTCATGAACCGGCTCTGATGCGCGATGTCGGCGAGGCCGCGCTTGCGGGCGATCGAAAGCGCCAGCGTCTGCTGGTAGTTGTTGGACAGCACCAGCGAACCGACCTCGTCGGTCATCTCGGCCAGCAGCTTGTTGCGTGCCGGGCGCGTCAACGACCCCTTGCGCATGGCGGACGCCAGCGCGATCTTGATGTTGACCTCGACGTCGGAACAGTTGACGCCGCCCGAATTGTCGATGGCGTCGGAATTGCAGCGGCCGCCATTTAGGCCGAACTCGATGCGCGCCCGCTGCGTGACGCCGAGATTGGCGCCCTCGCCGATCACCTTGGCGCGCACGTCGAGCGCGGTGATGCGAATGGCATCGTTGGCGCGGTCGCCGACCTCGGCATTGGTCTCGGTCGATGCCCGCAAATAGGTGCCGATGCCGCCGAACCACAGAAGATCGACCGGCGCCTTGAGGATGGCGGTCATGATCTCGACCGGCGTGGCGGTGATCTTGGCCAGGCCGATCGCCGCCGCCGCCGCCGACGGCAAGGTGATCGACTTCTGGTTGCGCGAGACGATGATGCCGCCTTCCGACAGTTTCGTCTTGTCATAGTCCTGCCAGCTCGAACGCGGCAGCGCGAACATGCGCTCGCGCTCGGCCATCGAGGCTGCCATATCGGGATCGGGGTCGATGAAGATGTCGCGATGGTCGAAGGCGGCGATCAGCCGGGTTTTCGGCGACAAAAGCATGCCGTTGCCGAACACGTCGCCCGACATGTCGCCGACACCGACGACGGTGAAGGACGAGGTCTGGATATCGCGGTTGATCTCGCGGAAATGCCGCTTGACCGCTTCCCAGGCGCCCTTGGCGGTGATGCCCATCTTCTTGTGGTCGTAGCCGGCCGAGCCGCCGCTGGCGAAGGCGTCGTCGAGCCAGAAGCCGTGCTTCTCCGAGATCGCGTTGGCGGTGTCGGAGAAAGTCGCCGTGCCCTTGTCGGCGGCAACCACGAAATACGGATCGTCCGGGTCGCGTCTGATGACGCCGGCCGGCGGGATGACACCGTCGAGACCGATATTGTCGGTGATCGACAGCAGGCTGGAGACGAAGTTCTTGTAGGCCGAGGTGCCGGCCTCGAAGATGGCGTCACGGCCGGCGCTCATCGGCAGCTTCTTCGGATAGAAGCCGCCCTTGGCGCCGACCGGCACGATGACGGCATTCTTGACCTGCTGCGCCTTGACCAGGCCAAGCACCTCGGTGCGGTAGTCCTGGGCGCGGTCCGACCAGCGCAGACCGCCGCGCGCCACCGGGCCGAAGCGCAGATGCAGGCCCTCGACCTCGGAACCGTAGACGAAGATCTCCCGCCAGGGCCGCGGCGCCGGCAATCCTTCTACCGCATGCGAATCGAGCTTGATCGCCAGCGACTGGCCTTTCGCCTTCGTATCGGCAACGAAATGATTGGTGCGCAGCGAGGCTTCGATCAGATTGAGGTAGCGCCGGATGATGGTGTCGTCGTCGATGTTCGGCACATCCTCCAGCGCATCCTTGATCTTGGCCTTGAGGTGCTTTGCCGCCACCACGCCTTCGGTCTCGGCTGTCGGGCCAAGCCGGGCGATGAACAGCGCATGCAGGCCCCGCGCTATGTCGGGATAGCGATTGAGCGCGGCGGCGATGAAATCCTGGCTTTGCGGAATACCGACCTGCTGCAGATAGCGGCCATAGGCGCGCAGGATGGTGATCTCGCCAGACCACAGGCCGGCGGTCTGGGCGAGGCCGTTGTAACCGTCATTGTCGACGTCGCCGCGCCAGACGGAGAGGAACGCATCCTCGAAAAGTGCGCCGCCATCGGTCAGATCGATCGGCTTGCCGTAGCTGTTCTCAAGCTCCATGTCGTGGATGAAGACCAGGCCGGACTGGTCGTCGCCGACCTCGAAAGTGCGTTCGCTGATGACGCGGAAGCCGATGTTTTCCAACACCGGCACCCGGCGCGACAGCGCCACCGGGCTGCCGTGATGATAGATCTTCAGCGCCGCCTGATGCGGCTTCTGTTCGGCATGGCGATAATAGTCGATGGCGATCGGATTGCCGGCGCTGATCTTGGCGATGCGCCCCGCATCTGCCAGCGCAACCGCCGCGCTGAACGAATCGCGGTAGCTTTCCGGCAGCCGCGCGGCGATGCTCTTCAACGCCTGGTCGGCGCCATTGGCCTCCGCCGCATCGGAAAGCGCATCTTCCCAGGTGCGCACGATGTCGCGGATCGCCGCCTCGATCGTCGCTTGCTCGACCTTCGGCGTCTTGCCGCCGGAGCGGCCGATGATGAAGTGCACACGCGCCAGCCCGCCTTCGGGGAAGGCCGGGTAATAGGCCGACAGCCGGCCTTCGAACATGGTCTTCAGATAGAAGCCGATCTTCTCGCGCACGACGCTGTCGTAGCGGTCGCGCGGCACAAAGACGAGGATCGAAACGAAGCGGTCGAACTGGTCGGCGCGCACCAGCGCCCGCACCCGCGGCCGCTCGACCAGGCCGAGAATGGCAGCGGCATGCTTCCTCAGGACCGGCACGGGCACCTGGAACAGTTCGTCGCGCGGATAGCTCTCCAAAACGTTGATCAGCGCCTTGCCGGAGTGATCGTGCCTGTCGAAGCCGGACTTGGCGATGATGGTTTCGGCTTTTGACCTGAGATACGGGATCTTCATCACCGAGCGCGTGTAGGCGGTCGAGGTGAACAGGCCGACGATGCGCAATTCGCCCGCGAGCGTGCCCTTGGCGGTGTAGGTCTTGACGCCGATATAGTCGAGATAGATGCGGCGGTGCACGGAAGACTTGGCATTGGCCTTGGTGACGATCAGGGGCTCCGGCCCATGCAGGAAGGCGCGGATCTCCGGCGTCGTCGTCACCGCTTCGGTGCCGCGCCTGAGCACCAGCACGTCGGGGTCGGACAGGATGCCGAGGCCGGGCTTTTCGGCGCGCTCAAGCGTGCCGCTTTCCTCGCCGCCGGTGTATTTGAACTCGCGCATGCCAAGGAAGGTGAAATTGTCGTCGCGCAGCCACTCCAGGAAGGCGAGGGCCTCGGCAACGCTCTTCTTGTCGAGCGGCACGGCCGTATAGCGGAATTCCGAGATCGCCTGATCGAGGCGGGCCAGCATTGGCCTCCAGTCGTGAACGGCGGCATGAACCTGGCCAAGGATCTTGCGCAGCCGCTCGCTCAATCCGCTCGCCTGCTCGGATGTCAGCCGTGGGATGTGGACATGGATGACGCTCAGCCTGTCGTGGCTGCCATCGTCCTTGGCGAAATTGCGGTCGCCGAGGATTTCTTCCACGCCGCCCTTGCCGTGGCGCACGACGATAACCGGATGAGTGACCAGGGTCGGTTCGCCCGATGTCTCGGTGATCTCGCCGAGGATGGAATCGAACAGGAACGGCATGTTGTCGTTGACGACTGTGACAACCGTCATCGGGCGGCCGTCTCGCACAACACCCGAATCGGCATCGACGGCGACGACGCACTCGCCTTTCCTGTGAGTGGCGACTGCCTGGCCGGCGAGATCGGCAGCGCGTTCGAGGTCGGCCACCTCATAGGTGGCGATGTCTTCAGCCGGCGCGCGGGCGAGCAGATAGTCGGCAAGCCTGGCTGGCCTTTCCTCCGCTTTTGTCGCTGCCGTGGCTTTTTTCTTCGGCTTGCTCGCGGATTTCACGCTGGCCATGACGCACGTCCCTCCCGTCGAATGCTTTTACGACTATGGTAGCAGATGACCGCTGTTTGGCGACAAAGGTTTGACGGCTTGCCAAGAATTATCGGAATTTGGCGACAAGATGCCGCGCAACGAGGAGAAATGACCCATGACCGGCAAAATCACCGCGCTTGACCTTGGCCAGGCAGAGCTGAGCGACGCGACAAAAGCCTATTTCGCCAAATGCGAGGAGAAGCTCGGCCTCGTCCCCAACGTGCTCAAGGCCTACGCCTTCGACGACAAGAAGCTGCGCGCTTTCACCGACATGTACAACGATTTGATGCTGGGTGATTCCGGCCTCTCGAAGCTGGAGCGCGAGATGATCGCGGTCGTCGTCTCCTCGATCAATCATTGCTACTATTGCCTGACCGCGCATGGCGCGGCGGTGCGCCAGCTGTCCGGCGACCCGGCGCTCGGCGAAATGATGGTGATGAATTTCCGCGCCGCCGATCTTTCGCCCAAGCAGACCGCAATGCTCGAATTCGCCGTCAAGCTGACGGAAGAACCGGCTAAGATCGTCGAGGCCGATCGGGCCACCCTTCGCAAGGCCGGCTTCACCGACCGTGACATCTGGGACATCGCCTCGACATCAGCCTTCTTCAACATGTCGAACCGGGTGGCTGCGGCAATCGATATGCGGCCGAACGACGAATACCACGCCATGGCGCGGTGAGGCGCGGCAGCTGGGCCAGGTCGAGCGTTATATTAGCAGTTTCGCATTCTCGTTGCTTGTTTGCCGGTTTGGTCCGATGATCGGCAGGCGGCATGACCGCATGCCGGTTCGATGCCGCTCACCAAGGGAGGAGAACATGGCGAAGTATCTCTACGTCTATCATGGCTCGGGCAAGATGCCGACCGACGAGGCCGAGCGGAAAGCCGCAATGGACGCCTGGAACGGCTGGTACGGCAAGCTCGGCTCGGCCGTGGTCGACGGCGGCAATCCGGTCGGCATGTCGAAGATGGTGCTGCCCGGCGGCAAGGTCGAGAACAATGGCGGCAGCAATCCGACCGCGGGCTACACGATCGTCGAAGCGAAAGACATCGACGAAGCCGTCGCCAAGGCCAAGGATTGCCCGATCCTGATGGATCCGGGTTTCAGCGTCGAAATCGCGCCGATCATTGAAATGATGTGACGGGTTAGGACCGCGCCGCGATCGCGGCCGCCGCGCCGGCCATCGTCGTCGCGCTGACACGGTTGGCGATCTTCATGGCGCGCTTGCTCTTCAAAAGCTTGCGCGCCTGCGAAGCGGCGAGCACCCAGGCGAGATCGATGGCGACCAGCACCACGGCCATGGTCGCCGTCAGTTCGACCCAGCCGACGATGCTGACCGAAGCGAGGTCGATGATGGTCGGCAGCAGCGCCAGGTAGAACATCATGATCTTGGGATTGCCGAGCGTCACCGCCATGCCGGCAAAGAACAGCTTTGCCGGAGAATCCTCGCGCGGCATCTCGCCCTCTTTCGCGTCGACAGGGGCGGTCCACATCTTCCAGGCGAGATAAGCGAGATAGGCAACGCCGGCCCACTTCACCACGACGAAGGCGAAATGGAAGGTCTGCGCCACGACAGCCAGCCCGAACACCGCCAGCGACAGCCAGATGCCCTCGCCGATCCACATGGCGAGCAGGAACGGGAACACGTCGCGAAAGCCCTTCGAGATGACGCGCGCGACAAGCGCCGCGATCGATGGCCCGGGCGAGCCGGCGGCAACGAACAAAGCGGCGGCGAAGATGAGCAGCGAGGTGAGGTGCATGGCCAGGGTCCCTGGTTGAAAACCTTCGATTTCGGATATTAGCGCAAGTGGCTCGGCTGCGGTAGCACCGACAAAAGACCCTTGTCGGTCCAGCATCTCGCGGCTAGAAAGGCCGCCGCGAAACAATTTCGAGCTTCACTTTGCCTACGTAACCGCCGGTCTCGCCAACTCCCCCGACACAAGCATGACACCGCGTTCGCGGTGTCTGTTTTCGTTTTCCATGTGTTCTTCTGGGCGGCGGTTCGAGACCGGTTTGGCACTGCTGAACCGCGTCGCGCGGCTTTTGCCCGTGACACCCGATTTCCAAAAACCGCAGCTTCTCGCCACGCCGTGCCCGCATGGGCATCTCGACATCGCCGGCCTGATGAACTTCCCGACGGGAAGGGCTTATCGGCATGTCTGGACCACTGCGTATCCATTGGACGATCGCACCCAAAACCCCACCTCGGCCGCTCATCAACTGCAATCGCTGCGGCACTGTGAAGGCCTATTGCAGCAGCGGGAAATTCCGCGTCAACGCCAATGGCAAACGCATCGACGTGTGGCTGATCTATCGCTGCATCGACTGCGACAACTCCTGGAATTTCGGCATTTTCGAGCGCTGCAACCGCCGCGACATCGACCCGGCGCTGCTGGCGGCACTCGAAAGCAACGATCCTGCACTCGCTCATCGTCATGCCTTCGATGTAATCGCGTTGCGCAACCGGATCGGGCGCGTCGAGGAGTTCTCCGATGTCAGCGTTCACAAGCGCAGGCTCGGCGACACCAGGGAAGCCGCGACCGTGTTGGAAATCCAGCTTGGGCTCGAAATGCCGACATCGCTGCGACTCGACCGGCTGCTCGCCGGCGAACTTGGCATCTCGCGATCACGGCTTCAGGCACTGGAGGAGAAGCGGCTGCTCATCGTTGACCCGGATGGAGCAAAGGCCCTGCGCAAGCCGGCCCGCGCGGGAATCGCGATCCGCATCGATCTGGCCGGCGAGACCGATCGGCAGGCCATCATCGCGGCTGCCGGTGAGTGAACGAAGAAGGGGCGGAACACTGGTTGCTCCGCCCCTCTCGATTGTTGGAAAATGTAGAGAGCTTACGCCGCGCCGACCGCCTTGGCCGACTTCTCGAAGCGCTTGCGCTCGTTCGGATCGAGATAGAGCTTGCGCAGACGGATCGTCTTCGGCGTCACCTCGACCAGCTCGTCGTCCTGGATCCAGGCCAGAGCCTTCTCCAGCGTCATGCGGATCGGCGGCGTCAGCTTCACGGCCTCATCCTTGCCGGCGGCGCGGATGTTGGTCAGCTTCTTGCCCTTGAGCACGTTCACTTCGAGATCGTTGTCTCTGGAGTGGATGCCGATGATCATGCCCTGATAGACCTTGACGCCGGGATCGATGACCATCGGACCGCGGTCTTCCAGGTTCCACATGGCGTAGGCCACCGCCTCGCCCTGCTCGTTGGAAATCAGCACGCCATTGGTGCGGCCCGGCAATTCGCCCTTGTAGGGCTCATAGGCATGGAAAAGCCGGTTCATCACGGCGGTGCCGCGCGTGTCGGTCAACAGTTCCGACTGATAGCCGATCAGGCCACGGGTCGGCGCGTGGAAGACGATGCGTTGGCGGTTGCCGCCGGATGGGCGCAGTTCGACCATCTCGGCCTTGCGCTCGGACATCTTCTGCACGACGACGCCGGCATGCTCCTCGTCGACGTCGATGACGACTTCTTCGACCGGCTCGAGCAGGTCGCCATTCTCGGCCTTCTGCATGACGACGCGCGGACGCGACACGGCAATCTCGAAACCCTCGCGGCGCATCGTCTCGATCAGCACGGCCAGTTGCAATTCGCCGCGGCCGGAGACGAAGAACGAATCCTTGTCAGGCGATTCCTCGATCTTCAGCGCGACATTGCCTTCGGCTTCGCGCAGCAGGCGGTCGCGGATGACGCGGCTGGTCACCTTGTCGCCTTCGGTGCCGGCCAGCGGACTGTCGTTGACGAGGAACGACATGGTCACGGTCGGCGGATCTATCGGCTGCGCATGCAGCGGTTCGCTCACGCTCAGGTCGCAGAACGTGTCGGCGACGGTGCCCTTCGACAGGCCGGCAATGGCGACGATGTCGCCCGCCTGCGCTTCTTCGATCGGCTGGCGCTCGAGGCCGCGGAAGGCCAGTATCTTGGAAATACGGCCGGTTTCGATCTGGGTGCCGTCATGGTGCAGCACCTTGACCGGCTGGTTGGCCTTCAGCGTGCCGCTCTCGATGCGGCCGGTGATGATGCGGCCGAGGAACGGATTGGCTTCCAGGATGGTGCCGATCATGCGGAACGGGCCTGGATGAACGGTCGGCTCCGGCACATGCTTGATGACGAGGTCGAACAGCGGCGCCAGTTGCTGGTCCTTCGGTCCTTCCGGATTTTCCGAAACCCAGCCATCGCGGCCTGAACCGTACAGAATCGGGAAGTCGAGTTGCTCGTCGGTGGCGTCGAGCGCGGCGAAAAGATCGAACACCTCGTTGACCACCTCGACATGACGGGCGTCCGGACGGTCGATCTTGTTGATGACGACGATCGGCTTCAGGCCGACCTTGAGCGCCTTGCCGACGACGAACTTGGTTTGCGGCATCGGCCCTTCGGCTGCGTCGACCAGCACGATGGCTGAGTCCACCATCGACAGGATGCGTTCGACCTCACCGCCAAAATCGGCGTGGCCGGGGGTGTCGACGATGTTGATGCGGGTATCCTTCCAGTCGACCGAAGTCGCCTTGGCCAGGATGGTGATGCCGCGTTCCTTTTCGAGGTCGTTGGAATCCATGGCGCGCTCGGCGACGCGCTGATTGTCTCGGAAGGAGCCGGACTGCTTCAAAAGCTGGTCGACCAGGGTGGTCTTTCCATGGTCGACGTGCGCGATGATCGCGATATTACGGATTTTCATGTTCTGGTCTCGGAAGCGTTGCAGGCAGCAGGCCAAAAGGCGCTGCCTCTTTCGGTTGCGCGGCTCATACAGGGTTTTTCGCAGTTGCGAAAGAGGAGGAGCGTCACCAAATACTCATCAAATCTTAAGCATCTGCGTGTGAGATGATTTTGTTAACCAAGGCGGGAACCCTTTGGGGCCCGGGCAGTTCAAACGTCATGACCGATAAACTCAACCGATTCTGGCCGCTCATCGCGTCCGTTGCCTTCGCCGTCCTGCTGGCCGCCAACGCCGCGCAGTCGGCGGCGACGATGAAGGAATCACGGCCTGCCTTGCCGTCGGAGGCACAGTCGGCCGAGCAGATTTTCGCCGACGCACCAGACGGCGTCGACCCGATGGTGACCGGCCCGGTCAGCGCCGCTTTCAAGCAGCGGCAGGACACCGCCAACTGCGACAGCGCCATCTGGCCGAATATCCCCATGGTCTGCTACCCGGACTAGTCGGCGCTTCCCGCCCCGTCTTGCCAGCTTCGCTTTGCGAAGCCGCCGCGCCGACCCTCCCCACAAGGGGGAGGAGAAAGCGCGCTTATGCCGAGCGGACCGGGTCGAGCGTCACCTTGTAGAGTTCGTTGTCGTCGCGATCCATCAGCCGCACCGTCATCTGCTCGCTGGCGCCTGAGATATCGACCAGCCCGAAGAATTGCAGACCGGCCGAGGGCGGCAGGTTCTGTCCCTGTTCGGCGGTCGGCGCCTTGATGAACTTCAGCTCCGGACCGAACGTCATGTCGAAATCGTTGGGACCGAACGTGCCGGCATGGATCGGACCTGAGACGAATTCCCAGAACGGATTGAACTCCTGGAACTGCGCCTTGTCCGGGTTGTAATAATGCGCGGCCGTGTAATGCACGTCGGCGGTGAGCCAGACGGTGTTGCTGATGCCGGCATTCTTTATGAAGCGCAGCAGGTCGGCGATCTCGAGCTCGCGCCCTTTTGGCAAGCCATTGTCGCCATTGCTGACCGCCTCGGCGCCGACCTTCTTGGCGCCGTCGTCCCACACGATGAGGCCGAGCGGCATGTCGGCGGCGATGATTTTCCAGGTCGCCTTCGAATTCGCCAGTTCGCGCTTCAGCCATTTCGTCTGCTGTTCGCCGAGCATGCGCGATTGCGGCGTCATCTCATCCTGCATGTCGGGACCATTGGGGCCGCGATAGGAGCGCATGTCGAGGAAGAACACGTCGAGCAGCGGCCCATAAGCGATCTTGCGATAGACGCGGCCGGGCTCGGAAGGTTCGTAGCGGATCGTCGTCATCTCGTGGAAAGCCCGCGCCGCGCGGGCCGCCAGCACGTGGATGGATTTTTCCGTGTAGCGGCTGTCGGCGCTGAGATCCTTGGAATCCGACCAGTTGTTCAGCACTTCATGGTCGTCCCACTGGTAGAAAGTCGGGCAGATGGCGCTC
This sequence comes from Mesorhizobium sp. M0618, assembly GCF_040320765.1. NCBI lineage: Bacteria > Pseudomonadati > Pseudomonadota > Alphaproteobacteria > Hyphomicrobiales > Phyllobacteriaceae > Mesorhizobium > Mesorhizobium sp. M0618. The sequence goes on along the minus strand of NZ_JAMYQH010000016.1, from coordinate 37,799 downwards.
AGGCCGAGCACGTTCCTGTCCATCATGTTGTATTTCCACTGGTCCCGGTATTCATCCAGCGTCTCGGCGACTTTGCGCTTGCCGTCGATCAGCACGACGTTCTTCCACTTGCCGCCGCCGGGCAGGTCGACCTCGTCCTTCATGGCGCCGTCGGCATAGATGGTGTCGCCCGAATGCAGGAAGAAGTCGGGCGTGTGCTTGCCGATCGTGGCGTAAGTCTTCATGCCGGTCTCGTCGATGCCCCAGCCCTGGCCGGCGGTGTCGCCGGACCAGGCAAAGCGGATGTCGCGCTTCGAGGCTGGCGCCGTCCTGAAACGGCCGGTGATCGGCTCCGAAACGGCGTTGATGTCGGCGAGATCGGCCGATGTCATGCGGTAGAAGATATCCTGATCGGAAGCGAGGTCGGTGAGCAGCCGCTTGACCGTGTAATCGCTGGCCGGCGACGTATCGAGCGGCGCCAGGCGTGTCGCATTGGCGAAATTCTCCGTTGACGACACTTCGAACATGACGCGCGACGGGCGATCGGTGCGCGTCCACACCATGCCGCTGGTTGCGTCGACATCGCCGGACTGAACGCCATGGGTGAAGGAAGGCCGCTGATTGGCACGCGAATAGTAGGGCAGCGCCAGGCTGGAAACGCCGGCCAGGCCAACGGCGCCGGCGGAAGTGACAAAAGCGCGGCGGGTCATCGAAAGCTTGTTCATGGCTGTCTCCTGGATGGCTTGAACGGTGCCACCAAAATCCAGCGTCAATGTTTCAGGCGCATATCGGGATGATGAAGGTTTTCTGACGATTAACAGGCGGGTGGGCGTTTGCGCGGACGGCAAAGCTGCCGATCTCCCCCACGAGGGGGGAGATTGCAGCTTGGCCGGTAGCGCCTCTCCCTAAGCCGCTTGCGGCTCCGGATCGAACGCCGGCTTGCTGGTGTTGATCAGGAGCGAGATACAGGCGGCGGCGATTGCCGTCATGCCGGCGATCAGGAACGCCAGTTCGTAATTGCCCTGCAACTCGCGCATGGTGCCGCCAAAGGCGGCGGCAGCGGCCGCACCGATCTGGTGCCCGGCGACGATCCAGCCGAACACGATCGGCCCGCTGCGGTCGCCGAACGCCTCGTTGGCGAGCCGCAGCGTCGGCGGCACGGTGGCGATCCAGTCGAGACCATAGAGCACAGCGAAGATGATCAAGCTGGTCGCCGAGAAGCCGGAATAGGGCAGATAGATCAGCGACAGGCCACGAATGCCATAATAGACGCCGAGCAGCTTACGCGGATCGAAGCGGTCGGTGAGCCAGCCCGACAACGTCGTGCCGATCAGGTCGAAAATGCCCATCATCGACAGCAGACCGGCGGCCTGCACTTCGCCGATGCCCATGTCGCCGCAGAACGCGATAAGATGCGTGCCGACCAGCCCGTTGGTGGTGAAGCCGCAGACGAAGAAGGTGGCGAACAGATACCAGAACACCCGCGTGCCGGCGGCACGGCGCAGCGTCGAGAACGTATGCGCAAGAAAATTGCCCTGTGACGCAGGCGGAGTGGGCGGCACGTCGTCAGCCTCGGCGCCGTAGCGCACCATGCCGATCGATGCCGGCCGCTCCGGCACCAGCAGCCAGACCAGCGGTATCAGGGCAGCGGTCGCGATCGCGACCGCGATGACAACCGGCTGCCAGCCGCCCGACTGCGCCAGAGCGGCGATCAGCGGCAGGAACACCAGCATGCCCGAGGCGCTGGAAGCCGACATCAATCCCATGACAAGGCCGCGATTGGTCTTGAACCAGCGGTTGACGATGGTCGCGCCGAGCACGCTGGCGACAGCGCCGGAACCAATGCCCGAGAACACGCCCCAAGTGATGAACAAATGCCACGGCTTGGTCATCAGCAAGCTGAGCGCCGTGGAGCCCGACATCACCACCAGCGAGGCCAGCAATGTGCGGCGCAGCCCGATGCGCTCCATCAGGGCCGCGGCAAATGGCCCCGTCAGGCCGTAAAGCAGGATGCCGACACCTGCGGCCAGCGAGATGATGTCGCGCCGCCAGCCGAAACTGGTCTCCAGCGGCAGCATCATGACAGAGGGAGCGGACCGCAGACCGGCCGCGACCAGCAGGCTAAGGAAGATGACGCCGACCACGACGAAAGCGTAGCGCTGGCCAAATGGGCGGGATTGAGCTATCATGTTACTGACCGGTACGTTGCAGGTGGAGTATGTATACGTACCGATCGGTAACATTGTCAATCGAGCCACACGATGCCAACGGACAAAAATATTGATCTGACCATCAGCGACGGTCATGCGTCGGCGCCGCCGAAAGCAGCCAAGAAGATCCTCGATGTGGCCTATGACCTGTTCTACCGGCGCGGCATCAGGGCGATAGGCGTCGACGAGATCGTCAAACGTGCCGGCGTCACCAAGCCCAGCCTCTATCGCAGCTTTCCGTCCAAGGATGAACTGGCCGCCTCCTATCTCAGGCAGTACGATCTTGAATATTGGGAGCGTTTCGACGAGGCGGTCGCCGCTCATCCCGGCGAGCCGCGCGCACAGATCAAGGCTTTTCTGACCCGCATCGGCAAGCGCACGCAAGTGGCGGATTATCGCGGCTGCGGCATGACCAATGCGGCGGTCGAATATCCCGACCACAGCCATCCGGCCCGCGTGGTCAGCGAGGCCAACAAGCAGGAACTGCGCCGCCGGCTGCGCGCCATGGCGGCCGCGATGGGCGCGCAAGACCCTGACACGCTCGGCGACGGCCTGCTGCTGCTGATCGAGGGCGCCTATATCAGCGGCCAGCTGTTCGGGCTCGGCGGCCCGGCCCAGGCGGTTGCCCGCAATGCCGACCTGCTGATTGAAGCGAGCTTGAAGAAATAGCGTTTGACGCTACGCTGCAGCGGCTTGCAACGGAGATTGACCGCCATGCGTGCCATTCTGATCCCGCTTGTTCTGGTCGGTCTCGGTCAGGCGGCGCAAGCCGACGGCATTTCCAGCGCCTACACCGATCTGGATTCGAAAACGGACTGCGTGACCTACGCGCAGGCAGAAGAAGGCGACGGCGACTGGGCCGAACTTGCCTGTTCGGGCTATCGCGGCTATCCCGTACTGATCGCCTATGACGACGCGCGTGAATCGCTGTTCTACGGCTTTCCGCCCGGCGGCGACATGACGACGGTCTGGGAAAGCTTTTCCGGCTTCAATTCGTCCGGAGCCAAGATCGAATGGCGCATCGAAACCAAGGGCGACACGGCAGTGCCCTATGCCGCCATCCATCGCCGCTCGATCAGCAATCCCGAGGACGAGAAAAAGCCGACCGAGGTGCTGCTCGTCGCCAAGGTCGGCCAGATGGACGCCCGCGACGGCTGCACCGTCGGCCTGGTGCTGGCCACGGGCAATCCCACCGCCAACGATCAGGCGCGCAAGCTTGCCGACGGCAAGGCACGGACCTTCGCCTGTGGCAAGGACAGGCGCACTGTCATCGGCAACGTGCCGGCTTTCGGCCGGGTGGATAACTAGATCAGTTGCTTAGCACGGAACTTCTGCCACATGCAGGTCGCACACGTTGGGATTGACCGAACGCCTTTGACTTCGTCATCCACGGGCGCAGCAAGGAGCGTAGCGACGCAGCGCAGACCCGAGGGTCCATGCCGCGACATCAACACCGCCGCAGCGGCGCAGAATTTTGTCCCGCCGCTCACGTCACCGAGCGTCACGGCATGGATACCAGGGTCTCCGCGACGCCGCTTCGCGGCTGCTCCGCCCTGGTATGACGAAGTCGCGGGGCCTCGCGAGGCCTAGGCCCTGCGAGGTTGATGCTCCGCAGAGCCTAAGCCCAGCTACTTGCTCGCCTTGGCCCGCTCGATCGCGTCGACGATCATCTTCTTGGCATATTTGGAATCGTGCCAGCCTTCGATCTTGACCCATTTGCCGGGCTCGAGATCCTTGTAGTGCTCGAAGAAGTGCTGCACCTGCTGGCGCGTGATGTCGGGCAGCTGGGTGTATTCGGTAACGTTCTCGTAGCGCAGCGTCAGTTTCGGCGACGGCACGGCGATGATCTTCTCATCCTGGCCGGCATTGTCTTCCATGATCAGCACGCCGATAGGCCTGACGTTGATGACGCAGCCCGGCACCAGGGCGCGCGTGTTGCAGACCAGCACGTCGATCGGATCGCCGTCGCCCGACAGCGTGTGCGGCACGAAGCCGTAATTGCCGGGGTAGCGCATCGAGGTGTGCAGGAAGCGGTCGACGAACAGCGTGCCGGCTTCCTTGTCCATCTCATACTTGATCGGCTCGCCGCCGATCGGCACCTCGATGATGACGTTGACGTCCTCAGGCGGGTTCTTTCCGCTGGCTATGGCTTCGATGCGCATGGCTTAAATCCCTCTCTCGATGGACGATCGATAGCGGGCGGCGCGCCATGGTGCAATGCGGCGAATGGTGCTGGGTGCGATCGGAAGAGGCGGGCGGCCGAAAAGCCGGGCTGTCATTCCCAGACGAAAGCGACCTTCTTGAGCGCCTTCTGCTCGAATATCTCGACGCCTTCCGCAACGTCGCGGCCGCCGGCGCCGGCATAGAAGGCAAGCGCGTTCTGGTTGTCCTCCAGCGCCCACACCACCATGCCTTTCAACCCGTGATCGGCCAGACGCGCCCTGGCTGCCGCGAACAGGCGGCTGCCGAGCCCGATGCCCTGATATTCCGGGCGCAGGTACAATTCGTAGATTTCGCCTTGCTGGCGCAATTCGCGGGCGCGGTTCTTGCCGATCGTCGCATAGCCGGCGATCTTGCCGCCGATCTCGACCACCAGGACGGTGGCGGCGCGGCGAATCGCATTCGCCCACCAGTCGGTGCCGCGGCGGTTGATCATCGATGTCAGGGTACGGTGCGGAATGATGCCGGAATAGGCGCCGCGCCAGGCCTCCAGATGCACCTCGGCGATGGCACTGGCATCGCGCGGGTCGGCTTTCCGGATGTCGATCGTCAGCGTATTCATGATTTGTTAACCATAAACCCGCATCGCCCGATTGCAAGAGTCCCGGCGGCCCGCCGGCTGCTTTCTCACAGGCGGTCACCACCTAAGACAGGGCCCTCGAAGCTTCACTGGAAGGACTCAGATTTCGACCAAATGGTCGTCGAGTTCGTTGCTGTCGCCCACTGTGACCGGGAAATGCTCGGCCAGTACCGCACCCACCTGCTCGATCGCCTTGACGAAGCCGTCGGCAAGCCGGTCGTCGCCGGCATGCGCGGTCAAGTCGCGCACGACACCGTCCCAGACATGCTGGCCGACCTTGGCGTCGATGCCCGAATCGGCGACCACTTCGGCATAGCGCTCGGCGATCGAGACGAAGACCAGCACGCCGGTGCGCGCCGTGGTGCGGTGGACGTTGCGGGCAAGGAACTGCTTGACCGCGTTGGCGTGCGCCGCCTGGTAGCGCAGCCGCCTCGGCACCAGATGGATGCGCAGGCCGGGCAGCGCCCACAACAAGGCCAGCACGCAGGCAAGCGCCAGGAGCTGGGCGAGGACGAAATGCGGCAGCCGGATCGACAGCCACCAGGCCTCCAGACCGTAGCCGACCGCCAGGCTGACGATCAGCATGCACACGGTCGCCATGAAGGCGGCCGGGAAGAAATAGCCGTCGCTGGCATGGGCCACGACGCAGTAGATCTCGCCGTCGGTTTCCTCCTCGGCGCCGCGGATCGCGGTTGCGATGCGCTCATGATCCTGCGGGCTGATTGGTCGTGTTGCCATGATATGTCTCACCAGCTTCCTGAAGAACCGCCACCACCCGATGAGCCGCCGCCACCGGAAAACCCGCCACCGCCGCTTGATCCCGAAGACCAACCACCACCGGAGCTGCCCGACGACCAGCCGCCCGAAGACGAACCCGTTGTCCAGCCGCTGCTGCCCGAGTACCCGCTCGGCCCACGGCCGTAACGAAACGTCATGCCCAGCCATCTGTACACGCCCGGCGACAGCTTCGTGCCGAACATCGGCGGCAGGAACGCCATCGCCAACCCGCCGAAAAACATCGTTGCCCACAGGATCAGGAACACGGCAACGATCGGATCGATGGGCGTGCCGCCATCGGCGGGATTGCGCTTGCCTCGCGCTTCCAGTTCTTCGGGATTGCCCTCCAGTACCATGACCATGTCATCGACGGCTTTGCTGATGCCGCCGGAGAAGTCCCCGGCGCGGAAGGCCGGCACCATGTCGTTTTCGATGATCAGCTTGGTGTGCAGGTCGGTCAGCGTACCTTCCAGCCCATAACCGACCTCGATGCGCATCTTGCGGTCGTTCGGGGCAACCAGCAGGAGCACGCCATTGTTCTCGCCCGCCTGGCCAAGTTTCCAGAAGCGGAACAGGCGGTTGGCGTAGGGCTCGATCTCCTCGCCATCGAGGCTGGGGATCGTCGCGACGACGATCTGATCGGAACCTTTTGTCTCGAAGTCGGCAAGCTTCCGCGTCAGCGCCGCCTTGGTCGCGGCATCGATGATGCCGGCATTGTCGACGACACGGCCGGTCAGCGCCGGCAGGTCGGCCGCGTGGGCCATGACACAGGAGAACAGCACGACCGCGGCAATCAGGACGGCCGAGGCGAGGCGGTCGCGTTTCGACAGGCCGATGCTGGGTATCGTCATGCCATCACCAGCTTCCCGACGAGCCGCCGCCGCCGGACGAACCGCCGCCGCCGGAAAAGCCTCCACCGCTGCTTGACCCCGAAGACCAGCCGCCGCTGGAACTTCCCGACGACCAGCCACCACGGGAGGATCGCCGGCTTGGCTCGAAGGTCATGCCGAGCCAGCGGTAGCGGCCGGGACCGAGCTTCTGGCCGAAGATCGGCGGCAGCACGGAAACCGCGATGCTGCCGAAGAAGATGATCGCCCAGATGCTGATGAAGACGGCGAAGAACAGGTCGTCGGACTCGAAAGGCGCCTGCTGGTTGCGTTCGCCGCGCGCCTCCAACTCCTCCGGATTGCCTTCCAGCACCATAACCATATCATCGACGGCCTTGCTGATACCGCCGGAGAAATCGCCGGCGCGGAAGGCCGGCACCATGTCGTTTTCGATGATCAGCTTGGTATGCAGGTCGGTCAGCGTACCTTCCAGCCCATAACCGACTTCGATGCGCATCTTGCGGTCGTTCGGGGCCACCAGCAGCAGCACGCCGTTGTTTTCCTTCGCCTGGCCGAGCTTCCAGAAGCGGAACAGCCGGTTGGCGTAAGGCTCGATCTCCTCGCCGTCGAGGCTCGGGATCGTCGCGACGACGATCTGGTCGGAGCCTTTTGTCTCGAAGTCGGCGAGCTTCCGCGTCAGCGCCGCCTTGGTCGCGGCATCGAGGATGCCGGCATTGTCGACGACACGGCCGGTCAGGACGGGGAGATCGGCGGCGATGGCGAGTGGCAGGAAGAGGAAGCTGAGAATGACAGCCAAGAATGTCAGGCTGGCGTTTCTTGGCACCCCCCTCTGTCCTGCCGGACATCTCCCCCGCAAGGGGGGAGATTGGCTGTCTTCACTGACGGCTCTTTTCCTGTGATGTTGAAAATTGGCCAATCCGCCAAAGCAGCCGATCTCCCCCCTTGCGGGGGAGATGTCCGGCAGGACAGAGGGGGGTGTGAAGGAACACAAGGTCGACAATGACCAAGCTCACCATGCGTCCTTCACCCGCCCTGCTTCGTGCCGAAATCGACCTTCGGCGGCTGCATCTTGTCTTCGGCGACGGTGAAATTGGCAAAGGGCTCGTTGCCGCGGAACCAGAAGGTCGCCCACAGCACCGAGGGAAAGGTCCTCAGCGTCAGATTGTAGTCCCTGACCGCCTGGATGTAGTCGCGCCGCGACACCGCGATGCGGTTCTCGGTGCCTTCGAGCTGGGCTTGCAGCGCCAGGAAATTCTGATTGGCCTTGAGGTCGGGATAGGCCTCCGAGACCGCGATCAGCCGCGACAGCGCGCTGGTCAGCCCCGCCTGGGCATCCTGAAACTTCTTGAGGGCTTCGGGATCCTTCAGCGTTTCCGGTGTTACCGTGATCTGCGTTGCCTTGGCGCGTGCCTCGACCACCGCGTCGAGCGTATCCTTTTCGTGCGAGGCATAACCCTTCACCGTCTCGACCAGGTTGGGGATGAGGTCGGCGCGGCGCTGATACTGGTTCAGCACCTCGCTCCATGCCGCCCTGGCGTTTTCTTCCGCTGTGGGGATGGTGTTGTAGCCGCAGCCGGCAAGCAGCGGCAGCACGATCGCCATCATCAGGAAGGCGGGCAGCGTGCGGAACGTGGACGGCGAGGCAAGGCGCTGGGCAAACATGATGGGGTCCCTCGGTAGAAGTTGCACGCGAAGCATTACCACAATCAGCGCGCAAGAAAACCGCCCGGGCCGGCAGCCCTCGCCTGGCATGCCCAATGCCGCTGCAAGGCTCTGTGATTGGCCGTACGAACGCGATAAGGTCCTGCAAAACGGGACATCATCATGGCGGAGCGCCAGGACAGCGAGAAGGAATCGCGCCGTATCCTCGAGCGCATTGCGCACGAGACGGATCCGGCCGGCAACTCGTTTATATCGCGGGCCGCGAAAGGCATGCACGATCACGTCACGGCGGCCGATGCCGATCGTGCCGATCCGATCGAGGTCTGGGGCACCCGCTTTGGCCGCACGCTCGGCCTGCTGCTGGCGCTGGGCCTGATGGTCTGGCTCGTGCTTTACGTCATCCGGGGCAGTTAGGAATCAAACGACAATGAGCGCCGAACAAACCGACGCGCCGCGTGCGGTCATCGTCATTTCCAGCCATGTCGCGCGCGGCTCGGTCGGCAACCGTGCCGCCGTCTTTGCGCTGGAGACCCTGGGTTTCCCTGTCTGGGCGGTGCCGACCGTCATCCTGCCCTGGCATCCCGGCCATGGACGGGCAACGCGCATCGTGCCGCCGCTCGACCAGTTCAAGGCGCTGATGGCCGATCTCGAGCGGGCACCATGGCTGGGTGAGGTCGGCGCCGTGTTGTCCGGCTATCTCGGCGAGGCCGGCCAGGCCGAGGCCGTCGCCTCGCTGGTCGCCGCGGTGAAAGCAAGGACGCCCGGCGCCGTCTATATCTGCGATCCGGTGATGGGTGATTCGGGCGGCCTCTACGTGCCCGAGCCCACCGCCATCGCCATGCGCGACCGGCTGATGCCGATCGCCGACATAGCCACCCCCAACCGCTACGAACTGGAATGGATGGCCGGCGCCGCGTTGCCCGACCTGAAATCGGCGATCGCGGCAGCGCTCCACGCCGGACCATCGACCATGCTGGTCACCTCGGCGCCGTCGATGATGATGGGCGGCACCGGCAATCTGCTGCTCGATAGCAGCCAGGCGCTGCTCGCCGAACATCGCCTGATCGACAAGCCGCCGAATGGCCTGGGCGACCTGACGGCGGCCGTCTATCTGGCACGCATCCTGTCCGGCCAGCCGCCGATCAAGGCGCTGCAATCGACGACGGCGGCGGTCTACGAGATCCTGGCGCGCACCGCCAAGCGCGGCGGCGACGAACTGCAGCTCGAAACCGATGCGCAGAGCCTGTCGCATCCGATGGCGATGGTCCAGCTTCGCCACCTCACGCATCCGGGGCGGGGCCGCCGGGCGTGACGTCGACTGAGGCCGTGCTTGTCGGCGTCGACGGCTGCAAGGCCGGCTGGATCGCCGTCCGGCGCGCTTCTGGCATGGCACCGTCGGTCGGTGTCTTTGCAACCTTCACTGCCCTGCTCGCATCGCTTCCCACAGATACTGTCATCGCTGTCGACATGCCGATCGGCCTGCCCGAGTTGTCGGGCAAGGGCGGTCGCGGCCCCGAAGCGCTGGTGCGGCCGCTGCTCGGGGCACGCCAATCCAGCGTCTTCTCGATCCCCTCCCGCGCCGCGCTCTATGCCGATACCGGCGACTTCACCACCATTGAAGCCTGGTATGCCGCTCACATCCGCGCAAGCGAAGTGGCCATGACCACATCCGACCCGCCGCGTGGCGTCTCGATCCAGGCCTTCGGCATTTTTGCCAAGATTCGCGAGATCGACGCCCTGCTGATCGCGCGACCCGATCTGCGCGGCCGCGTCTACGAATCGCATCCGGAAGTCGCTTTCTGCCGCTTGAACGGCGATCAGGCCATGCAACTGCCGAAGAAGATCAAGGGCAGCATCAATCCGGCCGGCATGGCGGAACGCAAGGCTCTGCTTTGCCGGCATGGCTATGAGACGGGCTTTCTCGACCAGCCGCCACCGCGCGGCGCAGCAGCCGATGATTTCCTCGACGCGGCCGCAATGATGCTGATCGCCGGTCGCATCGCCAGCGGTGAGGCACGGCCGCTGCCCGACCCGCCGGGCCGCGACAGCTTTGGCATTCCTGTCGCCATCTGGGCGTAACGCTGTTGGCCAAGGTTGCGCTCGATGCATGGCATTTCTAGCCAGCCCTCATAATTCTGCATTGCTCGCGACCGGCTTTTGCCGCTAGAGCCTCTCTAGACCGCAACGAGCTGCCGCATCCAACCCGGAAAGGCTCCAGACGCCGCCCATGTCCCATCTCCCTGAACATCTTCTCGCCGGCTACCGCAATTTCATGAATGGCCGCTATCTCACAGAGAGCGGGCGCTATCGCGATCTCGCTCGGGAAGGCCAGGCGCCGGAGACGATGATCGTCGCGTGCTGCGATTCGCGTTCGGCGCCCGAGGCGATCTTCGACGCCGGGCCCGGCGAACTCTTCGTGCTGCGCAATGTCGGCAATCTGGTGCCGCCCTATGCTCCCGACGGCGAGTTCCATTCGACCTCGGCGGCGCTTGAATTCGCCGTGCAGAGCCTCAAGGTCAAGAACATCGTCGTCATGGGCCATGGCCGCTGCGGCGGCATCCGTGCAGCGCTCGACACCAACTCCGCGCCGCTGTCGCCGGGCGACTTCATCGGCAAGTGGATGAGCCTGATCGCGCCGGCGGCCGAAACCGTCTCCTCCAGCACCTTCATGACCGCGTCGGAGCGCCAGACCGCGCTGGAGCGCATCTCGATCCGCTATTCCATCGCCAACCTCAGAACCTTTCCCTGCGTCTCGATTCTCGAGGGCAAGGGGCGACTGTCGCTGCATGGGGCCTGGTTCGACATCTCGACCGGCGAACTCTGGACGATGAACAAGGAGACCGGCGATTTCGAACGGCCGGAGCTGGGATGAACACAGCGGCGCGCAAGGTGGTGAACATCAGGTCGATCGTTTTGACGGCGGCCGCGCTGCTGGTAGCGATTATTGCCGCCCGCGCCGATGATCGTGCCCTCATCAGCCGCTGGTATTCGGCGCTGCTGGTCGCCGACCGCACCGAGCTGTCCGACCTGCTCGCCGACGATGTCCACATCAAGCTGGACGACCTCGGCATCGTGCAAAGCAAGCAGGAATTCATCGCTTCGATAGACGAGTGGAAAGGTGCGGTTGCCGGTGCGGCAATCCGGCACAGGGTCGAGAAAAGCGAAGGCGGCGTCACCACGGTGGTCGCCTGCTACGATTTCCCCAACAACGACATGCTGATGCACGAAACCTTCGCGGTAAGCGACAACCGCATCACCGCCAGTTCGCAAGCCACGATCGCCGAGAACTGCGACGGCTTCTGAGGCCGATATCGGCCAAATCCGCATATTGCGGGCCCGCCAGCCGCGCCCTACATCGGGTACCACCCACCTGCCTGCCCTCACCAGCGAAAGACTGTCCATGCCTTCCACGAAAGCCGTCGACCTCGCCGCCCATCCGCTGACCGCGTGGCAAGGGCCGCTCGGCCTGCCCGATTTCACGCGCATTGGCGACGGCGACTTCTCCCCGGTCTTCGACGCGGCGCTGAAGGCGCACGAGGCCGAGATCGAGGCGATCGCCGGCTGCAAGGATGCGCCGACCATCGAGAACACGCTTGCCGCGCTGGAACTCGGCGGCGAAGCGCTCGACCGCGTCTCGTCGATCTTCTGGTGCCGCGCCGGCGCCTACACCAACGAGACGATCCAGGCGCTGGAGCGCGACATCTCGCCGAAAATGTCCAGACATTTCTCGGCGATTTCGATGAATGAGCGGCTGTTTGCCCGCATCGACGATCTCTACCAGCGCCGCGAGAGCCTGAAGCTCGACGCAGAGACCCTGCGGGTGCTGGAAAAGACCTGGAAGGGCTTCGTCCGTTCCGGCGCTAAGCTCGACGCCGACGGCAAGAAACGGCTGGCACGCATCAGCGAGGAATTGTCCTCGCTCGGCACGGCTTTCGGCCAGAACGTTCTGGCCGACGAGCGCGACTGGGCGCTGTTCCTCGATGACGCCGACCTTGCCGGCCTGCCGGACTTCGTGAAAAGCTCCATGGCCGAGGCCGCCGAAATGCGTGGCCAGAAGGGCCGCTATGCCGTCACCCTGTCGCGCTCGATCTATGAGCCGTTCTCGACCTTCTCCGAACGCCGCGATCTGCGCGAGATCGCCTTCCGCGCCTTCACCATGCGCGGGCAGAATGGCGGCGCCACCGACAACACGAACGTGGTGCGCGACATGCTGCGCCTGCGCGCCGAGAAGGCAAAGCTGCTCGGCTACGCCTCCTTCGCCGCGCTGAAGCTCGATGACACCATGGCCAAGACGCCGAAGGCCGTACACGCGCTGCTCGATCCGGTGTGGGAAAAAGCGCTTGAGAAGGCAGCAAGCGACCAGATCGAATTGCAACGGTTGGCGACGGAGGCCGGCAGCAACGAAAAATTCGCTGCCTGGGACTGGCGCTTCTACCAGGAAAAACTGCGCGCGGAAAAATTCGCCTTCGACGAGGCGGAACTGAAACCCTATCTGCAGCTCGACCGCATCATCGACGCTTGCTTCGACGTGGCGACACGGCTGTTCGGCGTCACCTTCGAGGAGAAGAAGGGGATCGCGGCCTGGCACCCCGACGCCCGCGTCTTCGTGGTGAAAAATGCCGACGGCAGCGAACGCGGTCTGTTCCTCGCCGATTATTTCGCCCGGCCGTCAAAGCGCTCAGGCGCCTGGATGAGCGCGCTGCAATCCGGCTACAGGCTCGGTCGCGGTGCGAGCCCGGTCATCTACAACATCATGAACTTCGCCAAGCCGCCAGCCGGCGAGCCGGCGCTGCTGTCGGTGGACGAGGCGAAAACGCTGTTCCACGAATTCGGCCATGCACTGCACGGCATGCTGACCGACGTCACCTGGCCCTCGGTTTCGGGCACCTCGGTCAGTCGCGATTTCGTCGAACTGCCCTCGCAGCTCTATGAGCACTGGCTGACCGTGCCGGCAGTGCTGGAAAAACACGCTTTGCATGTGAAGACCGGCAAGCCGATGCCCAAGGCGCTGCTCGACAAGATGCTGGCCGCACGCACGTTTGGCGCCGGCTTTGCAACTGTGGAATTCACGGCCTCTGCCTTGATGGACATGGCCTATCATGCGCGGCCTGATGCACCGCAGGAGCCGCTTCGTTTCGAAACCGAAACGCTTGAGAAGCTTGACATGCCGGATACCATCGCGATGCGCCATCGCACCCCGCATTTCGGCCACGTCTTCTCCGGCGAAGGCTATTCGGCCGGCTATTATTCCTACATGTGGTCGGAAGTGCTCGATGCCGACGCTTTCGCCGCCTTCGAGGAGACCGGCGACCCCTTCAACCCGGCGCTCGCCGAACGGCTGCGCAAGAACATCTACGCCGCCGGTGGTTCGAAGGATCCGGAGGAGCTTTACACGGCGTTTCGCGGCAAGATGCCGTCGCCGGAAGCGATGATGGTCAAGCGCGGGCTGGTATAGCACCGAATAATCTCCCCCCTCGAGGGGGAGATGGCCGCGAAGCGGCCAGAGGGGGTCGGTCCGACCGGGCTCGACCTCCCGCGGCAGAAGAAGGTTGGCGCTTCACGAGAGACGACCCCTCTGTCGCCTTCGGCGACATCTCCCCCTCAAGGGGGGAGATTACCAGCATCCTTCCAAGGGTCAGCCACCCTTGGCCACACTGGCCGCGTCAGCTTCTTGTAATCGGTCACCGCCGGATTGCTGGGATATGAACTTGGCGCCGAGACATAGATGATCTCGGCGGCGATCGGCTCGAAGCCGGCGTAGAAATGGTTGGTCGACTTGATCAGCAGCACGTCCTTGGCCAGCGGATCGACGCCGATGTTGGAAAAGATATCCGGCTCGAAGGTCTGCGTGCGATTGGTGTTGAGGATGATGTCTACCTCGGTGCCTTCGAGGCGGACCAGCGCCGTCGGCCCGAGCGTCACCCGGCTTGGCCCGAAACTCTGCCAACCCTCCGGAACCGCCTTCAGCACGCGCACGCGCGCATCGATCGGCTCGCCGGCCTGCGGCCCGGCCTTGCCGCCGAAGCGCAGATCGATGACCGCGCCTTCGCCCGCCGCCAGGCAGAAGGTGACGGCGATCGGATCCCAGATCGTCGCCACGGCGAATTTGTCCAGGCTACGCGCCAGTATCTGGCGCAGCACGAAGGTGCCGTCGCCGGGAACGCCGCCGCCGGGATTGTCCCAGATGTCGGCGATGACCACCGGCTTGCCCGGATTCTTGCCGCGCACGGCCAAGGCTCGGTCGATGCCGTCGGTGGCGCTCAGCATCGTCATCGCCGTCTTTTCCCGCAGCGCATAGAGTTCCCGCCCGAGCCGTTCCGCCAGCGCGTCGCCCTTGGCCTTGTCATTGTCGGTGACGACCAGGATGCGCGTGCCCATCTCGGCCACGTCGGCCGCCATGAAGCCGTGGATGACGGAGACCGACAGCACGCCGTCCTTGCCGTGCAGCGCCTTGATCCGGTCGACGAAAGAGCGCATCGGCTCGCGGCTGGTCGGCAGGACCTGGATCATGCGGCAATCGAAGGTCGAGATGACCGGCTTGATCTCACCCCTCGCCGCCGCAAGCCCAAGCTCGACGACGTGTTCGCCGCGCTCATAGAAATCGGTGTGCGGAAATTCGAGGAAGTAGGCGAGGATGTCGGAGGCCGCCACGCGCTTCGGTGTCAGATGGCTGTGCGGATCGAGTTCCACGGCGATCACCACCTCCGGCCCGACCATTGCGCGAACCCGTTCGAGCAGGTCGCCTTCGCAGTCGTCATAGCCTTGCGCCACCATGGCGCCATGCAGGCCGAGGATGACAGCATCGACCGGCAGCGCGGCCTCGAGCTGGCCAAGGATCTCGTCGCGCAGAGCCTCATAGGTCTGCCGCTGCACCAGGCCGCCCGGCTCCGCCCAGGTGGCGGTGCCCTCGATGACATCAAGGCCTTCGGCCACTGCACGCCGGCGAAGCGCCACCATCGGCGAGGAGCACAGCGTCGGTGTTTCCGGATGCTTGCCGGGGCCGGCATAGAAGGCCATCTCAAACGAAGCCCTGTCGGTCGGCACCGGCGAGAAGGTGTTGGTTTCTGTCGCCAGCGAGGCGGTGAAGATGCGCATGAAAGCTCCGTCCGTGAATAGGCGCTATTTGACCGCCCCGAGCGCCAGCCCGCGAACGAGGTAGCGCTGCAGCCAGATGAACAGGATGGCCACCGGCAAGGTCGCCAGCAACGTCGCGGCCATGACGTGGTGCCATTCGATGGTGTAGCGGCCAGCGACCAGCGAGAACACCTGGATCGGCAGCGTGTAGCTTTCCTGGCTGCGCAGCATGGTGAGCGCCACGACGAATTCGTTCCAGGCATTGATGAAGGTGAAGATCGCCGTCACCGCGATCGCCGGCAGGCAGAGCGGCAGGAACACCTTGCGCAAGGTCAGCCAGCGGCCGGCGCCTTCCATCCAGGCCGCCTCCTCGAGATCGCGCGGAATGGTGTCGAAATAGCTCTGCAGCATCCACACCGTGAAGGCGACGTTGAAGGCCATGTAGATGAAGCCGAGCGCCGTCGTGCTCTCGACCAGGCCCCAGGCCGCCATCAGCCGGAACAGGCCAAGCACCAGCACGATCGGCGAGATCATCTGCGAAATCAGCAGGAACTGGCGCAAGGCGCCGTAGCCGGCAAAGCGGAAGCGCGACATTGCGTAGGCCGCCGGAACCGAGATCAGGATGGCGCCGACGGTGGCGATCACAGACACGTAGAGCGAATTGAGCAACGCCTGGCCAAAGCCGGTCGCCACCCACATGTCGGAGAAATTCGACCAGCGGAATTCGCTCGGCCACCAGGTCGGCGACAGCACTTCCGGCCTCGGCTTGACCGCGGTCAGGAACATCACGGCGAAGGGAAAGAGCGTCACCACGATCAGCGGCGCCAGCAGCAGCCACGCGATGACGGAGCGCTTGAGCTTGCTC
Source organism: Mesorhizobium sp. M0618 (assembly GCF_040320765.1). Taxonomy (NCBI): domain Bacteria; kingdom Pseudomonadati; phylum Pseudomonadota; class Alphaproteobacteria; order Hyphomicrobiales; family Phyllobacteriaceae; genus Mesorhizobium; species Mesorhizobium sp. M0618. The sequence goes on along the minus strand of NZ_JAMYQH010000016.1, from coordinate 21,584 downwards.
GTCATGCGCGTTGCTCCCGCATCGCCAGCCGCACATAGATCATGGTGAAGACCAGCAATATGGCGAACATCACCAGCGACACCGCCGATGCTTCGCCCAACTTGCCGATGCGGAAGGCCAGCTTGTAGAGATGGGTGACCAGGATGTCGGTCGAATTGGCCGGCCCGCCTTGCGTCATCACCCAGATGATCGGGAAGGAATTGAAGACATAGATGGTGTTGAGCACGATGGCGATGTTGATGAACGGTTTAAGGAGCGGAAAGGTGATTTCGCGGAACTGCTGCAGCGGCGTCGCCCCTTCGAGCGCCGCCGCCTCGTAGAGATCGTCCGGAATCGACGACAGCCCGCCGAGAAAGATCGTCGTCGTGAACGGCACCGTCACCAGGATGCCTATCAGCACCTGCATCGGGAAAGCGGTCTCGGCACTCGCCAGCCACTGGATGTTGTGGTCGATGAGACCGAGGCCGATCAGCGCGGAATTCAGCATGCCGCTTTCGCCGCTCAGCGCCCAGCGCCAGACCACCGCGGTCATGGTCAGCGACACCGCCCAGGGCAGCATGATGATGACGCGGGCGATGCCGCGGCCATAGAAATCGGTGTTGAGGATCATCGCCACCGGGATCGACAAGAGAAGCGCACCGCCGACCACCATCACCGTCCATTGGCCGGTGCGCCAGAGCGCGGCCGTGAAATCGGGATCGGCAGCGAGTGCCGCGAAATTGGCGAAGTCGTTGAAGTCGCGAAGCTGGCCGAAGCGGCTGACCTCATGCGTCGAGATCTGGATCAGGTCCCAGACCGGCCAGAAGATGACCACCGCCGCCAGAAACAGGCTGGGCAAGGTCAGGAGATAGGGCAAGAAGCGATTTTGCATCTGCTGGCTTTATACCGTGTTGCGGGTGGAGATTGGATTGCGCTGGCTTAAGAGATTGACTTAACCCGCCTCGTTCTTCTCAAGGCACCGCTTCAGGATTCCTTGTAACCGTCGGCGCGCCCCTCACCTGCCTGCCCGTCCTCCGCAGCAGTTGCGGAAAGGGGTCCTTCCTCTCCCCCGTCGATCGGGGGAGAGGTGTCGAGCGAAGCTCGACGGAGTGGGGGTCGACCTTTAGACGCAAGGCGAGGCGATGCTTGCGCCTAGTGCCCTTCCTATGTCCGTACGCGGCGGTTGCCAGGTGGTTCCCCCACTCCGTCTCGGCTTCGCCGAGCCACCTCTCCCCCCTCCGGAGGGAGAGGAAAGGAACCTGGCTGGGGTGGCGCTGACATCGACGAACTGTCCTTCTGCTCAATGTCTGCAAGATGTGGCGCGCCCGCCTGAGCGGAGCGCGCCACGGGCGCAGGGAGATACGCCCTATTTCTTCAGCACGGTGTTGGCCTTGGCGGCTGCGTCCTTCAAGCCCGCCTCGGGGTCGCCGCCGAGATAGATCTTCTGCATGGCGTCCGACGTGATCTGGGCGACTTCTTCCCAGCCCGGAATGACCGGCGCGAAGCGGGCGTCGGGCAGGAGCGCGGTGAACGCTGCCAGATCGGCATTGTTGACATAGTAGTCCATCTTGGCCTCTTCCTTGTTCACCGGCAGGAAGCCTTCGCCCTGTGTGAACTTGGCGCGCTGCTCCGTGGTGAACAGGAAGTCGAGCAGCTTCCAGGCCTCGTCCTTGTTCTTGGAGTTCTTGAACATGATGATGGAATCGGTGACGCCATAGGTACCGCGCGCGCCGGTCGGACCAGCCGGAATGGCCGCCACGCCGTATTTCAGGTTGGGCGCCTCGTCCTTGATCTGGTTGGACAGGAAGGGTGCGGTGATCATCATGCCGACCTTGCCCTGCTTGAACAGGTTCTGCACATCCTCGCGGTTGTTGGAGGTGACGCCGGGCTCCGTCAGGCCTTCGTCGATCATCGACTTGTAGAGCTTGGCGGCTTCAAGCGCGCCTGGTGTGCTCAGGCCGGAGGTGCCGTCCTTGTTGAGGATCTCGGTGCCCTGCGACCACATCGCATAGTAGTAGTAGACGTCGGTCTCGATCTCCTTGCCCTGCAGGCCGAAACCGAACGTGCCGGACCCCAGCGCCTTGATCTTGCGCGCGTCTTCCTGCAATTCGGTCCAGGTTGCCGGCGGATTGGCGATGCCGGCCTTCTCGAACAGCTCCTTGTTGTAGTACATGGCGCGCGCCGAGGCCGCGATCGGCAGGCCGTAGGTCTTGCCGTCCATGATCGAGGGCGACAGGAAGGTGTCGATGAAGCGGTCCTTGAAGTCAGGCTTGATGTAGCTGTCGAGAGGCTCGGCGACATCCTGCTGGACGAAGTCGATCAGCCAGCGCGTGCCGATGATCGACAGATCGGCATTGGTGCCGGCGGTGATGTCGGTGGTCAGCTTCTGTAGCAGCACGTCCCATGGCACCACCTCGAACTTGACAGTGATGCCGGGGTTCGCCGCCTCGAATTCCTTCTTGACGTCGGCGAAATAGGGAGCAGTCTTGGCGCTGTACTCGGCCACGGTGACCCGCACCTCGCCCGCATCCGCCTGCGCCGCAATTGCCAGCATGCTCATTCCGGCCATCAGGCCGACAGTCCATTTTGCAAGGCTCATTTGATCTCTCCCATTTGATTTTGCGCCTGCGCGCTTCTTCGTGCCGGAGCAGAAGATTTATGTGACTTTCCTACATTATCGATGATTTGAAGGCTTGCAAGAAGATTATCCTGTTGCTTAATTACATTTACAGGCCTAGGCCTTATGCGATCTGTCAGAACTCCCGGAGGATGACGCACGGTGGTTTCGCAATCCGAGTTCGAAGGCAGGGCCGAGTTCGAAGGCAGGGCCAAGTTCGAAGGCAGGGCCGAGTTCGAGGGCAAGACCGTCGTGGTGACGGGTGCCGGCGGCGGCCTCGGCACGGCCATCGTGGCGCTGATGGCGCAAAGAGGCGCCAGGGTCGTCGGTTGCGATCAGTCAAGCGAGGCGCTGAACAGTCCGCACCTTGCCTCCCGCCACGTCTTCGATCTTCTCGACAAGGCATCGATAGCCACGGCGGTCGCCGCGATCCTCGACCGGGATGGCGTGCCCGACATTCTCGTCAACAATGCCGGCTGGACGCGCGCCGAGACGATTTCAGCACTCGATCCCGACAGAATAGAGCAGGAACTCGACCTCAACCTGACCGGCGTGATGAACTTCGCCGACCCGCTGGTCAAGGTGATGGCAGGCCGCGGCTCAGGCAGCATCGTCTTCATCTCGTCGGTCAACGCCATCGCGCATTTCGGCAATCCCGCCTATGCCGCCGCCAAGGCCGGCATCAACGCCTATGCCAAGGCGATCGCCGTCGAGCTCGGCCGCAGCGGCCTGCGCGCCAATGTCGTCTGCCCCGGATCGATCCGGACCGCCGCCTGGGACCATCGCCTTGCCAAGGATCCCGAAATCCTCGGCAAATTGCAGCGGCTCTATCCGCTCGGCCGCATCGTCAACGCCGCGGAAGTGGCGGAAGCCGTCGCCTTCCTTGCGTCCGATCGCGCATCGGGAATAACAGGCGTGGTGATGCCCGTGGACGCGGGGCTGACCGCCGGTTGCCTGCCCTTCATCGACGACATATTGGGAGCGTGAGCATGACCGACGTCGAGTTCCGCGGCCTGTCGAAATCCTTCGGGCAGCACAAGATCCTCGAGAACATCAGCCTCGATATCAAGAGCGGCGAGTTCGTCGTCCTGGTCGGCCCGTCCGGCTGCGGCAAGTCGACCTTGCTGCGCATGCTGGCCGGCCTGGAGACGATCACCTCCGGCGACCTGTTGATCGGCGGCGTGTGCGCCAACGCGCTGCCGCCGCAGCAGCGCAACATCGCCATGGTGTTCCAGTCCTATGCGCTGTTTCCGCATCTGAAGGCATCAGACAATATCGGCTTTGGCCCGAAGATCCGCGGCGAGACGCGCACGGTGATCGATGAGAAGGTCAAGAAGGCGTCCGGCGTCCTTAATCTCTTCTCCTATCTCGACCGCTATCCCCGCCAGCTGTCGGGCGGCCAGCGCCAGCGCGTCGCCATGGGCCGCGCCATCGTGCGCGAACCGTCGGTGTTCCTGTTCGACGAGCCACTGTCCAACCTCGACGCGCAATTGCGCGTGCAGATGCGCGTCGAGATCAAGGCGCTGCACCAGCGCCTGAAATCGACGATCGTCTACGTCACCCACGACCAGATCGAGGCCATGACGATGGCCGACCGCATCGTCGTGATGGACCGCGGCAGGATCCAGCAGGTCGGGGCGCCGCTGGAGCTCTATGACAGGCCGGCCAACAAGTTCGTCGCCTCCTTCCTCGGCTCGCCGTCGATGAGCTTTGTGTCCGGTTCGCTCAAGGCGGCGCTTGAGAAAACCTGGTTCGAATCGGCCGGTGGCGGGCGGCTTGCGCTTGCCGGCAAACAGGTGCCGGCGGACAGCGCGGTGGAGGCTGGCATCCGGCCCGAGCATTTTGTCATCGGCGAGGCTGTCGACGCGATGGCGATCAGGGTGGATGTCGTCGAGCCCACCGGCTCCGAAACCCATGTCTACGGCGCTATCGGTGCTGATACGGTACGTGCCGTGTTCCGTGACAGGGTGCCGGTCAGGCCGGGAGACCTGCTCCCGGTCTCGGTCGATCCCGGCAACATCCATCTGTTCGACAAGGCGACGGGGCTGCCTCTATGAAAATAGCAGCATGAAGACGCCGGCCGACATCATCACGCGCCTGCAGCTGATGTCGCAGGACGGAACGAAGTCGGATCGCAAGCTGGCCGGCTTCGTCTTGGCAGACCTCGATTTCGTCTCCAAGGCAGCGATCTCGGAAATTGCCGCCCGCGTCGGCGTCAGTGAGCCAACGGTGACGCGGTTCTGCCGCAATCTCGGCTGCGAGGGCCTGCGCGACTTCAAGTTCTATCTGGCGCAGGCCATCGCCATCGGCGGCCAGTATCTGTCGCCGGAACCGTTGAGCCGCGATGCCCGCGAACAGCGCATCGCTTCCGCCATCACCGAAGCGGCGATATCGGCCATCCAGCGCGCCAGCGAAAACCTCGACATGACGACGCTGGTCGCCGTCGCCGCACGCATCGCTGTTTCCGGTAATGTGCTGTGCATCGGCTCCGGTGGCATTTCGTCCATGATGGCGACCGAAATGCAGAACCGGCTGTTCAGGCTTGGCGTGTCGGTGCTGGCGCAGATCGACGGACAGTTGCAACGCATGTACGCCGCCGTCGCCACCCCTGACACCACGCTGATCGCCTTCTCTGTCTCCGGCTATGCGCGATCGGTCATCGATGCGGTGCAGGTCGCCCAGCAATATGGCGCCACCACGATCGCCATCACCCCGCCGGACTCCGCACTCGCCAAGGTCGCCGACACGGTCATCCATTTCCAGTCGCTCGAGGACGGCAATATCTACAAGCCGACATCGTCGCGCTATGCGCTGCTGTCGATCGTCGACATGATCGTCACCTCGGTCGCCGAGACGCGCGGACCAAGGGTTCTGGAGAATCTGCGCCGCATCAAGCAGAGCGTGAACACGTTGAAAGTCGACGATCCGCGTTTGCCATTGGGCGATTGAACCCTCCGACAAGGACATCAGGACTGATGGCCGAGCGCCTCGATGCTATTCGCCAACGTCGCCGGATCGCCTTCAATGCGCACGGTCTTCAGCCGCGCGGTGCCGCCAGCGACAACCGAGACAGCGGACCCGGGCACGCCCAGAGCCTTGGCCAGCAGCTTTTCGAGCGCATGATTGGCGTTGCCGTTTTCCGGTACGGCGCGGACGCGCGCTTTCAGATGGCTTCGCCCGTCCGCCGTGGCCTCGAAGCCTTCGAGCCTGTCCAGCGCAGCTTTTGGCGTCAGCCGGACAAACAGCTCGGCGCCGTTTTCGCGCAGGCGAAACGGCGTGCTCATAAGGTCATCCTGCTCACAGGATCAGAGGCGCCACCGTGGTGAGCAGAAACTGCCGCAGGAAGAACAGGATCAGAAGCAGGATGATCGGCGAGATGTCGATGCCGCCAAGGTCCGGCATGAAGCGGCGGATCGGCCGCAACGCCGGCTCGGTCAGCCGGTAGAGCATGTTCCCGATGCTGCCGACGAACTGGTTCTTCGAATTGACGACGTTGAAGGCGTAGAGCCAGGAAAAGATCGCCGAGGCGATGATGATCCACCAGTAGAGGTCAAGCGCCATGACGATTGTTTGAATGAGGGCGAGCATGCCGGTCTCCAATTGTTGCCGACATGTAGCCATTGCACGCGAAACCGGCAAGGGCCGCCTTTCTGGGGGGCGCCAATACCGGCTCGGTCTGACCTGTAGGGCGGCATGTCGCCGACACCCCAACGAAGGCGCGAATACACAAAACCGGCAAGGGCCGCTATCCGCCGGCGCCAACTCGACGCTTGACGGCACTGGATTTCGGCAAACCTCCGCCTTGACAGGAAACCGCGGCGCCCGATAAATGCGCCCATCCGCTGGACGGGGCTGTAGCTCAGCTGGGAGAGCGCGTCGTTCGCAATGACGAGGTCAGGAGTTCGATCCTCCTCAGCTCCACCAGTGGAATAATTCTCCACTCTCCGCGCCAGATGCAGTCCGCGACGCTCGTCCCGGCTTGCCCCCGCGGGTGGCATTTGCTGTGCCAGCGCGCCTTAAAAGGCCGCGGGTGCACCGCCTGTTTTCGCGATATCCGGTAAGACTTTTGTCAATTGGACTTATGGCGGAAGCGCTCACTGATTGTTTCCGTTTTTTTTGGAAACCGCCCCACTAAATTGACGCCACCAAATCAGTTTTTCTGTGCGTTGTGACCAGGGCGTTTCGGCTGGGGCGGCCGGAGACGCTATATGGATTTCGAGTCGAAATGAAAAATCCGCCTGCGGAAGCAAAGACGTGTCAATTCGCGAGAACCTCGCTGCAAACCTTAGACGGCTGTGCAAGGACCATGCCTCCGTAAGTGCGGTATGCCGTGAGCTGCACATCAATCGCACGCAGTTCGAACGCTACCTGCAAGGGCAGACCGTTCCCAACAAGGCCACCGCCAAGCTGATATGCGATTACTTTCGGATCGACGAGGCCGAACTGTACCAGGATCCCGGCGCACCCGAGCCAGCGATGCGTGGCCTGCCGCCGGTTTCCGAGAGCCTGTTCAACCAGATGATCCGCCCTCCCAGTCCTTCGATCGCGGGCGGCACCTATTTCACCTATTTCTCGATCCCAGGCCGCCTCGACCTCCTGATGCGCTCGGTGACCTTCGTGAGGCGCGAAGCCGAACTGGTCACCTTCCGAAGGGTCACCGGATGGTCGGAGCGCCGGGGATCGACCTGGGCACGGGCGCGCGGCAATCACTATGGCGTGGCGATCTCGCGGCTGAACTGGATTTATTTCAGCGGCATCAATCGCCGCCAGACCGGAGAGCCGTCGCTGATCTCCGTGCAATGGGCTCCCATCTCCGAACCGGTGCTGATGGGCAAGGCCATGCTACTGACGGAGGCCGGCCCGGCATTCGTGTCCGTCATCATGCGGCGCGACATCGCCAACATCCACCCAAGGGATGCCATCAGCATGGCGCATGTCATCAATCTCGACGATCCGGGCGTCGATCAACTGGTTGTCAGCCTCACCCGGGATGGGTTGGGCTAACCCCTCGGATCGCCGTGTCTTACGCCGAATAAGAATAAGCGTACGCCGATAAAGCGTATGCCAACGATTGTCTACTCTGTATCTGAATAAAATCGATATTTTACACTTTAATGCCAGGAAAGATAATCCACGGGTCCGTCTTAGGCTCGTGGTTTTACTATAATTTTAACAAACCATTAACTCTTCCGACCTTACCTTTCTTCACGCGGATCCCGTTCTGGGGGTCTTTCAACGGATCCCAAATCGGGGTCAGGAAAGGGATGAAAATGGCCAAGAAAGTGACCAATGCTCCGAAGCTGACGATTGCCGCCGGCACACAGACCGTCTTCTTTTCGCAGGGCATGCACTACAACAAGCGCTGAAGCCGTTCTGCGCCGACGAGCGTCTTGCTTGTCGGCGCCTCGGCTCCGCAGATGGCAACCAGCTTCATGAAAATGCGCTCTTCGAAAACGCTTGTTTTCTACCCCGGACCGAACAAAGTCACGGCATGCAACTTCCTGACCAGAAGCGTGTTTGAATGCAGCCCCGAGATGGTCGGCCTTCTCGCATCGTGGGACAAATGGGCATCGACGGCGGACATTGCCCGCGCCCATGGATGGTCGAAGTCCGAGTTGAAGGCTGTCGTTCCCCAGTTGCTCGATTTCTCCGCGCTGGTCACAGCCGGATCGCCTCTCGCCGAGCAGGAGGAACAGTTTTCAGGACAATGGAGTTGGGGGCTTCCGACGGCGCTGATGCATTTCTGCGTCCAGGACAGCGAATACATGACCATCGAGCAAGCGGAAGAGCGGCAGATAGAACGCGCCGGCCATACGCCGCAGCCGAACCTCATGCTCAAGAATTCCGCGGGCGCCATCCAGCTGCCGAATGCACTGGAAGACAATGAACTTCTTAGCTTGATGGCGCGGCGCCGCACCAACCGCACGGCGGCTCAACCCACCATCACGGCCAAACAGCTTTCCGATTGCCTGTTTGCAGGGCTCGGCATCATCGGCGAGACCGCCAATTGCGTTGGCACCCTGCCACTCGGCATGACCCCTTCAGGCGGCGCGCGAAATCCCTATGAGGCCTATGTGGTCGCGCTCGGCGTCGATGGCCTCGAACCCGGTGTCTATCACTATTCCGCCGCGGATCACGACCTTGGCAGGATTTCCGCAAACCATCTGCCGAAGATCTCCGAACTGGTCGGCGGACAGGAGTGGGCCAACGCCATGCCGTGCCTGGTCCTGCTTTGCGCCAAGCTCGATCGCACGATGTGGAAATATGAGGACGCCAACGCCTATCGTGTCGTGCTGATCGAGGCCGGCCATATCGGCCAGAACATCATGCTGGCGGCGACCAACCATGGCCTGTCGGCATGTCCGACAGCCGCGCTCAGTCATTCCGCGATCAAGCGGTTGCTTGGTCTCGACAGTTTCACCGACGCACCGATCTATGCCTTGACCCTCTCGACCCCGGAAAGAGATCCCTCGACGGCGGGCCAATCCATCAATTAGTCGACCAACTATGTGTATCGCGGCCAGTAACGCGTTCCCTAGGTATAACCAGAGACAGGAGCAGCACGTGCCAAATCAATCCTTACGCCAGTCGGAAATCGATAGTCTTCAATATATTTCGTCGATGACCAATGAGCTCGTGCAAATGGCCGAAGCCAGCCGTTTTCCGATGATCTCCTATCTGCTCGGCATGGCCTATGCAGAGGCCTTCGACGTTCTTCGCGGCGCACGGCCGGCCAGGCATGCGCAGCTCAGCGGCAACCCGCTGCACCCCAAGGCGCAGGCAAAAGACACTCGGGCCGTCCAGCCACGGAGAGCGTAGCGACATGCAAGCGTCAGCCGCATGCGCGGTGGCCGGCTCGACCTCCCCAAACCGGTGGGAGACACTGTGCGCGTTGCAAAGCCTGCTGCCCTTGCTGAAGAAGGCCGCGACGGACCTGCGCCGCGCCGACATGGTCTACTGGTTCGAGCAGGCCGATGCCGAGGTCGCCAACATCATCAGGGGCCATCCCTCCGATGCAACCGCCATCCCGGCCCTGATTGCATCCTGCCCGCAGGACCGGCGGTCGGTCGCTCAAGCTTGATGCATGTCGCCCGCCCAAACGCGACGCGTTCATTGGCGCCGCTGAAAATGCTCTGATCACCAGTTTTTCAATTTCGGACCGGAACCTATTGCGCGTCTGGAATGCCAAGGGGGACCTGCACATGAACATGATAGCCAACATCAGAAGCGTCGATGCCAGGGAAAGCATTTTCAGCCGGCTCGACGTCTTGATCGCCAGGCGGCCGCCGTCGCCTGACGCCGCGCGGGTCGAGGCCCGCCAACTCGTCTCGATGGCGATTGCCGACAGCTGCCAGGCCGACAGTCTCTGGGGTACAGTGGACGCTTTCCACGCCCATTTCGACTTCATGATGCAGACCGTCGAGATCAACGGCGCCGATGACCCGGGCCTCGGGCCCTTGCGCACGAAATGCCGATTCTATCTCGAACAGGTCGAGGCCCTGAGCCTGTCACTGGCCTATTGACAGGCCGGCCCGATCAAGTTCGGCTCTAGAGCAATTCTAGGAAAAGTGTGAAGCGGTTTTCCCGGGAAAAGCGCGTAGCGCTTTCCCTAGAGAATTGCGTCAAAACAAAGAGTTAGAGCAGCTCGCCGTTTCCGTGAAACGGTGAATGCTCTAGTTGCGCAGGCTGAACACGAACGGCGCTGTACGGCTCAGACGCGAACCAAGTTCCGGTGGCGGTGCCGGCACCGTGGCGCCTTGCAGCACGGCGAGCGCCGCACGGTCCAGATCCGCATCCCCCGAGGAACGAGAGAGCCTGGCGGACAGGACCCGGCCGGACGAGTCGACCGTGAAGGCGACATACGGCCTGCCTTCGACGCGTCGGGCCTTGGCAGAGCTGGGATAGCGCGTGTGCCGCTTGATCCAGGCGCCCAGACGGGAGTCCCATTTGCTGGAGTCGCCGGAGCGAGACGTCGATTCCGCCGACTTCGGCGCGGCGGTCCTGGCCGCAGGCCGTGCGTCGGCGCTGGCGGCGGTTGCCGTCTTCGGCGGGGGCGCCTTCTCCTTCTTAGGCCGCGGCTTGGGCTTCTCGACAGGCTTTTTCGCCTTGGCCGCGACCGGTTTCTTGTCTTTGACAGCTTCGACCGGTTTCGGCTGCGGCAAGGGAATGACGACGTCTGGCGTGACAGCCTCGACAACATCCGGGACGACCTCGTCCGGCGGCGGCTGATCGACCTCTTCAGCCGTTTCGGTCTGGGTGGGTTGGGTCTCGTCTGGCGCGACCGCTTCCGGCGGCTCGACAACCGGCTCCGCCTTTTCGACCGGTTCTTCAGGTGTCGGCTCGGTCGTCGGTGTCGGTTCGGTCTGATCTGGCGTCACCGCATCCAGCGCGGCGACCTGTTCTTCCACGGCCGGCATCACCACCATCGGTGCCATCTCGATCATCTGCGCGGGGGGGGGACCGCCATCCGCTTCGGTGACCATTGTGAGGTTCTGCACTGCATAGGCGACCGCGACATGGGCTCCAAGGACCAGCGCGGCAGCACCGGCCCACAAGCCAAGGTCGCGCCAACCGAAGCGCGACAACTGGACCGAGGGCACAGCGACCGCCTGCGTCATGGCGTCGGCGCACCCGTGGCTGCGGGCGCCGGAGAATTGGACGCGGGAGCCGTCTCCAGGCCGACCAGCGCGATCTTCAGATAACCGGCGCCGCGCAATAGGTTCATCGCCTCCATCAGGTCGCCATAGGCGACCGCCTTGTCGGCGCGCAGGAAGATGCGTGTCTGCTTGTCGCCCTTGGTCTTGGCGTCCAGCGTCGTGGCGAAAGCCGGGCGCGGCACGCTGTCATTACCGATCGCCAGCGTCAGATCGTCCTTCAGCGTCAGGAACAGCGGTGTCTCGGGCCTCGGCGCGGGCGTTGCGGTCGAACCAGGCAGGTCGACATTGACATCCACCGTGGCCAGCGGTGCCGCGACCATGAAGATGATCAACAGCACCAGGATGACATCGATGAACGGGGTGACGTTGATCTCGTGGCTTTCCTCGAGATCGTCATCCATGGTCTGTCGGATTCTGCTTCCCATGGCGCTACTCCGCCGCCAGTGGCGTTGCCGGCGCGACGGTACGGAAGTCGAGGTCGCGGCTGACCAGCCGTTCGACCCCGGCCGAGGCATCGGCGAGGACCTGCCGATAGCCGGCTATCGAGCGGGCAAAGACGTTGTAGATGACGACGGCCGGTATTGCCGCGACCAAACCCATCGCGGTGGCCAGCAGCGCCTCGGCGATGCCCGGCGCGACCACTGCGAGATTGGTGGTCTGCGCCTGCGAGATGCCGATGAAGGCGTTCATGATGCCCCAGACCGTACCGAACAGGCCGACGAAGGGCGCTGTCGAGCCGATCGTCGCCAGCACGCCAGTGCCGCGCGACATGCGCCGCGCCGCCGCCGCCTCGATGCGCGACAGGCGCGACGTGACCCGTTCCTTGAGGCCGTCGCCCGAGACATGATCGAGCGCGCCGGCCGAGAGTGCGGTCTCCTCCTCGGCCGCCCGCACCAGCAGCGCGCCGGGGCCGCCGCTGCGGTCGAGGGTACGGCTGGCCTGCTTCAGCGTGGCGGCCCCGCCGATCGCCCGCACGGCGCGACGGATGCGCAGCTTGCCACTGAGAAGCTCCAGCGACTTGGCCAACCATATCGTCCAGGTGACGAGGGAGGCAAAGGCCAGCCCGATCATCACTGCCTTGACGACGATATCGGCCGCCATGAACATGCCCCATGGCGACAGGTCATGCGGCAAGGTGATCTCCATCGCCGTCGAAGGTCCGGTCTCGGCCGGCGCGGCCGTATTCGGCTGCGTGCCTGGCTGCGAAGGCGCCATTGTGGCCGGCGGAGCGCCTGCCGGTGCGGCGGGTGCGGGTGCAATCGGCGCTGGGGCTGCGGGCACGGCGGAGGCTTCGACCGCCGGCGCGGCACCGGCGGGTTGCTCCTGGGCCATCGCGCTGCCGGCCGACAGGATGACGGATGCGACCAACGCCGCCAACAAACCAGTTCTCGACAACAGCTTCTTCCTTGTTCTCACAGCGGCCTGCCGCCTTTTATTTCCCGCCGCCGCATCAGATATTGTCACTGCACATAGCCGACAGGCTGGCCGGTGACGGGGTGCGCGAACACGCCCATCTCCACACCGAAAATGCCTTTCAGCACATCGCTGCGCATGATTTCGCCGGGCGTGCCGCGCGTCAGCAGCTTGCCGTCCTTCAGCGCGATCAGTTCGTCGCAGTAGCGCGCCGCCATGTTGGGATCGTGCAGCACGACGACGACACATAGGTCGCGTTTGCGGCTGAGCTCCTTGACCAGCCCGAGCACCTCGACCTGATGGGCGATGTCGAGTGCCGAGATCGGCTCGTCGAGCAGCATGACGCCGGCGTTCTGCGCCACCAGCATGGCGAGCCAGGCGCGCTGGCGCTCGCCGCCCGACAATTCGTCCACCAGCCGGTCGGCAAAACCCTCCATATCGGTCAGGGCCAGCGCCTCCTCGACATGCTGCCTGTCCTCGGCGCGGAAACGGCCAAGCGCGCCATGCCAGGGATAGCGCCCGAGCGTCGCCAGTTCGCGCACGGTCAGGCCGGTCGCCGCAGGCGTCGTCTGCGGCAGATAGGCAAGCGCGCGGGCAAATTCGCGGGCACCCCATTGCGGCAACGGACGCCTGGCGAAAGTGATGGCGCCTGAACTCGCCGGCTGCTGGCGCGCCATGAGCTTGATAAGCGTCGACTTGCCCGAACCATTGTGGCCGATCAGCCCATAGACGCGCGAGCGCTCCAGTTCGAGCGAAACCGGACCGAGCAGCGTCCGCTCGCCGACGGCAAAGCGTACGGCATCGATATGGAAGGCAGTCTGGGCATCAATTCCAGCCATGCTCATGGCTTTTCTCCAGTGCGGCCGCCCGCATTTCCAGATTCCGGCTTTCGACAGGTCATGCCCGGTTGACTATGAAACATGACCTTACTAGTCAACATTGAAGATGACTGCAATGATCAACAAATCGTCGCGACCGGCGATATCGGCACGGAATTGGGAAATAGGAGGCGCACCGGATGATTTCAGGACATGGACCGATTTGGCAGAACCGGATGGCGCGCAAGCGCCTGCTGATCGCAACGGTGTCGCTGCCGGCCCTGCTTGGCTGCGGCCATGCACTGGCCCAGGAGACGGTCACCACCACCCTGGACCCGATCAACGTCCAGGAACGTGTCGAAAGCGCATTCGGGCCGGTTAAGGGCTACGTTGCCACCAAGGGCTCCACCGGCACCAAGACCGACACGCCGCTGATCGAGACGCCGCAATCGATATCGGTCATCACCAGGGACCAGATGGAAGCGCAAGCCGTCGACAGCCTGAACAGCGCGTTGCGCTACACACCCGGCGCCACCGGCAATCTCTACGGCACCGACAATCGCGGCCTCGGCCTGCAGTTGCGCGGCATTTCGAACGCCAGCGGCGTCTTCTACAGGGACGGGCTGCAGCTCAAGGAGAGCAATTTCACCCTGTTCACCGCACTCGATTCCTATGGCGCGGAACGCTACGAGGTGCTGCGCGGACCGGCGTCGGTGCTTTATGGCCAGGCAAGCCCCGGCGGCATCATCAACTATGTCAGCAAACGGCCAACCGAGGAAAACCTGCGCGAGGTCGAATTCGGTGGTGGCAGCTTCAACCGGTATGAAGGCAGGTTCGACTTCAGCGGTGCCGTGAACTCCGACAAGTCGCTGCTGTTTCGCCTCACCGGTGCCGCTCACATGGGCGACACGCAGACCGATTTCGTCAAGGACGACCGCATCTTCATCGCGCCGGCGATCACCTGGCAGCCAGATGCCGACACCAGCCTGACCATCCTCGCCAACTATCAGCGCGATCGCTCGGGATGGGCGATGCAGTATCTGCCTGCCTACGGCGCGGTCATACCGGGCAAGGACGGCAAGTACCTGCCGAACAGCATGTTCGTCGGCGAACCCGGCTTCGACTCCTACAACAACGACCAGGCCTCGATCGGCTACGAATTCGATCACCGTTTCAACGAAACCTGGCAGGTTCGACAGCATGCCCGCTACGTCCACCTTACCCACTCCGAGGAAGGCGTCTTTGGTGGCGGACTGACGGACTCGAACGGCCTGGAACCTTCAAGCGGCGACTACTACCGTTATGCAGATGCCGGTGGCACCAAGCTCAGCGGCGTCACCATCGATAACCAGGCACAAGCCGATTTCGACACCGGGCCGCTTGCCCACACGCTGCTCGTCGGCCTCGACTACAAACGCTACACTTACCGCGACTATGCCTCGGAAGGGACCGTCGAGGACGGTTTCAACGTCTTCGATCCGATCTACGGCTACAAGATCGGTGATCTGACGCCCTATACCGATACCGACACCACCCAGCAGCAAGTTGGCCTCTATGCGCAGGATCAGATCAAGCTCGGCAACTGGCGGCTGACCCTTGGCGGCCGCCAGGATTGGTCGGACGCCAAGGTCTACGACAATCTGGCCGGTGGCTACATTCCCGAGCAGAAGGACAACGCCTTCACCAGCCGGGCGGGGCTCGTCTACCTCGCCGACAACGGGCTTGCGCCCTATGTCAGCTATTCCGAATCGTTCCAGCCGGTGGCGGGCGCCGACAGCGACGGCAATCTGTTCGTGCCCGAGACCGGCAGACAATACGAGATCGGGCTGAAGTACCAGCCGACCGGCTGGAATTCCTTCATCACGGCCTCAGTTTTCGACTTGACCCGGCAGAATGTCGTGCGTTCCGGCAATGAGGGCTCACCCAACGATCTGTTCCAGACCGGGGAGATCCGTTCGCGCGGCGTGGAACTGGAAGCCGTGGCGAGCCTGGATGCGGGCCTCGATCTGAGAGCGGCCTACACCTACCTCGACACCAAGATCACCAAGGCGACCGCTGTCGAAGACGTCAACGGCGTCTGGGTCAGCAACGAAGGCAACATGCCCTTCGGCGTGCCGGCCCATTCCGCATCGCTTTGGGCCAATTACACCTTCATGAGCGGCAAGCTCGAAGGTCTCGGCCTGGGTGCCGGCGTCCGCTATGTCGGCTCGACCTATGGCGACGACGCCAACAGCTTCAAGGTTCCGTCGGTCGTGCTCGCCGACGCGGCGGTGCATTACGCCTGGCAGAACGCCACGCTCAGCCTCAATGCCAGCAATCTGTTCGACAAACGCTACGTCGCCTCCTGCTTCTCCTCGGGCTTCGGCTGCTTCTACGGCGAGGGCCGCAGGATCAACGGTTCGGTGAAATACACATGGTAGAAGCAAGGTGGCGGGCCGACCCAAAATGGCGGCGCTGACACGGCGCCAGTATCTTGCCGGCCTCGCCGCGACCGGCCTCGCCTTGCCGGGCGGCATGGCACGCGCGGCACCTGCCCGCGTCGTCTGCCTGGAATGGACATCGGCCGAAATCGTGGTCTCGCTCGGCCTGTCGCCGCTCGCCGTCGGCGACATCAGGGGTTATGGCGATTGGGTGCAGGGCCCGGCACTGCCGCAGGCCACCGTCGACCTGGGATCGCGCGGCGAACCCAATCTCGAACTGCTCAGGGAATTGCGACCCGACCTGATCGTCGGCGCCTATGGCTATGGCTTGGACGAGAGCAGCTTCACCAGACTGGCGCCGACCTTCAACGTTCCGTTCTACAGCGGCAAGGCTCCACCTTACGCGCAGGCGCAACAGGTGACGCTGCAGCTTGGCGACATGCTTGGCCGTGGGGCGGAAGCAGAAAACCTTGTCGGGCGCATCAAAGCCTCGATCGCGCACGCCCGCGCCAGGCTGGAGCGGGCGGTGCAAAAACCGGTCTGCGTCGTCAGCATGTTCGATGATCGCCATGTCCGCGTCTACGGCGCCGGCAACCTGCTGCAGGATGTCCTCGACCGGCTCGGCCTCGTCAACGCCTGGACCGGCGCCACCAATGAATGGGGTTTTTCGACGGTCGGCATCGAGGAACTGGTCGCCGTCGGCAAGGCGCAGCTGATCTCGCTCGATCCTATCCCGCCGCACATCAGGATCAGGATTGCCCGCAGCTCGCTCTGGGCCAATCTGCCCTGCGTCCGGAACGGCCAAGTGCGGACCATTCCGCCGGTCTGGCCGTTCGGCGGTCTCACTGCTGCCGCGCGTTTCGCCGAATTCGTGGCAGCGGCATGATCGCCCAGGCAATGTCCCTGCCGCGACAGAGCGACGGCATCGGCGCGCTTATCCTGTTGGTAGCCGTGCCTGCGGGGCTGGCGCTGATGCTGACCGTCTTCGATCTCATCCACCTTCTGCCTACGCACCTGTGGTGGCAGGCGCTCACCGCCCCCGACACATCCGATCCAGCGCAGTTGCTGTATCGCTATGCCTTCCTGCCGCGTGTCGCTGTCAGCATGCTGGCCGGCGCTGCACTTGGTCTCGCCGGTGCCATCATGCAGCATGTGCTGCGCAATCCGCTGGCCGAGCCGACCACGATCGGCACCAATGCCGGAGCGAGCCTCGCTCTGGCGGCCGCCACTCTTTACGCGCCGTGGCTGCTGGAAGGTGGGCGCGAAGGCGTGGCGCTGGCCGGCGGCGCGCTCGCCACATCAGCCGTTTTCGCACTGGCGCGCGGGCGCAGCTTTTCGCCAGTGTCGATCATCATCGCCGGCCTCGTCGTCAGCCTCTCTTTCGGCTCGGCCGGCGCGCTGCTGATGGCGCTCAACCGCGAATACACCGAGGAGCTGTTCATCTGGCAGAGCGGCTCGCTGGTGCAGAATGGCGACGCGGAGGTCGTTGCTCTGGCGCCGTGGCTGCTGGCCGGCATCTGCGCCGCGTTCCTGCTCTGGCGACCCCTCCGGCTGCTCGATCTCAGCGACGACGGCGCGGCATCGCTCGGCACCCGGCCGGCCGTCATCCGCCTTGCCGGCATGGCTGTCGCCGTCTCGCTCAGCGCGCTGGTCGTCGCCGAGGTGGGCGTCATCGGTTTCGTGGCGCTCGCCGCCCCGGCGCTGGCGCGGCTGGCCGGAGCGCGCACGCTTGGCCGCCGCCTGGTCTGGTCGCCGCTGGGCGGCGGCACCCTGCTCTGGCTCACCGACCGTCTGGTGCAGCATCTGCCGTTCGCCGGCGAAATCCCCGCCGGCACCGCGACCGCTTTGCTCGGCGCGCCGCTGCTGCTGTTCCTGTTGCCGCGAATGCGAACCACTCCCGAAAGGCAGACCGACATGGTGTCGTCGGTACGCCTGCCGTCAAACGGCCTGCCGTTGATCGCGGGCCTGCTGGCGCTCATCCTCGCGGTTGTTCTCGCCATCGGCTTTGGCCGTGGCGCAAGCGGTTGGCACTGGATCGCATCCGAGGATTTGACCGAGCTGCTTGCTCTGCGAGCGCCTCGCGTCGTCGTCGCCCTGTCGGCGGGCGTCCTGCTCGCCGTCGCCGGCACGCTGATGCAGCGCATGACCGGCAACCCGATGGCCGCGCCCGAGGTCCTGGGCATTTCCGGCGGCGCCTCTTTCGGCGTGCTGGCGCTGCTGTTGCTCAGCGACGGCTTCAACCGCGCGGCAATGCTCGGCGCCGCCCTCGCCGGCGCCATGCTGGCGCTGACGATCGTTGTTTTGACCGGGCGGCGCAATGCCCTGTCGCCGGAACGGCTGCTGCTTGCCGGCGTCGCCGTTGCGACGGTCGCGTCCGCCTTCGCCGCGCTGCTTCTGGCCAGCGGCGATCCGCGCATGGACTTCCTGCTCACCTGGCTGTCGGGATCGACCTATCGCGCAACACCCAATGATGCCCTCACCGCCGCAACGGTCGCGGTCGCCGTCCTCGCGCTGGCGCCGCTGACCGCGCGCTGGCTCGATATACTGCCGCTCGGCGAAACCGCCGCGCGTGGCCTTGGCCTGCGACTGGGACGTGTTCGCGCCACATTGCTTGCGCTCACCGCATTAGCCACCGCAACCGCGACATTGGTCATCGGCCCGCTGAGCTTCGTCGGCCTGATGGCGCCGCACCTCGCACGCATGCTCGGCTTCCGCCGCGCCGTGCCGCAGCTTCTGGCCTCGGCCATGACAGGCGGGCTGATCCTCGTTGCCGCCGACTGGGCAGGGCGGACGCTGATCTTTCCCTGGCAAGTGCCGGCCGGCCTCATCGCCGCCTTCGTGGGCGGCCCCTATTTCATGGCGCTGATGTGGAAAGGCAGGCAATGAAGTCGGCCCTGGCATATTGCCGGCCCTGCCCTGCCGATTGTAAGCAGCGCCCATCGATGGCGGCCGGCGCCCTCGCCGCGTCCATCAAGACAGCTTGCGGTTCACCTCGATGATCAGACGTTTCCTTTCCTACTACGCGCCCTGGAAGGGGCTGTTCGCGCTCGACTTCTCCTGCGCGGTGCTGGCCGGTCTGCTCGAACTCGGCTTTCCCATGGCGGTCCGCACCTTCGTCGACCAGCTGCTGCCGCAGCAGGACTGGACGCTGATCATCATCGCCTCGACCGGGCTGCTGGTGATCTATCTGCTCAACACGGTGCTGATGGCGGTCGTCACCTATTGGGGCCACATGCTCGGCATCAACATCGAGACCGAGATGCGGCGCAAGAGCTTCGATCATCTGCAGAAACTGTCGTTCCGCTTTTACGACAATCACAAGACCGGCCATCTCGTCGGCCGCGTCACCAAGGATCTCGAGGAGATCGGCGAGATCGCGCATCATGGCCCCGAGGACCTGTTCATCGCCATCATGACCTTCGCCGGCGCCTTCGTGCTGATGTTCACGGTCAACATGCATCTGGCGTTGATCACGGCGGTGATCGTGCCTCTGATCGCCTGGGTGACGATGCGCTACGGCGACCGCATGGAGCGCAACTGGCAGGCGCTCTATCGGCGTGTCGGCGATTTCAACGTCCGCATCGAGGAGAATGTCGGCGGCATGCGCGTCGTCCAGGCCTTCGCCAATGAGGAGCATGAGCGCACGCTTTTCGCGCATGACAACCAGCGCTACCGCCAGACCAAGCTCGACGCCTACCGCATCATGTCGGCCAGCAATTCCCTGAACTATATGGGCATCAGGCTGATCCAGCTCGTGGTCATGATCGCCGGCAGCTACCTCGTCATTACGGGAGGCCTGAGCAATGGCGGCTTCGTCGGCTTCCTGCTTCTGGTCGGCGTCTTCGTGCGGCCGATCGAAAAGATCAATTCGGTGATCGAGACCTATCCAAAAGGCATTGCAGGCTTCCGCCGCTACACCGAGCTGCTCGACACCGAACCCGACATCGCCGACCGGCCTGATGCCGTTACCGCCAGCGGGCTCAAGGGCGACATCGAATATCGCGGTGTGAGCTTCGGTTATGGTGACGGCAAGCCGGTGCTCAGGGATATCGATCTCGCCATTCACGCCGGCGAAACCATCGCCTTCGTCGGCCCGTCGGGCGCCGGCAAGACCACCATATGTTCGCTGCTGCCGCGGTTCTACGAAGTCAGCGCCGGGCGGATCAGCATCGACGGCATCGATATCAGGGACATGACGCTCGCTTCGCTGCGTGGCCAGATCGGCATCGTCCAGCAGGATGTCTTCCTGTTCGGCGGCTCGATCCGCGAAAACATCGCCTATGGCCGTCTCGGCGCCTCCGACGAGGCCATCACCGATGCCGCGCGGCGGGCGCAGCTAGACGGCATGATATCGGGCCTGCCGGCCGGCTTTGACACGATCATCGGCGAGCGCGGCGTAAAATTGTCCGGCGGCCAGAAGCAGCGGCTGGCGATCGCCCGCATGTTCCTGAAGAACCCGCCGATCCTCATCCTCGACGAGGCGACGTCGGCGCTCGACACCGAGACCGAGCGCGAAATCCAGAAGTCGTTGGCCGAACTTGCCGAGGGCCGGACCACGCTGGTCATCGCACACCGGCTGGCCACGATCCGCGGCGCCGACCGCATCGTCGTCGTCTCGGAGTCCGGCGTCGTCGAACAGGGTTCGCACAGCGAACTGCTCCGCGCCGGCGGCATCTATCGGCGCCTGCACGACGCCCAGCATCTGGTGTCGTCGCGCTGATCCACTATGGTGGCGGCCCAAAGCAGGGAGCCCCGGATGATCAAGGCAACGCCCTTCGATTTCCCCTATGACGGCAGGCTGGTGGCCGAAAACACCGCGCTGATCGTCATCGACCTGCAGCAGGATTTCCTTTCGACATCAGGCTACTTCGCCAGGCAGGGCTATGACCCGTCGCCTCTAAGGGCGATCCTGCCGACGGTGAGCCGGCTGATCGCGGCCGCGCGCAAGGCCGGCGTCAGGGTCATCCACACGAGGCAGGGCTAGCGGGCCGATATGGCCGATATGACGCCTTACGAAAAATGGCGCCGCAAGCGCGCCGGTCTCGACGGCACCGATATCCTGCTGCGCTCGGGCACGGGGTTCCAGATCGTTCAGGAGATCGATGTGGCGCCGCAGGACATCATTGTCGACAAGACCTGCAACAGCGCCTTCATTTATACGGATTTCGAGCTTGTCCTGCGCGCGCAAGGCATCACGCATCTCATGTTTTCCGGATGCACGACGGATGTCTGCGTCCACACCACGCTGCGCGAAGCCTGCGACCGGAATTTCCAATGCCTGACGATCTCGGACGCTTGCGCCAGCGGCGACAGACAAGCGCACGAAGCAGCGCTTCACATGGTGACGGTTGAGGATGGCGTCTTTGGCGCGCTCGCTGATTCCAGCGCTGTCATTGAAGGCTTGTCGCGATTGTCGGGCATGGCGAGTTAGGGCGCCAAGATCAATGCCGGCGGGACAGCACCCCCCTCTGGCCTGCCGGCCATCTCCCCCGCAAGGAGGGAGATTGGCTGTCATCTCGGCTTTCACTAATCGCCAACGTGGCAAGACGAGCGCTGCGGGTGAAGCTGTCGATCTCCCCCCTTGCGGGGGAGATGGCCGGCAGGCCAGAGGGGGGTGTGAAGGATCTCGGCGTTACCGGAATAGCTTTGTAGGCCAGAACTCAGCCCGTTGCGCGCGTCT
>NZ_JAMYQH010000015.1:0-163993 GCF_040320765.1 Mesorhizobium sp. M0618 | reverse complement strand
CGCATTGCGCCCGAAATCCGCCGAACCCGTCAAACCCCAGCCAATCCGGCCTCAAACCCGAGCCGCAAGGCACCCCACATTGGCCCGACCCTCCCTCCTTGCCCCTATAACTTAATAACGCAACGGGCCCGCAAGGGGAGAAGGCGAGAAGCGCCGCACCTTCAACCGATTTGCATCCTCGCCGTCCGCAATCTCCGCTTGAAGCCGTTTGTGCAACGCGATACGCCGTTGCCGACTTCGACAAGGAGAGACCCGTGACCGCTGCAAAGACCAGAACCGAAACCGACACGTTCGGCCCGATCGAAGTCGCCGCCGACCGCTATTGGGGCGCGCAGGCACAGCGTTCCCTTGGCAATTTCAAGATCGGCTGGGAAAAGCAGCCGGCATCGATCGTGCGCGCGCTGGGCATCGTCAAGCGGGCCGCGGCCGAAGCCAATATGGACCTTCAGCGGCTCGACCCGGCGATCGGCAAGACGATTGTCGAGGCGGCACAAGAGGTCATCGACGGCAAGCTCGACGACCATTTCCCGCTCGTGGTCTGGCAGACCGGCTCGGGCACGCAGTCCAACATGAACGCCAATGAGGTGATCTCCAACCGGGCGATCGAGATGCTGGGCGGCGTCATGGGCTCCAAGAAGCCGGTGCATCCCAACGACCACGTCAATATGAGCCAGTCGTCGAACGACACCTATCCGACGGCCATGCACATCGCCTGCGCCGAACGCATCGTGCACGATCTGTTGCCGGCGCTGAAGCACCTGCACAAGGCGCTCGCCGCCAAGAGCAGAGAGTTCAATCACATCATCAAGATCGGCCGCACGCACACGCAGGATGCCACCCCCCTCACGCTTGGCCAGGAATTTTCGGGCTATGCCGCGCAGGTTGCCTCGTCGATCAAGCGCATCGAGCTGACATTGCCAGGCCTGCAGGAACTGGCGCAAGGCGGCACCGCCGTCGGCACCGGCCTCAACGCGCCGGTCGGCTTCGCCGAAAGGGTGGCGGATCGCATCGCCACCATCACCGGCATCGCCTTCGTTACCGCACCGAACAAGTTCGAGGCGCTGGCGGCCCATGATTCCATGGTGTTTTCGCACGGCGCCATCAATGCGGCTGCCGCAGCACTCTTCAAGATCGCCAACGACATCCGCTTCCTCGGCTCCGGCCCGCGTTCGGGCCTCGGCGAACTGTCGCTGCCCGAAAACGAGCCGGGCTCGTCGATCATGCCGGGCAAGGTCAACCCGACCCAGTGCGAGGCGCTGACGCAGGTCTGCGTGCAGGTGTTCGGCAACAATGCGGCGCTCACCTTCGCCGGCAGCCAAGGCCATTTCGAGCTCAACGTCTACAACCCGCTGATGGCCTACAACTTCCTGCAGTCGGTGCAGTTGCTCGCCGACGCCTCGGTCTCCTTCACCGACAATTGCGTCGTCGGCATCGAGGCGCGCGAAGACAACATCAAGGCGGCACTCGACCGCTCGCTGATGCTGGTGACGGCACTGGCGCCGACCATCGGCTACGACAATGCCGCCAAGATCGCCAAGACCGCGCACAAGAAGGGCACCACGCTGCGCGAGGAAGCGCTCGCCACCGGACTGGTCAGCGAAGCCGATTACGACCGGCTGGTGCGGCCGGAGGACATGACGCATCCGGGGTAAACAATTCCAGGAAAAATGTCTTGCGGTTTTCCGTCCGGAATTGCGTCAACCAAAAGCCCGGTATTTGGCGACGGGAGAATTTACTCCCGTCACGACCTGACCTGAAGCGAATTTTTCGCAGGCCGCCCGATCACGGAAATGTAAGTACTGTGAACAATGTGTCGCCAACCTGGTGGCTTTGGTGAACAGTCGGCTTGCTCTATCTCACCGGTATCAACCCCTTCCGGAGAGCCACCATGTCCATCAACACTTCAGTCGCCGGTTCCGGCGCATCCAATGCCTCGACCACCATTCTCCTCGGCCGCGTCCTGCTTGCCGTCATCTTCCTGCTTTCAGGCTTCGGCAAGCTGACCGCCATCACCGGCACGGCCGGCTATTTCGGCAGCCTCGGCCTGCCCTTGCCGACCGTAACGGCCATTGTCGTCGGCCTGATCGAGCTTCTCGGCGGCCTCGCCATCCTCGTCGGCTTCAAGACCCGGATTGTCGCCTGGGTGCTGGCGATCTTCACGGTCGCTACCGGCTTGGTCGCCCACACCGGTTGGGCTGACCAGATGCAGATGATCCAGTTTCTCAAGAACCTCGCCATCGCTGGCGGCTTCCTCGTGCTGGCTTCCTCGGGCGCCGGTGCCTATTCGATCGACGCCAAGCGCGGCTGAGCCAAAAACTGGCAATAGCCGAACGAAAGAGCGGCGCGGAATTTTCCGCGCCGCTTTTTCGTTGTTGGTACATGCCCGCCGATCTGTCGGCCGGAGTTTTCTGCTAGAGCAGTTCACCGTTTCACGGAAACGGCCAACCGCTCTAACTCTTTGATTTGACACAATTCCGGGCGGAAAACCGTTTCACACTTTTCCTGGAATTGCTCTAGGATCGGGGCATCGGACGAGGCCGGCCGGCGGCCGATAACGGAGGTGAACATGCCCCGCAACGCGCTGCTCCTGCTCTCCCGGCTGCTGCTCGCCGCCCTGTTCGTGCCCTCCGGTTTCCAAGCTTTGAGCGATATTGCCGGCACGACAGGCTATTTCGCCGGCCTCGGCCTGCCGCTGCCGACGCTTGCCGCCTGGGGCACGGGAGTATTCGAACTGATCGCCGGGCTGCTCATCCTGGTCGGTTTCCAGACCCGGATCGCAGCGCTGCTGCTCGCCGCCTTCTGCATTGCCGCCGGTTTCATCGGCCATTACGGCCAGGGCGGCGGCGACGCGATGCTCGCCTTCCTGCACCAGCAGATGCTGATGAAGGACATTACGATAGCAGGCGGGTTCGTTGCGCTGGCGATGGCCGGTGCGGGAGCGTGGTCGGTCGACGGGCGCGGTTTGGCCTGACGGACTGGGTTGGAAACGTCGACGGGACAGCACCCCCCCTCTGTCCTGCCGGACATCTCCCCCGCAACGAGGGAGATCGGATGTCATCCAGGCTTTCGCCAATCTTCAATGTTGCAAGAAAAAAGCACCGACGACGAAGCAGCCAATCTCCCCCCTTGCGGGGGAGATGTCCGGCAGGACAGAGAGGGGTGTGAAGAAACTCGACCGAGCAGGTTCTAATCCGCTCTGCTCCGACTCTACTTCACCGACATGCTGGGCCCGCCCTCGACAGCCAGCACCAGCCGGCGGTTGGTGATCCTGGCCAGCTGTGCCAGGCGCCCGGCCGGCCGCTCGCCATAGAGATCGGCCAGCGATGCCGGCAAGACCAGCGCCAGCACGCCGTTGGCGCGCTGTTCCCATTTCAGCCTGGGCATGATGCCGGGCATCGACGCCGTCAGCAGGTAGACGACGCGCATCATCGCGGCGAGCACGCGGGCCCGCTCCAGATAACGCGGCGGCGCCAGCGCCTTGATCTCGGGGGCGATGGCTTCGTTGAAGATGCCGTCGTGACGATAGGCGTTGGCCATGGCCAGGAAAGCACGGCCGGGATGGTCGACGCCGAAGAAGGAGGCGTGCGCAATGATGTTGAGCGATTGCTTGCCGCGATATTCGGGATGCGCGCGCCAACCGATATCGGCCAGCAATGCGGCCGCGTGGCGGTAGCGCGCCTCGTCTTCGGTCTCCTCGATGCCGAAAGCGGCAAAGGTTTTGGCGGTCCAGTCGACGAGTTCATGCGCATGGGCGACGGAGCGTGAGCGCAGGCGGGCGAGTTCCTCCGAGGCCGAAATCAGCGGATCGGCCTTCTGCTCCGCCTCATCGAGCAGCGAATAGAGAAAGCCTTCGCGTACACCCAGAGCCGAAACGATGATCTTCGACGGCTGCATCGCCGCCATGATCTCCTGCAGCACGACGGCGCCATAAGGCAGCAGCGAACGGCGGTTCTTGGAAACGCCTTCGATGCCCTTGACCTTCTCGATCTCGGCCTTGGCCACCTGCTTGAGGAAATTCGCCGCGCTTTCGGCCGAGATCTCGTAATGGTGCATGACACCAAGCGGATAGTTGGTCATTTCCATGTGCAGCCGGGCAAGATTTCGCCAGGTGCCGCCGACGGCGTAGAAGGGCCTGCCCTGCCCGCCTTTCAACAGCTTGGCCTTCGCCAGTTCGTCACGCGCGATCTTCGCCGCCTGAGCCAGCGAGTTCTTCGCCATGTCCTGCAGGCGCAGGCCGCCCAGCGGCAGCGTGATGCCGTCACCGATCGCTTCGCCGCTGACGTCTACCAGCTCGAGGCTGCCGCCGCCCAGATCGCCGGCGATGCCATTGGCCGGGTGGAAGCCGGAAATGACGCCGAGCGCGGAATAATAGGCTTCCTGACGGCCGCTGATGACACGAATCTCGGTCTTCAGCACGTCCTCGGCGCGGTGAATGAAATCGGGACCGTTGATAGCCTCACGGGCGGCGGCGGTGGCCAGCACATACATATGCTCGGCGCCGGCCTGGTCGGAGAGCGCGCGAAAGCGGCGGAACTCCTCCATCGAGCGCGTCACCGCCTCGGGGTCGAGCTTGCCGGTCGACACGATGCCGCGGCCGAGACCGGCCAGCATCTTTTCGTTGAACAGCATGGTCGGCGAACGCGCCAGCCCCTCATAGACGACGAGGCGGATCGAGTTCGATCCGATGTCGATGATGGACAGCGGTCGGCGGTCCTGCAGCCGGCCCTGGGAATCAGACAGCATCAGCCGGACGCTGCTGCGTTCTTCTTGCGGCGCTTGAACTGCGCGATGCGCTTGGGCGCATGCGACTTCAGCGCGTCACCCCGTCCCGACAGGCTCGGATTGGTCATGAAATATTCCTGCGCGTTGAACGGTTCCTCGCCCTCCTCCAGCACGACGCGCCGGGAGGTTCCATCAGCCAATACGTCGAAACTTTGCTGATTGTCCATGATGTTGCCCAGCATGATCTGGCCAAGGATCTGTTCGTGCACAGTTGGATTGGTGATCGGCACCATGGTTTCGACGCGGCGGTCGAGATTGCGCGGCATCAGATCGGCCGAGGAGATGTAGACGATCGCCTCGTCCGATGGCAGGCCATGACCGTTGCCGAAGCAATAGATGCGGCTGTGCTCGAGAAAACGGCCGACGATCGATTTTACGCGGATGTTTTCCGACAGGCCCGGAACCTGCGGCCTCAGGCAGCAGATGCCGCGCACGACCAGGTCGACCTCGACGCCGGCGCGGCTGGCATCGTAGAGCGCGTCGATAATGATCGGATCGACGAGTGCGTTCATCTTCATCCAGATGCGCGCCGGTTTCCCCTGCACCGCGTAGGCAATCTCGTCGGCAATGTGCTTCAGGATGCGGCTTCTCAGCGTGAACGGCGAGATCGCCAACCGCATTTCGTCCGTCGGCTCGGCATAGCCGGTGATGAAATTGAAGAGCTGGGCGACATCGCGGGCGATCGTCGGATCGGTGGTGAAGAAGGACAGGTCGGTGTAGATGCGCGCCGTGACCGGATGGTAGTTGCCGGTGCCGAGGTGCACGTAGTTGCGCAGCTTGCCGTCCTCGCGCCGCACCACCAGCGACATTTTCGAATGGGTTTTCAGCTCGAGAAAGCCGAACACGACCTGCACGCCGGCACGCTCCAGATCGCGCGCCCAGCGGATGTTGGCTTCTTCGTCGAAGCGCGCCTTGAGCTCGACCAGCGCGGTGACCGACTTGCCGGCCTCGGCCGCGTCGACCAGCGCACGCACGATCGGGCTGTCGTTGGAGGTGCGGTAAAGCGTCTGCTTGATCGCCACCACTTCCGGATCGGCCATCGCCTGGCGCAGGAACTGCACCACGACGTCAAACGATTCGTAGGGGTGATGGACGACGATGTCCTTCTCGCGGATGGCGGCAAAACAATCGCCGCCATGCTCGCGGATGCGCTCGGGAAAACGCGGATTGTAGGGCGTGAATTTCAGGTCGTCGCGGGGAACGGCGACGATCTCGGAAATCTGGCTGAGCGCCAACGGACCGGTCAAGACGCTGATGCGGCTGGACGACACGCCAAGCTCGCCGGCGACGAAGTCGCGCAATTCATCAGGCATCAGCCTGTCGAATTCGATGCGGATCACCGAACCCCGCCGCCGCCGCTTCAGCGCCGTTTCGAATAGGCGAACCAAATCCTCGGACTCCTCCTCGACCTCGATATCGCTGTCGCGAATGATGCGGAACGTGCCGGAGCCCTTGACCTCATAGCCGGGGAAGAGCTTGCCGATATAGAGGCCGACCGCCTCTTCCAGCGGGATGAAGCGGACGTGATGCTTGCGGTCCGGCAGACGGATGAAGCGCTTCAGCGCTACCGGCAGGCGCAGCAGCGCGCTCATCTCTTCGCCGTTCTTGCGATGGCGCAATTGCAGCGCCATCGAGAAGCCGAGATTGGGAATGAACGGGAACGGATGCGCCGGGTCGATCGACAGCGGGGTCAGCACCGGGAACACCTGCCCCTGGAAATGGTCTTCCAGCCAGATTTTCTCGTCCTTGGTCAGCGCATCGCGGGTGATGCTCTCGATGCCTTCCTTGTTGAGCAGCACGGTGAGCGCCGAAAGGCTCTTCTGCTGGTCTTCCTGCAGCCGCTCGACCTCACGCAGCAGCTGTTCGAGCTGCTGTTCGGGGGTGCGGCCGTCAGGGCTCTTCAGCGTGATGCCCTCGCGCACCTGGCCGGCGAGGCCGGCGACGCGCACCATGAAGAACTCGTCGAGATTGGCGGCCGAGATCGACAGGAAGCGGACGCGCTCCAGCAGCGGATGATTGAGGTTCAGCGACTCCTCGAGAACGCGCCGGTTGAACTGCAGCCAGGAGAACTCGCGGTTGACAAACCGGTCCGGGTTGCCGCCCTCCGGACGAGCCACCTCGACATCCACGAATTCGTTCTGCACCGGCTTCAGTTCGTTCATGATTCCCGCTCTTCCACACCGTCAGCCAGCTAAAGCGCCGCGCGTCATTCAGGACGCGCAAAGGACGCTCTACCACTCCAAGGCGACGCATGGTCCTTGCCGAAAACCGGTGTCGGTCTTCGGGGCCATGCGTTAACCGGCTTAACTTATCCTCTGACAGGCTTTTGCGACAGTTTGATTTCATCGAACTTGCAAAGAGGCCTGATATGATCCAGATGCAGACGAGACTGCGTTAAGGAGACGACGATGGCAGGCGGTTCCATTCCCCATTTTCAGAACGATGCGGGCTATCAGGCAATCGACATCGGCGTGAAGGAATTCATGTGCACGGGCGCCAATCCGCCTTTCGACCACCCGCATGTGTTTCTGGACATGGGCGACGACAACGAAAAAGTCTGTCCCTATTGCTCGACGCTCTACCGCTATTCGCCGAAGCTGAAGGCAACCGAAACGCTGCCGGCCGGCTGCATCTACATAGAACAGGCCGCCTGAGTCTTTCGCGACCAGCCCGATGAACGACACGCGCTCCCGGCAAATTGTCATCGCCGGGGCGGGTGTCGCCGGATTGACCGCAGCGCTGGCGTTCGCCGAACGCGGCTACTCGGTACGGGTGTTCGAACAGGCGCAGCGCCTGGAAGCGGCAGGCGCCGGCATTCAGCTTTCTCCCAACGCGACCCGCATCCTTCGCCAGCTTGGCGTACTCGACCGGCTGCTGCCGGCGGCGGTGCGGCCGGAAGCCGTGGTGCTGAAGGAGGCCGCGACCTTGCGCGAACTGGCGCGCGTGCCGCTGGGGCAAGCCGCCGAAACGCGCTGGCAGGCACCTTATCTCGTCGCGCACAGGGCCGATCTGCAGCGCGCACTGACCGCGCGCGCTGCCGAGATACCGGATATCCATCTCACCACCGGCGCCCGCATGGGCGGCGTTGACACCGGCCCGCACGGCATCACCGCGACGGCCGAGATCGGTGGCAAAACCGTCGAGGCGGAGGGCTTCCTGCTGGTTGGGGCCGATGGCGTCTGGTCGTCGGTGCGCGCACTTGTCGATTCGGCCAAGGGGTCGGCTTCGCGAAGAAACCATTTCTCCGGCGAACTGGCCTGGCGCGCCACCGTCGCGGCCGACAGCGCCGCCGGGCAAACCTTTGCAGCCATCGGCGCCAAGGACTGCGTCACCACCTTCCTGCATCCCGGC
Source organism: Mesorhizobium sp. M0618 (assembly GCF_040320765.1). Lineage (NCBI taxonomy): Bacteria > Pseudomonadati > Pseudomonadota > Alphaproteobacteria > Hyphomicrobiales > Phyllobacteriaceae > Mesorhizobium > Mesorhizobium sp. M0618. The sequence goes on along the minus strand of NZ_JAMYQH010000015.1, from coordinate 155,860 downwards.
TTCCATATGGTCGCCTATCCCGTCAGCAAGGGTGCGGCCTTCAATCTCGCGGCCTTCACCAAGGGCGACCGCATTGCCGAGGGCTGGTCCGGCAACGCCGACGCCGGGATCCTGAGCAGCGCCCTGCGCGGCACCGCGGCAGAACTTGCCCGTCTGGTCGAGCAGGCCGGCCCGTGGACGGCGTGGCCGATCCACACGGTCGACCCGCAACAGCCCTGGACAATACCGAACGGCATTGCGCTGATCGGCGACGCCGCGCATGCAATGACCCCGTTCGCGGCGCAAGGTGCGGCGATGGCGATCGAGGATGCGGCGACGCTTGCCGATATCATTGCCGACTTCCCCCCCGATCCTCTGGCCGCGCTTGCCGTCTGGGAGCAGTCACGGCGGCCGCGTGTCGCGCAGGTCGCCCGACGCGGCGCTGTCAACCGGCTGGCCTGGCATGCCGTGGGTCCAGTGGCGATTGCGCGCAATGTGTTCCTGAAGGTGCGCTCGTCGGAAAAACTCGCGGCGGATCTGGACTGGCTCTATGGGTGGCAAGCTCAGAAGATCATTCGACGCTGAGCGTACAAGCACAATCGGTTGGTGGGACAGCACCCCCTCTGTCCTGCCGGACTGTCCGGCAGGACAGAGGGGGGTGTGAAGGAACGCGACGCCAATTCGCGGAATGCTCACGCTAATTATACAAGCTCATCGACAGCCCGAGCGATACAGGCAGCGGGTTCCACCAGCCGGTGCGCAGGCCGGCGATGCGCAAGGCCGCCGCCGTCCAGGTGTTGCAGCCGACCAGTGCGTTGAAATGGCCATTGGCTTCGTAGAAGCCGTCGAACCTCGAATAGGCTGCGTCCGGAACGAGGATCGGGCCTTCCGGTCCCCGCTGGAAACTCGCATCGATGAAATCGAGCAACGCCGTGAACCGATCCTCAGTGATGTCGAACCCCGCGATATCAGGGCGCGGTTCGACGATGTCACCGGCGACGTCGACATGCATGACCGACGCGTCGAGGGTCAGTGCCTTCATCACCGGCACCGCCTTCAGCTCGGACCATGTCGGCGTCTCCAGGTAGAAGGCGCGGCCGCCCCAGCCGAAGACGATGTAGCGGACCTCCGGCCTGTCGGCCGGTATGCCGGCGTCGACCAGGAAGTGGAAACGTCGGCGCACGGCGTCGTCGACCGGGATGGCGATATCGGTGTGGATCGGATTGTTCAGCACCAGGATGTGGCGCGTCGCGGCGGGCATGGCGGCGGCCGCCGGCCACAGCGGCCGCGGCACGAAGGTGCCCGTCGCCACGGCGAGTACGACGACAACCAACAGAAGACCTAGAAAACGTCCCAGTCTTTTCATGCAAGGCGGCCCTGCAAACGCGCTCGGCGCGACACGAACGCCCGCCTGTTATCCCATACGCAAAAGAGCCCGGCAGTGTTTCAGCCGGGCTCTTCGTGGCCGTCGAGGCCTAGTGCAGGATCTGCGACAGGAACAGCTTCGTGCGCTCGTGGCGCGGGTGGTCGAAGAACTCGGCCGGCGTGTTCTGCTCGACGATCTGGCCCTGGTCCATGAAGATCACCCGGTTGGCGACCTTGCGGGCGAAGCCCATCTCGTGGGTGACGCACAGCATGGTCATGCCTTCTTCGGCAAGGCCAACCATGGTCTCCAGCACTTCCTTGATCATCTCCGGATCGAGCGCCGAGGTCGGCTCGTCGAACAGCATGATGCGCGGGTTCATGCACAGCGAGCGGGCGATCGCCACGCGCTGCTGCTGGCCGCCGGAAAGCTGGCCGGGATATTTGTTGGCCTGTTCCGGGATCTTGACGCGCTTGAGGAAATGCATGGCGATTTCCTCGGCCTGCTTCTTCGGCGTCTTGCGCACCCAGATCGGCGCCAGCGTGCAGTTCTCCAGGATGGTCAGATGCGGGAACAGGTTGAAGTGCTGGAACACCATGCCGACCTCGCGGCGCACCTCGTCGATCTTCTTGAGATCGTTGGTCAATTCCTTGCCGTCGACGATGATCTTGCCCTTCTGGTGCTCCTCCAGGCGATTGATGCAGCGGATCATCGTCGATTTGCCGGAGCCGGAGGGGCCGCAGATGACGATGCGCTCGCCGCGCATCACTTTCAGGTTGATGTCCTTCAGCACATGGAACTCGCCATACCATTTGTGCATGGCGATGATGTCGATGGCGACATCGGTGGTGGAAATCTGCATCTTTGCGGCGTTGACCTTGATCTCTTCGGCGCTGACGGCATTTTCGGTGGCCATGGCAGTGGGATCCCCTTGTTCTTTTGTTTAGCGTTTGTGGCCGGTGTCGAGCCGGCGTTCGGTGTACATTGAATAGCGCGACATGCCGAAGCAGAACAGCCAGAAGACGAAGGCCGCGAAGATCAGGCCGGACCTCGCCGTCTGCGCGGTTGCCCAGTTTGCATCGGAAAAATTCTGTTTGACGATGCCGAGCAGGTCGAACATCGAGATGATGATGACCAGGCTGGTGTCCTTGAACATGCCGATGAAGGTGTTGACGATGCCCGGGATGACCAGTTTCAGCGCCTGCGGCATGACGATGAAATACATTTTCTGCCAATAGCCGAGACCGAGCGAATCGGCACCTTCATACTGGCCCTTGGGAATCGCCTGCAGGCCGCCGCGCACCACTTCGGCCATATAGGCCGCGGCAAACAGCGACACACCGATCAGCGCGCGCAGGAACTTGTCGAACGAGACACCCTCCGGCAGGAACAGCGGCAGCATGACGCTGGCAAAGAACAGCACGGTGATCAGCGGGATGCCGCGCACCGTCTCGATAAAGACGACGCACAGCGTCTTGATGATCGGCATCTTGGAACGGCGGCCGAGCGCCAGCACGATGCCGAGCGGCAGCGACACGGCAATGCCGACGAAGGACAGGCTGAGCGTCACCAAGAGCCCGCCCCAAAGCGAGGTCTCGACATGCGGCAGGCCGAACATGCCGCCGACCAGCAGGACGAAGGCGACGATCGGCAGCACGAAAAACAGCAGAACCGCATTCAGCCCTTTGCGCGGTACCTTCGGGATCAGCATCGGCACCAGCAGCGCCACGAACAGGATGGCGACCAGGATCGGCCGCCAGCGCTCCTCGATGGGATAGCGGCCGAGCATGAACTGGCCGAACTTGGCGTTGACGAAAGCCCAGCAGGCGCCGGTCCAGCCATCCGGCTGGATGCCGCCTTGCGCCACCGTGGCGCATACGGTCCGGTCCGGTCCCGTCCACACGGCGTTGATGAACGCCCAATTGATGATTTGCGGCAGGATCATCGCCACCAGGACGATGCCGACGATGGTCAAAATGGTGTCGCCGGCAGAAGCGATCAGGTTCTTGCGCACCCATGCGCCGAGGCCGGTGACGCTGGCGGGCGCCGGCTGCGCCAGCACCATTTCGGTTCGCACCCAGGACATATCATGTTCTTGCATGTCCTTACCTCACCTCTCCACCAGCGCCATCTTGGCGTTGAACCAGTTCATCACAAGCGAGGTCAGGAGGCTGATGGCCAGATAGATCACCATCATGATCACCACGCCTTCGACGGCCTGGCCGGTCTGGTTCAGCACCGTCCCGGCGGTCGCCGTCAGGTCCGGATAGCCTATGGCGATAGCCAGCGACGAGTTCTTGGTCAGGTTGAGATACTGGCTGGTCAGCGGCGGAATGACGATGCGCATGGCCTGCGGCACGACGACCAGCCGCAGGATCGATCCGGACCGCAACCCCAACGCACCGGCAGCTTCCGTCTGGCCCGCGCTGACACCCCTGATGCCGGCGCGCACGATCTCGGCGATGAAGGCGGCGGTATAGCAGGACAGCGCCAGGTAAAGCGACAGGAACTCCGGCCGGACCTGGAAGCCGCCGGTCAGGTTGAAAGTCGACTGCTTCGGGTAGTCGAAGCTCAGGGGAAAGCCGCTCAGCGCATAGGCGAGCAGCGGCAGCCCGACGATCAGCGCCGCGGACGTCCAAAACACCGGAAATTGCTGGCCGGTCGCCATCTGCCGTTGCCGCGCCCTGCGCGCGACGAACCACGCCATGGCGATGCCGACGAGCAGGGCGACGAAGATCAGCCATGAGCCGTCGCCCCACACGGCGCGTGGAAAATAGAAACCGCGCTGATTGAGGAAGGAGCCGAACGGCAAACCGATGCTGTCGCGCGGCGCCGGCAGAACGGCCAGCACGCCGGAATACCAGAAGAAGATGACCAGCAGCGGCGGGATGTTGCGGAAGACCTCGACATAGACGGTGCAGATCTTCCTGATCAGCCAGTTCTGCGAGAGCCGGCCGATGCCGATGACGAAGCCGATGATCGTTGCGGTGATGATGCCGACGATGGCGACGATCAAGGTGTTGATGAGGCCGACCAGAATCGCGCGGCCATAGGTCGAATCCGACGAATAGGCGATCGCGCTCTCGCTGATGTCGAAGCCGGCGCGGCCCTTGAGGAAGCCGAAGCCTGAAGCGATGCGCAGCCGCGTCAGGTTGTCGATGACGTTGTGGGCAATCCACCAGACGCCCGCCACCAGCAGCACGACGACCAGCACCTGGAAGAATATGCCCCGGATTTTCGGATCGTTGATGAAGGAACCGCGGCTGGGCTCCTCGCGAAGTACGTCCTGCGATGCCATTCGACCGTCCCCTGGAAAGAGAAACCGGGAGGCAGATGATCTGCCTCCCGGATCACATTTCGATCAGCGGATCGGCGGCGCGTATTGCAGGCCGCCCTTGGTCCACAGCGCGTTGATGCCGCGCGCGATCTTCAGCGGGCTGCCCGAGCCGACATTGCGCTCGAACATTTCGCCATAATTGCCGACGGCCTTGACGATGTTGACCACCCAGTCATTGGAGACGCCGAGATCGGTACCGATCTTGGTATCGGCTTCCTGGCCGAGCACGCGCTTGATCTCGGGGCTGGCCGAGTTCTTCATCTCATCGACATTGGCCTTGGTGATGCCGAGCTCTTCAGCCTGCAGCAGCGCGAAATAGGTCCACTTGACGATGTGGTACCACTGGTCGTCACCCTGGCGAACGGCCGGTCCGAGCGGCTCCTTGGAGATGATCTCGGGCAGCACGACATGGTCGGCCGGCGCTCCCAGCGTCAGGCGGATGCCATAGAGGCCCGACTGATCGGTGGTGTAGACGTCGCAGCGGCCGGCATCATAGGCGGCGTTGACCTCTTCCAGCTTTTCGAAGACGACGGGATTGTACTCCATCTTGTTGGCCTTGAAGTAGTCGGCGAGGTTCAGCTCGGTGGTGGTGCCGCTCTGCACGCAGACGGCGGCGCCCGAAAGCTGCAATGCCGAATTGACGCCCGGCAGCTTCTTGGCGTTGATCATGAAACCCTGGCCGTCATAGTAGGTGACGCCGATGAAATTCAGGCCAAGCGCCGTATCGCGGTTGATGGTCCAGGTGGTGTTGCGCGAGAGGATGTCGATCTCGCCCGACTGCAGCGCGGTGAACCGCTCCTTGGCGCTGAGCGGCGTGAACTTGACCTTGGAGCCGTCACCAAAGACGGCGGCCGCGACAGCGCGGCAGAAATCCGCATCGACGCCTTGCCAGTCACCCTTGTCGTCCGGCGCCGAAAAGCCGGCCAGGCCGGTGGAGACGCCGCACTGGATGAAGCCCTTCGCCTTGACGGTGTCGAGCGTGGCCGCCGACGCGGCGGACGCCATCAATCCAAGCGTGGCGGCGCCTAGAATGCCGATAGCAATATGTTTCATGACCCACAGACCCTTTTCTCTGTTTTTCAGGAGTAAATCCTGATTTTTTCTCCCGTGTGAACGCGGCTCCCATCCCGGCCCATCCCGGAACCCCGCATCGTAACCGACGCGCCGCCTCCCGTTCACAAATGTCATCGAAGGCGATAATTCCTGTGAGGTCAAGGGAAATGACCGAAACCCAAAGAGTTTGAAAATCGATTGCCGCAAATGCCCGATTTACAGACAAACACGCCCGCGATTTAGCCAGCAGGGCTAATAAAGGCGGCAAATCTCATGCAACGCCAACGCCGGGCCAATACGGGCCGCGGCAGCGAAATCCATCCCGGGCAATACCTCGTCGTTGTTGACCTCCCCGTGCGACGAACTACCAGGTTCCAAGATTGTCATCTGACGATTTACTGACGGCTGCATACCAATACAGACCGCCGACGAAGACTGCTCTCAAAAGGCTTGAAAGACGATCCAGGTCCCGATGGCGGCCATCAACGCGCCTAAAACGCGCGGAATCAGCTGGCCGGTCGGCACCGTCTTCTCCAGCAGAACAAGGATGGCGATGCCGGCGATCCACAGCACGTTCATGACGCCACCGACGAATAACAGAGCCATCAGCGCCCAGCAACACCCCAGGCAATAAGCGCCGTGATCCATGCCGAGCCGAAGCGCGCCGAGCGGAGCGGAACGGAATCCGCCATGGCTGGCCAGGAACGCGATCGGTGCCTGACATTGGCGCAGGCAGACGCCCTTCATCGGCGTCCATTGATAGAGACCGGCGGCGATCAGGACGAGGCCGCCGAGGATCGCGCTGACGGTCGCCATTGAGGGATCGAGCAAGGCTAGACGGGCGAGAAGCCATTGCGCACCGGTCGCCAGGAGGCTGAAGACGACCCAGACGGCGAGATAGCCGGCAAAAAACCATCCCGTCGAAGCGATGGGCCGGCCATCCGCCCGCGCCTTGCGGCCGACACCGGCATAGAGCAGCAACATCGGCGCGACCGAAGGCGTCATCATGCCAACCATCATCACTGCCCACATCGTGAAGGTGAAAGCGAAATCGCCCATCGCCCAGGCCCGGAAGCCGGGCGCCATGGCGGCGCCCATATCCATGCCGCCCATATCCATGCCGGCCATGTCGCCGCCTTCGCCATCCGGCAAAGGGGAGCCGGGCAAGACCATGGTGGCGGCGAGCCACAGCACATAGGCCCAGGCGAGCACGGCGATCACGACGAGCGCGGCCGTCACGACCGCGCGATCGCGCCTCAGCACCGCCTCGAGGGCCGTATCGTCCATTGGATCAGGTCAATGCACGATGCCGCTCTGCGTGAGATGCAGATTGGCGAAATGGCTGTGCGTATCGGCCAGTTCGAACTTGATCGGCCCCGTCGCCTTGGTCCAGCCGCGCCCGACCTCGGCGATCGCGTATTCGAAGCCGTGCGGCAAGTCGATGCGCGCCTGGTGCGCGGCGCCGGTGACCGGATTCCGGATCGGCTCGCCGCGACCGTCGGTTATACCCTCGACATGCAGCCGACTGGTTCGCGCGTCGACGTCGATCTTGAATTCGATCGGCGCGAAGATCGGATCGTGGAATTTCTCCAGCGTGGTCGAAAAGACCTGGAATATCGTTGCACCTGGCTCGGTGTCCAGACCGCCCAATATGCGAAGCAGCGCGCCACGTTGGGCTTCCGTCGCCCTCTCGTCGATGACCACCGCGGCTTCGCCCCCGCCCTGGTGTATGGCGCCGGGCCAGCTGAAAATCCCGACGAACCGCAACCCGTCGAGCTTGGTGTCGCCGTGATGGCCGCTCTCGATTTCCATGCCGGCGACCGCCTGGCAGAATCCGTATGTCGGCATGGCGTTGAACTGGCACGGGCAGCCATAGGCGCAGTTGCAGTTGATGAATTCGCTCGCCTTCATGGCCCATTTGACGTCCGGCATGGCATTCCTCCCTTGCCGCGCTCACGCTTCGTGAGCGCGATCCGGATCGTGGAGGACCAGAAGTCAACCGGCAGCAACCATCCGGCAGCATCTGATCGAAGCAATCCGGCGATTAATATTAGCCGACGATCATATACCATTCACCGCCGCCCACAATAGACCGATCGGCGGGGACAAGGGCTCCGAACGCAGGTCAACAAAAGACCTGACGACAACCAGTTCGGCGGCGGCAGCAGCTTTTTGTGCCGGTAGCTTTTGTGCCTGTCGCTTTTCTTGATAGGAATTTTTTCTTGACTCCCTGCCCTCAGCTATGGTACATATTCGTCCATGGTGCTGATTTGCGCCGATAACCCGCCGCACAGCGGTTTTTTCGTTTAATACTCCGTCCCCGCATCGCTGTTTTTGCCGCGACGAATTGGCATATTCGAAGTCCGCCTCCTGGCGGGCGGTGGCTGTTGCACGGTCCATAGCGCCGCACTATGGCTAGCGGCTTATCAAACAAGGCGACGCAGAATGGCGAAAGACGGCAGCGAGCACGGCGGGATGGGCATCAACACGCGGCTTGCCCATTCGGGCAACAATCCGCACGACTATTTCGGCTTCGTCAATCCGCCGGTGGTGCATGCTTCGACAGTGCTTTTCCGCGACGCGGCTTCGATGGCGGCGCGAGCCCAGAAATACACTTACGGCACGCGCGGCACACCGACGACCGATGCGCTTGCCCATGCCATAGACGCGCTGGAAGGCTCGGCAGGCACGATCCTGGTGCCGTCGGGCCTTGCGGCGGTGACGGTGCCGCTGCTCGCCTTCGTCTCGGCCGGCGACCATCTGCTGATCGTCGATACCGTCTATCATCCGACCCGCAATTTCGCCGACACGATGCTGAAGCGGCTGGGCGTCGAGGTCGAGTATTACGCCCCCGATGTCGGCGCCGGCATCGCGGCGTTGATCAAGCCCAACACCAAGGTGGTGTTCACGGAATCGCCGGCCTCCAACACGTTCGAGGTGCAGGACATCCCGGCCATCGTCAAGGCGGCGCACGCCGCGGGCGCCATCGTCATGATGGACAACACCTGGGCGACGCCACTCTATTTCCGCCCGCTCGACCACGGTGTCGACATATCTATCCATGCCGCGACCAAATACCCGGCCGGCCATTCCGACGTGCTGCTTGGCACGGTGTCGGCCAATGAGAGTTGCTGGACGCACCTCTACGAAAGCTTCTGCACGCTTGGCTGTTGCGCCGGGCCCGACGACGTCTACCAGGTGCTGCGTGGCCTGCGCAGCATGGGCGTGCGCCTCGAACACCATCAGCGCAGTACGCTTGCCATCGCCTCCTGGCTCGAGGGCCAGAAGGGCGTGGCGCGCGTGCTCCACCCGGCCCTGCCCAGCCATCCGGATCACGCTCTGTGGAAGCGCGACTTTTCCGGCTCGAGCGGCATCTTTTCCATCGTTCTTGCCGGTGGCGGCCAGAAGCAGCAGCACGCCTTCCTCGACGCGCTGCGGATCTTCGGCCTCGGCTATTCCTGGGGCGGCTATGAGAGCCTTGCCGTGCCGGTCTGGCTTGGCGACCGTGTCGTTGCAAAAGCCCCCTATGAGGGTCCGTTGATCCGCCTGCAGATCGGCCTCGAGGATGTCGACGACCTGAAGGCCGATATTTCGCGCGGCCTGACCGCCGCAGCAGCGGCCTAAAGCGTGTCGCGCCTGAAGATTTTCAGGCGACCCGCTTCAGGTTTTGTTTTTGTGCATGTTGTTCTCCCAAAACCGAGGTCACTTTTGGGCGACATGCACTAGCGGAATTCTATTCCCTAAAATTGCGATTTCGCGGATCAGTTTGGCTTTCAAATTCAACGATGCCGCGTCATTGCGGTGCGATCAGCACATTTCCGACTTCCCCTGGAATACCGGCAGAGTTTTCGACCCCATGGCTTTCCGCCTTTTTGTTCCCATTCTTGCCGGCGCGACGCTGCGCGAGCGTCTCGTCGCCTGTATCGGCGCAACGATCGGCATTGCACTCACCGGCGTGATCGCCAGCCTTGTGCTCGGCAATGGTCCGCATGTGCCACTGCTGGTGGCGCCGATGGGGGCGTCGGCGGTGCTCCTGTTCGCCGTGCCCGCCAGTCCGCTGGCACAGCCATGGTCGATCATCGGCGGCAACACGATATCGGCACTTGTCGGCGTGATCGTGGCGCATTTCATCCACGAAACCGCCCTTGCCAGCGGCATCGCGGTGGCACTGGCCATCGCTGCCATGTCGTTCACGCGCTGCCTGCATCCGCCGGGCGGAGCGGCCGCGCTGACCGCGGTGCTGGGAGGGCCTGCCGTCATCAGCGCTGGCTTCCTGTTTCCATTCGTGCCGGTGGCGCTGAACTCGATCCTGCTGGTGGCGCTCGGCTACGGCTTCCACAGGCTGGCCCGGCGCAATTATCCGCATGTGCCGGCTGCAGCGCCGGCGAACAGCCACGGCACCGGCGATCCGCCGGCGCAGCTGCGCGTGGGCTTCCGGTCCGAAGACATCGATGCCGCGCTTGGCGCACTTGACGAGACGTTCGATATCGATCGCAACGATCTCGACCGGCTGCTGCGGCAGGTCGAATTGCAGGCGATGGTGCGCGCGCACAAGACCCTTCTGTGCGCGGACATCATGTCGCGCGATGTGATCTCGGTCGATACTCACACCTCGACCGAGGCGGCGCGCCAATTGCTGCTTGACCACAACATCCGGACCCTGCCGGTCGTCAATGCGGAGGCCAGGCTGGCAGGCACCGTGGGGTTGCGCGAACTCACCCAGGCCTCCGGGACGGTCGGATCCGTCATATCGCCCGCGGCAACAGCCGCCGCAGGTTTTGCCGCCATGAGTCTGCTGCCGGTGCTCACCGACGGCCGCAGCCATGCGGTCATCATCGTCGACGACGACAAGCGGATTCTCGGGCTGATCACCCAGACCGATCTGTTGGCGGCCACGGCGCGCCTGCAGGCTGCCTGACAAGCCTTCACTCGCGCGGTAGGGTACCGCCGCCGGGCCCCGCGAAAAGCCTTCGGGAACCTTTTGCCGGCGACAGCGTCCAATCTCTCAATCGAGGTTCGGTCCGGAGATTGGGTTGAGGAAACTGGCCATGCCTGCTGTCTTGACGGCCGTGCCTTCCGCTGTGCCAGGCGAGATGCAGCTTGTGCGCCGCGCCTTGGCGCGCGACGGCGATGCCTTCCGCACCATCATCAAGACACACAATCAGCGGCTCTACCGGATCGCGCGCGGCGTCGTGCGCAATGACAGCGAGGCCGAGGACATCGTGCAGGAGGCCTACGTCAAGGCTTTCGCCCATCTCGATGCGTTTCGCGGCGACTCCTCGCTCGCCACATGGCTGTCGCGCATCGTCATCAACGAGGCGCTTGGCCGCCTGCGCAAAAGGCGCAGAACGGTGGCACTGCCGGAAAATCCGCAAGCCGAGATCATCCGGTTCCCTCTCAACCCCAGCGACGATCCGGAACGGACGATGGCGCAAAGGCAGATCCTCCAACTGGTCGAACAGGCCACCGACAGCCTTCCCGACGTCTACCGGACGGTGTTCGTGGCGCGGGTGATCGAGGGGCTGAGCATCGAGGAGACCGCCGATCTCCTCGGCGTGCGGCCGCAAACCGTCAAGACGAGGCTGCACCGCGCGCGCGCCCTCGTGCGCAAGGCGCTGGACGACCAGATCGGACCGGTGCTGCTCGATGCCTTCCCCTTCGCCGGCCGGCGTTGCGAACGACTGACCAGCGCCGTGATGCGGCGGCTCGGGCTGGAAAGCTGACCCTCACCGGATTTCAGTTCATTTCAGCGGGAACGTTTGCCGCTGACCAGCATCCAATGAACGTCAACCGAAAAACACAGTCCGGCGCGATTTCAGCGTCCGGACGAAGGAGATGCCATGTCTATCCGACACACTGCCGCGCTCGCCGCCCTGTTGCTGCTTGGCACTGCCCCATTCGCACAAGCCGCCGACAAGCCAACCGATCCGCAGATCGCCCACATCGCCTACACGGCCGGGGTCATCGACGTCGAAGCGGCCAAGCTGGCGATCGAGAAATCGAAGAACAAGGAGGTTGTCGATTTCGCCAAGGACATGGTCCGGGATCACGAGGCTGTAAATGTTCAGGCGCTCGACCTGGTGAAGAAGCTCAAGGTCACGCCGGAAGACAACGCCACCAGCCAGGCGCTGACCAAAGCTGCGGCGGAGGAGCGGGCCAAGCTCGCCAAACTCGACGGCGCTGCCTTCGACAAGGCCTATGTCGACAATGAGGTCGCCTACCACAAGCAGGTCAACGGCGCGCTCGAAACCCTTTTGATCCCGTCGGCGCAGAATGCCGAACTGAAGAGCCTGCTGGAAACCGGCCTGAAGATTTTCCAGGGCCATGAGCAGCACGCCGAGCACGTCGCCGGCATGCTCAAGTAAGGACCCGGAGCATGCAGAAACGCCATCTGTGGATTGCGTTGGCGCTGGCCGTCGGTACCGTTCCGGCGCGAGCAGAAACCATCCAGGTCATCATCGACAGGCTGGTGTTCTCGCCAGCCACCGTCGAGGCCAAGGTCGGCGACACGATCGAGTGGGTGAACAAGGATGTGTTCGCCCACACGGCCACCGTGAAAGGCGGCTGGGAGGTGATGATCCCGCCGAAGAAATCCGCAAGCCTGACATTGAAGGCCGCGGGACCGGTCGACTATTTCTGCCGCTTTCACCCCAACATGAAAGGCCGTCTCGACGTGACGCCATGATGGTTTGGAACCGGCGGCGAAGCGATCGCTTTGCCGCCGGTTGTTCCAAGCGTCAGTCCCGGATCGCTCAGCCCTGTGCAAGCAGCCACTCGATCATCTGCGCTGCCTGGGCGGGCGGGCGGTCCGGCGCCAGGATAGAGAGGCTGAGGCCGGTCGGAACGCGCTGCGGGAACGGCGCCACGAGCGAACCGGCGGCGATAGCGCGCGCGACCAGAGCCTCATGCCCCATCAGAACGCCGGCGCCGTCGACGGCCGCCTGCAGCGCCATGCTGTAGAGCGAGAATTCGGAACCGGACTCGATCGACGGACCTTTCAGCCCGGCAGCCTCGAACCACAGGCTCCAGTCGCCGGTCCAGGTCGTGTCCCAAAGCAGAAGCTGCGATGACAGATCAGCCGGCGTTTTCAGCTGCCTGGCGAGCGCCGGCGCGCAGACCGGAAAGATCACGTCGTCGCAGAGCTTGAACGCGCGGCTGCCCCCTGGTGCGTGCCTGGTCAAGAAGATTGCGAGGTCAAAGGGTTCACGCCTGAAATCCGGCGGCTCCTCCAGCGCATGGATGGACGGGCGAAGGGCGGGAAGCGCAGCGCGAAGCGCCGGCAGACACGGAGCCAGCCACAGCTGGGCAATCGACGGCAGCGCGGCAATGCTCACCTGCGGCCTTGGCGCCCAGATGCGCAGTTCCTGGACGGCAAGGCCCATGGAGTCGAACGCCGTGGAGAAGGCCGGCAGCGCCGCGCGCCCAGCCTCGGTCAGATGCAGCCCCTGGGCATGGCGCACGAACAGCGACGAGCCCAGCCACGCCTCCAGCGCCTTGACCTGATGCGATACGGCCGCCGGGGTAACGCCAAGTTCATCGGCGGCCTTGGCAAAGCTCTCCTGGCGAGCGGCAGCTTCAAAGGCGCGCAAGGTGTTGAGAGGCGGCATTCGAGGTCGCGGCGGATTTACGGCCATCGTCCGACGTCTCCGGATGGCGTCGGCGGCCGGTGACCGGCCGCCGGCGCGGTGTTTCTACTTGAGGGCGACCGGGGTCAGCTTGCCGTCGACCTTCTGCCACTCAAATACGACGAACCCGGGCTGCTTGATATCCCCCTTGTCGTCATAGGAGATCGAACCGAGCACCGTCGAGATACCGGCGCCGGAATGAAGATAATCGGAAACGGCCTTTGGATCGTCGGCCTTGGCTTTGGCGATAGCCTCGGCAAGAATCTGCGTTGCCGCGTAGGCGTAAAGGGTCACTGCTTCGGTGGGCACGTTTTTGGCCCTCAGATCGGCGACGGCATCCTTGGCTTCTGCAAACGTTGCCGGGTCGGGGAACGACGTCATCAGGGTTCCAACAGCACCATCACCGCCGATGGCGCCGAATTCGCTGTTGGAGATGCCGTCACCGCCCATCAGGATCGCGGTGACGCCCTGATCGTGCATCTGGCGCACAATCAGTCCAGCCTCCGTGTGCTGACCGCCATAGTAGACGAGGTCGGCGCCCGATTGCTTGATCCTTGTGACGAGAGGGCTGTAGTCCTTCTCGCCCGGGTTGACCTCCTCATGGAGAACCTCCTTGCCGCCGCCGGCGTTATAGGCCTTGGCCATTTCGTCGGCGAGGCCTTTGCCCGCCGTCGACTTGTCGTCGACAATCGCTATCTTCTTGTCCTTGAAACGGTCGAGAACGAATTTGGCGGCGATGGAGCCTTGCTGATCATCGCGCCCGCACGCCCTGAAGGCATTCCACAGGCCGCGCTCCGTCACCATCGGGTTGGTGGCAGTCGGCGTCACGAACAGAACGCCATTCTCGGCATAGACCTCGGAAGCGGGAATGGTGACGCCGGAATTATAGTGCCCGACAACGTAGTGAACGCCATCAGCGACGAATTTGTTGGCGACCGAAACGCCCTGCTTCGGGTCGGAGACATCGTCACCGATCGACACGGCAAGCTTTTGTCCAAGAACGCCGCCATTGGCGTTGATGCGTTCAACGGCGATCTCGACACCGACGCGGTACTGTTCTCCATAGGCGGCGTTCGGCCCCGACATCGGGCCGGCGACGCCGAACACAATATCAGCCCTGGCCGCACCAACAGCCGCAGTCATAAGGGCAGCAGTCATCATCTGCACGATCATGCGCATTTTATTCCCCTGTTTTTTAGAGAAAGGCGGGCTTTTCCCGCCGCTTCAGGCGTCAGTTCACAAAGTGAAGCTTGTTGAACCGGCGCCGGAATGCCGTGACATCTGCCGCGACTTGTTCGCTGGCGTCATTGCCGCGCAGTCCTCTGGCGATGAGAGCCGCGAGTGCCGGCATGTCGTCTTCGGTCATGCCCCAGCGGACGATCTCGGGCGTACCCAGGCGCAACCCGTTCATGTCGCCGTCGACAGCGTCTATGGGCAAGCCGATGCCGCAGGTCAGGATGTTGGCCAGCCGCAATTTCCTTGCCGCCGCCTGGCCGCCGCCAAACTCGGCTGCCTCGATGGCGAACTGATGCGATGTCGTGTAGCCCTTGCCGGTCGAAAAAACCGGCAGGCCGCGATCGGCAAGGCTTTCGGCCAACGCCTTTGCGGTCCGCGCCATCGTCGCGGCGTAGGCCTTGCCGTGGTCTTTCCAGTCTAGAAGTGTGATCGCCAAGGCAGCCGACTTGGCGGCATCGAAGTTGGCGGTCATGCCTGGAAATGCGATCCTGTCGAGCTTTTCGGCAACGACCGCATCGTTGGTGACGATCAGCCCGGACGCCGGACCGCCGAGACTTTTGTAGGTGCTCATCGTCATCAGATGAGCCCCTTCCTGCAAGGGCTGTTGCCACGCGTCTCCGGCAATCATGCCGCACAGATGGGCCGCATCGAAGAGAACAAGCGCACCGACCTCGTCGGCGATCTCCCGTATCTCACGAATGGGATGGGGCAGCAGGTTGAGGCTGCTGCCGATCGTTATCATCTTCGGCCTTATTGATCTGGCCAGGTCGCGCAATTTGCCGACGTCAACGGTGTAGCTGTCGGCATCGACTGGAGCGGTGTGGATATCGAGCCCGTAGAGCCCGGCGCAGCCGGCCATATGATGGGTTACATGGCCTCCGATCGCCGGCGACGGGACAATGACGCTGTCGCCCGGCCTGGCTGCAACCATGAACGCATAGAGATTGGCGATCGCGCCGGAAGGTACCCGGATCTCGGCATAGCTGGCGCCGAAAACGTCGGCTGCCAGCTCGGCCGCGATCACCTCGATCTGCTCGACACCCTCCAATCCCATCTCATATTTGTCGCCGGGGTAGCCAAGCGACGGGCGCGACCCCAGGCCGGAAGCGAGTGCGGCTTCGGCCTTCGGGTTCATCACATTGGTCGCCGGGTTGAGGTTGATGCAGTCGGCCTCGTGGATCGAACGGTTCAGCTCGATGCCCCTTTTGACTGCCGCCATGACGGCATCGGTCTTCTGAGCGCTCGTCTTCTGCGCCAACTGCTGGGCAAACTCGTCGCAATGCGATGGAACCCAGGGCCTGCGAGCGAGAGCGACCATCGATGCCTCCTTTGCCAACCGGCGGACAATACGGCTGTGAATGGAGCCTAAGGTGGAGCCGTCGGTCGGCATGGCGCAAGCGAGTAGTTCTAGCGCCTAGGCTTAGAAAAACTAGGTCTACCCTCCCCGCCCCTATTTTGAGGGTCGCTTCCATCCAGACATCGAAGGCCATGTGCCGGCGACGACAGCGCCTTGGTCCTGTTCCGCAAGCCGGTCCTGCTCCAGCGACGCTCGCCTGGCTTCATCCGGCCGGGTGATGTGCGTCCACGAGTCGTCATAGCCCGGCTCGCGGCGTGCGATCCAGGCATCCAGCCCTTCGCGCAGATCAGCGGTCGGGGCCATGCGGGCGAACTGCTCGGCCTCGACAGCCAAGCCTTCGGCGATGCTCTGGTTGAGGCCGCGCGTCACTGCCGTGAGGATGCTGGCGATCGCCAGATCGGAGTGCCGCAGGATACGCCTGGCCAGGCCGATCGCGGCCGGCATCAACTCGGCATGCGGCACAACCTCGTTGACGAGACCCAGCTCAAGCGCCCGCGGCGGCGCAAACCAGTCGCCGGTCAACAGCAGTTCGAGCGCCCGCTTGCGCCCGGCGAGCCTGGGCAGGCGTTGGGTTCCGCCAAAGGTCGGCGGCATTGCAAGGCTGATTTCCGGCTTGGCGAACAAAGCGCGGTCGCTGGCGATGGCCAGCGGCACCGCCTCGGTGATTTCGCAACCGCCACCAAAGGCAATGCCGTTGACGGCAGCGATGACGGGTTTGCGAAACGCTTCCAGCCTCGCCGTCAGCCGTTGCCCGCGCATGACGAAGTCCCGCATCGCGACATCGACGCCGACCGCCACGCTTGCCGAGAACTCATGAATGTCGCCGCCGGCCGAAAACGCCCGCTCCCCTGCTCCGGTCAGAATGATTGCGCGGACGCTGTCATCGACTTCAATGTCGTCGAGGATCGCAAGCAGGCGATCGATCAGGGCATAGTTCAGCGCGTTGAGCTTCTCCGGCCGGTTGAGGGTGAGGATGGCAATCCCATCCCGGGTTTCGCTAAGGACAAGATCGGTCATTGGCTCTTCCTTCTTCATCATGCTGATGACCGGAAGACTATGCCTCTTTCCGCTTGTGTATATTCACTAGTCGGTATACCTAAGCTCATGCCTGACACGCAAAGTCCTACCCGCAAACGCATTGTCGATGCCGCGACCAGGCTCTTCTATGCCGAAGGAATCGGTCGCGTCAGCGTCGATGCCGTCGCAGAGGAAGCGGGTCTCACCAAGCGCACGCTCTACTACCATTTCAAGAGCAAGGACGACCTCATCGCCGCCTATCTCGATGGCCGCGACCAACCCAATCTGAAGCGGATGGCTGGCTGGTTCGATGCTGCCGAAGGCGGCGCGGATCGCAAGGTCGAGGCGATCTTCACCAATCTGGCGAGGTCCGCTCGTCACCCGAAATGGAAAGGATGCGGCTTCCTGCGCACGGCCGCCGAACTCGCCTCGATGCCCGGACATCCGGCGGTCAAGGTCGGCGCGCGGCACAAGCTGAATTTCGAAACATGGCTGGCCGGCGCCTTGTCGGACCATGGCGTCGGCGAGCCGCCCGCCTTGGCACGCGAGATCGTGCTTTTGATCGACGGCTGCTTTTCGATCATGCTGATCCACCGCAACCCCGATTACATCGAGGCCGCCGGCCGCGCCGCGGCGACGCTGGTGCGGGCGCGAATTTCAGGCAGCCCGGTCTAGAACCCGAAAGCCAGCCATGCGGTGCCGGCGGCCAGCGTTATCAGCGTCAACGGCAAGCCGACCTTGAAAAAAGCGCCGAACGACAGCGTCGTGCCGGCGGCGCGTGCCTGTTCGGCGACGATCAGATTGGCGACCGAACCCAGCAGCGTGAAATTGCCGGCCAGTGTCGAGCTCATGGCGACGACCAGCCAGGCGCGCTCGGGGTTTTCGAGGCCCGGTATGAAGGGCCGAAGCGCCAGCACGGCCGGGACATTGCTCATGATGTTGGAAAGCACCGCGGTGAAACCGGACAGGCGCCAGACGTCGCCCAGCCCGAGGTTCTTGGCCGAAGCGATCATGTCGGGCGAAAGAAGCGTCTTTTCGGCGCCGGCGACCACAACGAACAGGCCGGCGAACATGAACAGCAGCGGACCATCGATCTCGCGGTAGATGCGTTCCGGCTTGATGGCGCGGGTGAGCAAGAGGATGGCGCCGCCGATGAGTGCGGCCTTCGCGACAGGCACGCCGGCGAAGAAGGCGATTGCCAGTCCGATGCAGACCACCACCGCCTTCAGCACCTGCCCCTTGTGCATGCGGCCACGCGAGACTTCGGGCGTCAGTTGGACCGTGCGGGCAAATTCGGCCCGGTAGACGATGCGGATGATGACAACGGCCGCGACGAGGCCGAAAAGGGCGACCGGAGCCAGCGCTGCCGAAAAGGCCGGATAGGAAATGCCCGACAGCGCACCGATGACCATGTTTTGCGGATTGCCGGTGATGGTGGCGACGCTGCCGCAATTCGACGCGGTGGCGGTGGCGATCAGATAAGGGATCGGGTTGCGCTTGATCACACGGGTGACGTGGACGACGATCGGCGCCATGACGAGGCAGATGGCGTCGTTGACCAGGAAGGCGGACAACACGCCGGTCAGCAGCGTCACCATCACCAAAAGCATGAAGGGCGCGTGCGCGTGCTCGATGGCGATGGCGCCAAGGCCGCGAAAGGCGCCCGACACTTTCAGATGCGCCACCACGATCATCATGCCGAGCAGAAGCGTGATGGTGTCGAAATTGATCGCCCGGTAGGCATCCTCCATGCTGAGCGCGCCGATGGCGATCATCGCGGCCCCGCCGAGCAGCGCGATCCCTGCCCGGTCGAGCCGCAGGCCGGGGATGCGGCCGATGGCGACACCGGCGTAAGTCAAGATCAGGATCAGCAGTGCCGCCGCGCCCATCAATGTCATCGATAAGAAGTCCTGCCCTGTAGCGTGCCGCTGCCTGTCAGCCCCAATGGTCTGATTTGCGTGCCTGCTTTAGCGCGATGTCGAGATCGATGACAGACAGCCAGGCATGTTGTTGCGTCAAGCACCGCCCAAGGGATGACGTGCCGCTAACGCAGATAGAAATCCAGCCTTTGTCGCAGTGCCTGCGGCGAAAACAGCTGCTCGACGGTCTGCCGGGCCTTGAGGCCCACTGCCGCCCGCAGCGCCGGATCGGCTTTGAGATCGGCCAGGATCCGCGCCGCCTGCTGCGTCGTTTCGAACAAGAAGCCGTTTTCGCCATGCCTGATATGGTCGGAATAGCCTCCATATGAATGGCAGACCACGGGCAACCCGCAGGCCATCGCCTCGAACACGACGCGACCGAAGGTTTCCACATGCCAACCGGTGCGATAATAAAACACGTCGAGCGTCTGCAGAAACTCTTCGGCGGAAAATTGGCCGGGTGGCAACAGCTCGAGTTGCGGATGCGGCATGAGGCTGCCCTTGAGCCCTGTCCCTCCCTGAATCCGCAAGGCTGTACCTTCGGCCAGCAATGTCTCGTAAAGGGGTATGTCATCGGGATGATGTTTGCCCGGCCCATCGCGGCTCAAGCGTCCGACGATGAACGGGCGATCCGAATCCAGACGCCGTGGTGAAAAACGTTCGATCTCGATCGGAGAGGGGTGCACCGTGCCGTCGATTTGGAGCAATCGCTTCTGAAAGTCGGAAACAAGCACTATCTCGGCGGCGGGCCATCCCAAGCTCCGAGGCATGCGCGTGGTGAGGTTGAGAACCTTCGGATGAAGGGTGTTGAAGTCGTAAATCAGCCGGCGCGGCCGCGGGATCAGGTAAGGCCACACCTTGTTGCGCCAATGCGCTCCGAGAAAAACGTAAGTGCCGCCATCCGGAACTTTTCGCGTAAGCGGGGAAATACGACGTATCGGGAATTGCCGCATTAATTCACCTGAAGCCCGCGATGACGCAGCCCAAAGGCGCACCTCCGAATCGGCGCTCAACAGCCGATAGAGTTCCAAAGTCTTGAGGTCACTGCCACCGAAGGGATCCTGAAAGCCGTTGAACAAATGGATCATAATAGCTGTGCTTACCTGACCGTTTCCGGCATTGTTCGCCGGCGTCAAAAATCATGATCGCACGTCGGCCGTAACCCTTGGAAACTCAGGAGTGAGAACCGTTTCTGCCGACAACGAAACATCGCCAACGCGGGGGGAGTATACCGGTAAGCGGTTGCAGTCCATGGCCTATCGAGCCGGCATGCTATCCATAAAGATGGGAATCCCGGCATATGACTGTAAGCATTGAAGCGTAGAGAAAGCGGCCTGCGTCGATTTCGAGAGCTTCCCGATCAGCCGTCCGCAAGTTTATGCCATCAATGCACGGTGGCGACCCCGGGCGCAGGCGCCGGAGACGTTCCGGCCGGATCGAAGCTGACTTGATCGCGTCCGTTCGACTTGGCCGTGTAAAGCCTTTTGTCGGCAGCGGAGAAGATTTCCTCATAGGTGATCGGGCCGGTGAAGCTTGTGCCGCCGATGCTGACGGAAAGCGGACAAGGCCTGCCGCCGGGTGAGAATTCCATCTCCCTGATACGCCGGCGGATGCTTTCGGCAACCACCCAGGATTGCGAGGGATCCACGCCGGGCAAAAACACGCCGAATTCTTCGCCGCCGATGCGGCCGACGATATCGCCCCCACGAAGTTGCCCTTTGATCGCCTGCGCTATCAGTTTGAGCGCCTGATCGCCGCAATCATGACCCAGGCGGTCATTGATCGACTTGAAGTGGTCGGCGTCGATGATCAGTAGCGCGCCCGAACGGGTCTGTTCCTGCTTTCGGGTCTGCTCGAGATAGGCTTCGACCAGCATCGAGAAGGCGCCACGGTTCAGCACCGCCGTCAGGCTGTCGGTCGCGGCAATGACGCTGAGGTCGCGCTGCGCGATGGCCAGCTGGCGAATCTTCCACATCAGGAAAAACAAAAAGGAGCCGCCCAGCACCAAAGGCAGCATCAGGTCGGTCATCTGCGCCCGCCACACGGCCTCGGGCGAAAGATAGGGAAAATTGAAGGAATCGACGAAGAACGCCACGGCAATGAAGAATGCCGTACCGACTGCCGTGACAGCGATCACCCTGCCCCAGCTCGTCGGCGACAGATCGAGCTTCATCGCGTTCAACTCCGTTAGCCGTCGCTACTATGACGCACCAACCCCAACAAATTGATAAGACTTTCCCTCCAATTCGATATCGGGCGGCGGAACCAACCCGCCGGCCCTGTCGATGACTTGCGACAGACGCCACAAGACGGCCGCTGGAAAGCAGCCATCCTGTTTCAGAGCTTGAAGGCGTGGGCCAATTGCCGGCCGAGCAAGGGCGAAACGGCGCGCGAAGCCAGACCGCTCGTCGTCAGTTGAGCGTCGGCTCATTCAGCGCATCGACGACAAAGGATGCCGCGATCAGGTCGTCGGCATCGAGGCGTAGGGAGCCTCCGTCGCCTCCCATGGCTGAAGCCACTTTCTGAAAGGTCTTCATTTCATATTCCGTGATCCGGGCGTCCTGCATCCTGGCCTTGAGATCGGCGATGCGCCGATCCAGAGCCGAAGATATGCCTATTTCTCGCTTCGACATGGCAACACTCCTCCCCACCCTTGTTTGCCTCCCGCCTGTCCACTTTTATATGAGGGTCCGCGAATACAGCGGGCCGAACGCGCCGTGCGCGGGAAGGTTCCGAAAAGGCAGAGTAACGAAATAATACGCTGGCCCCAGCCGACTGCCCGGCCACGCTAAATCCCTCATCACCATGACAGTGCTGAACAGCTTGCGGTATTTACCGCTGTCGTGGCGTCCTGGATGGAATGAGGTAATTCCGTAACTTGCTATATCAGACATAGCTAATCCTTGACGCCAGCCGGATGCCGCCCCAGAATCAGAAGCATGGCAATAAAGGTGGGCGACGAAGTGGCGGTCATGGCGACGGTGCTGAAGCGCGTCACGGAAGACCGCGTCAGCGTGTCGATCCCTGGTTACGATTTTTCGCATTCGGTCAGGCTGGCCAAGGGCCAGCCGATGGAATTATCCGGCGACGTTACGCGGATCGATGGCGACAAGGTCACGGTGTCGTTCGGGACAATGGTCACGGTGGATCTGGACAAGGTGCACCTGGTGCAAAGCTACCTCCCGCCGAAGCGAAGGGATCTGAGGATGTGAACAAGGGAAGCTCCACCGTCTCAGGGATCCAGCCCCTTACGTCCCAGCAGTGCAGAGCCGCACGAGCGATGCTGAAATGGTCGCAGGTGCGACTCGCCGCGAAGTGCGGCCTTAGCGAAGGAACGATTGGCAGTTTCGAGAGCGGACGAAGGATTCCGAGTTCGGCCAAGCTGGCTGCCATCCGTCGAGGGTTGGAGGCAGCGGGCGTGGTTTTCATCGATCAGAAGGTTGCAAGGACCAAGAGCGGTCCGCCTCGTCAAACTATCGGCGGAACATAATTTAGATATCGCTGTTAGATCCCAAACGGGAGGCGCGCGATGTTCAAAGGTGAAATCGGCATTGTTTCGGACTGGTCGAAATTGGTGGCGGACGATCCTCTGATCGCCGCCGATATTGCCCAGCGTCTTTCTCTACTCGCTTGCAATGACAACACTCCCGCTGCCGCCGACGGCCCGTCGCCCGGCACCGAAACATTTCGAAATCCCCACTTTGCCGGCCTCGCGACACCCGCCGAATATCCTCGCCCGATCGTGCTTCTAGCCACGATCTATGCGTCGACGGTCCTGGGGGTAACGCTGCTTCTGGCGGCGGCGGTTTGAGCGCACGAGGCCTGGTGACGCTCTCTGAAAGCCCATGTCTCTGGTATAACCGCGACCTATGTGTCCGGAATGGACCCGAAAGGCTTTGGCGATCCCGACAGGATTCGAACCTGTGACCATCGGCTTAGAAGGCCATAGGCAAACCCCGGAATTCCGCGGGTTTGGGCGATATCTGCCTGTAAAAGAGACCTACCGGTCTACAGTGTAATCCCGCCCTTTTGTAAAACAAAACCAGCCCCAAAATCATGTCTGACCAATCGTCACAGCCGCGCACAGCGTCGGCCGTCACCCGAGCTTTTTTCTCCGCTCTGGAAGACGCCGGAGTCCCCCAAGCGACAGTCGCCAAGAAGAGCGGCTGCCATGTCAACACCTTCTACGGTTGGAAGACCGGGAAGGCATCCGCGAGCGTTCCGAATATGGAGGCTGCGCTCGCTGTTCTGGGTCTCGAACTCTGCATCCGACCCATCACTACGAACCAGGGAAAGCTACCATGACCATGTTTTCGCGCATCGAGGGCGGCCACGTCCTCCTGACCAACCGCGGTGTCTACCAGGAAGCCGATCTCTATCGCCGAGGCGAAGAGCTGTTCGCAAGCCTGAAGACCGGCTTTGGCCGTCTGCTGGCCGACGATCTCACCACCGTCCCCGGAATCCGTTGGAAGGCGATCGAGGGGTTTCCCTTCGTCAAGACGCCGTTCGGTCCGAGGGAGATCATCCCCGAGCCGGCCGAGCAGTCCCAGAGCCGTCGCCGCAAGTTGAGGGCGATCTGATGAGCAAGGAACTCGCTGACGTTCAACTGCTGCTGCGCTTCATGCCGAAGCCTGGCGCCAAGTCCCTCGCCTTCGCCAGGGACGGCGACGATCTCAAGAACGAACCGATCTTCCTGCCCAAGCGGGAGATCGAAATCTACGACACCGGCCGCAAGGAAGCTGGCCTACCGATCATCACCGTGACCATGCCGCAATGGCTGGCCGAAGACAGGGAACTAGTCTGAAATGTCTGGCTTGAGCGCCTATACCTGCACACCGCGGAATATCCGCAGATTCATCATTCGCTGCATGAAGGCCCGTCGGGTGCCCTTCATCAAGTCCTCGCCGGCCATGGGCAAGAGTGCGATCGTCGCCTCGGTCGCCGATGAATATGGCCTGGCTCTGATCGACCATCGCCTGTCGACTTCGGCGCCGGAAGATCTGTCCGGCCTGCCCCATTTCGAGAACGGCATCGCCAAATTCGCGCCGTTCGACACCTTCCCGACCGAAGACACCCCGCTGCCGGAAGGCAAGCAGGGTTGGCTGCTCTTCCTGGACGAATTCAACTCGGCCTCCAAGGCAGTCCAGGCAGCGGCCTACAAACTGGTTCTCGACCGTATGGTCGGCCTCAAGAAGCTGCATCCTCGCGTTGTCATCGTCTGCGCCGGCAACCTGTCGACCGACAGGGCGATCGTCAATCCGATCGGCACGGCCATGCAGAGCCGCCTGGTCCATCTCAAGATGGTCCTCGACCATGACGAGTTCATGGAAGACGTGGCCTTCAAATATGGCTGGGACGGCCGGATCATCGCCTTCCTCAACTACAAAAAGTCGGCCCTGCACGACTTCCGCCCCGATCACAATGACGAGACCTTCTGCTCGCCCCGCACCTGGGAGTTCATGAACGATCTCATCCGGGGCGAGGAAGTGCGGGAGGAAGACGCTGCTCTCTATGCCGGCACCATCACATCCGGCACGGCCGTCGAGTTCATCACCTTCACCAAGGTCTTCAACGACCTGCCCAAGATCGGCGTCATCCTCTCGGATCCGCTTGGTGCCCAGCTGCCGGCCGACTCGGCAACCCGGTATGCCACGGTCACTCACCTGATCGAGCATGCCAACGACGACGACTTCAACCCGATCGCCGAATACATGAACCGGCTGCCCTCGGAATATCGGGTGCTCTTCTACCGCGGCCTGATC
This sequence comes from Mesorhizobium sp. M0618, assembly GCF_040320765.1. Classification (NCBI taxonomy): domain Bacteria; kingdom Pseudomonadati; phylum Pseudomonadota; class Alphaproteobacteria; order Hyphomicrobiales; family Phyllobacteriaceae; genus Mesorhizobium; species Mesorhizobium sp. M0618. Next base: position 131,212 of record NZ_JAMYQH010000015.1, on the reverse strand, counting down.
ATCCAGAAGCCAGAACTGAAAAAGCACCAGGCTTTCCGCAAGGCCATGGTCGAACTCTCGAGGTATCTCCATGACGACGTCGCAGCAATCGCAGCCTGAAACCGGCGGCAAGATCCGCATGACCATCCACGTTGAGGCTCTTCCTGGAGCGGGCAAGTCTCGGTCTGTGGAGCAGGCCGTAAAGGGTCTCCTCACCGAGTTCGAGGTGAAAACCATCTCAATGACGGAAGCCGGGCGTTACAACGAAACGCACGTCTTCGAGCTCCTCTTAAAGGATCTCCGGTGATGGAAGACCGGCCTGAGCTCGACTATCAGATGCTCGATCGAGAATTCGATCGAACCAAAACGAAGGTGTTCCTGGGGAAGAGCGCAGCTTTCCTGGGCTCCATCATGTGCTCGATGAACTTTTCCTGGGTCAACGACATCGAGACGGCATGCACGGACGGCATCAACCTTTGGTGGAATCCCCATTTCTTCCTGGCTCTGCCACCGGAGACCCGGATCACCATCCTGGTTCATGAGCTGAAACACCCGGCTCACCTCGACATGCTTCGTCGCGGCATGAGGGAGCCAAAGCTCTGGAACTATGCGGCCGACATCCGGATCAACAACGAGCTGATCCGGGAAGGCTACAGCTTCAAGGGCTTCAAGCCCTGGTTCAACTTCGACTACGAAAACTGGGTCACCGAGGACATCTACGATGACCTCTACCAGAAGCGCGAAGCCCTGATACAGGCAATGGGACCAGCCGTTCCGGGAATAGTTCTTCCGAGCGGCATTCCGGCCCCGTGGCTGGTCAATCCGCTGACCAACCGGGCCGATGAATCCGACCTGGTGGAACCAGACGAGACTGACATCAATGGTGCCTTGGCCCATTCGATCGTCAACAAAGTCGTGGCGGCCAGCCACCAGGCGACGTTGGCCGGCGAACTGATGCCGGGTGACGTCGAGCTCACGTTGAAGCGGTTCCTGCAGCCCAAGCTGCCGTGGGAAACGATCCTGTTCCACTTCTTCAACGAGCTGGCCAAGCAGGACTATTCCTGGGCACGTCCGAACAGGCGCTATCAGGAGGTCTATCTGCCCTCGCTCCAGGAGGAGAATGGTGGTCTCGACCACATCGCCTATTTCCTGGACGTCTCCGGCTCGATCTCCGATGGCGACATCATCCGTTTCCACTCGGAGTTCAAATACGTCAAGGAGCACTTCGAGCCTGAGAAAATGACGATGCTGCAATTCGACACGATCATCCAGAAGGAAGAGGTCTTCCTGAAAGAGGATCCATTCGAAGAGACGCATGTCATCGGCCGAGGCGGCACATCGCTCTCTCCCGTTCGGCAGTGGATCATCGACAACAAGCCGACAGCCGTCGTCGTGTTCTCGGATCTCTGCTGCGACGTGATGGAGCCGCTGCCGATCAATGCCAAGGTCCCTGTTATCTGGGTGGCCTTGAACAACAAGTCGGCCAAGGTGAACGAAGGACAGCTCGTCCACCTACGAGAATGAGGATCGTCGCCCGAATCCCTTGATGGTCAAGACGACGGTCCAATAGTCCGGTGGCACCTTGCCCGTGAGGGTGGCGTACCCAATCGCCTTAATCGCTAGACGACTGAGTGGTTAAAATCGTTATGAATAAGAGTGCAAGATACCTCGCCAAAAATCCCCACAAGGTTGCTGAATATCGGGAGAACAAGCGGCTTAAATACCGCGAAGATCCCGAAAGACAGCGCCGAGAGGTCATCAAACAACGCTACGGCATCACCCTAGAAAAGTTTGATGAAATGGTGGCTTCTCAAAATGGTCTTTGTGCCATTTGCGAGACGGATACTCCGGGTGGCCGGTGGGATAGATGGTCAGTTGATCACTGTCACACCACAGGGAAGATCCGAGGCATTCTTTGTCACTCCTGCAACACTGGTATCGGAGCCCTCAACGACGACATTGATCGTCTACGAAAGGCGATCGGTTACCTGGAGCACTATTCATAGCGGTGTCGGCAAACCCGGCGACAGGGTGGAAGGCCCTGACCTTTTCATCGAAAACAAGGAGACCTCCAGATGGACTGGAAGGACTATTTCTATGGCTTTGCCAAACATGCCGCCACCAAGTCGAAAGATTCGACCCAGGTTGGCGCTGTTCTAATCGGACCTGATGGCGAAGTCCGTCTCACCGGCTTCAATGGCCCTCCCCGCGGCGTCTGGGACAGCACCGAGCGCCGACAGCGGCCGGCGAAGTATCTCTTCGCCTCACACGCCGAAGCCAACCTGATCGCCTTCGCGGCGCGGGAAGGCATCCGAACCAAGGGATGCACGGTCTATGTCACGCATATGCCCTGCAGTGCGTGCTCCCGAACTCTCATCCAGGCCGGCATCACCAGTGTCTTTTACGGCCCAGGCAAGACCAGCATGCCAGCGGACGAATTCTGGGCCGCCAAGGTCATGCTGGAAGAGGCCAGCGTACTGCTTGTCGAGCACACAGAGGCGAGTTGATGCGTAAGCCTCAGATCCGAACAGCATCCCCGGTTCTGAAGCAGGTGTTCATGGAGATGCACCTGCAAGGCGTCACCCAGAACGCCATCGCGGAATGCCTGAACAGCACCCAATCACGAGTGAGCGAATGGAGCCAGGGCAAGGTCGAGCCAGGAGTGATGACCGTCGAGGCCATCTGCCGAAGGCTTGGCTACCGACTGGCTCTCGAACCAATTGAGGAGAGAAAACGTGCCTAGTCACCGCCCCAACTATAAGCCGGGCTTCGCCGAGGACCCGATCCCGGTTCCTTTTGCCTGGTTCGACAAGGTCGCTCCATGGGCCATCCTTGCCCTGGCGATCATCGCCTGGGGCATCGTCATCTGGAGGCTCATCTAATGTGGATCAACCTGGATCCCCAAGAGCTTGAGCTGATCAAGGTCACGCTCAAGCAAGGCGGCAACCATCCCGCTTTCACCAACCTGATCGACAAACTGGTCGAATGGGAAAAGGATTCCCGCTCTCCGCTGCACAAGCATTTCAACGAGATTGCCTTCGAGAATTACGAAGACGAAGGAAACCTGGAAATCGACCGTCAGGGAGACGAGACCGCCATGGTCTCCATCTCCGAGGACGACGGCGCCTACGTCCTGGCCTGGCAATGGGTCAGCAATGACGAGGCCGACATCTGCACCGAATGTGGTGATCACCCCGGCTCCGAGACCTACGGCACCGTAGGCGACGGTTATGACGGTCTCTGCCCAAGCTGCGCCGACAAGGCTGAAGAGGAAGACGACGATGGCGAAGAAGAAAATACATGAGTTCGTCATTCGGGTCCGGTTCGACAAGCCCTGTACCGCAGCCCATGCGATTGCCCAGGTCAAGGACAACATCCACGGCAATTTCTATCCATACCAGCACGAGGATCATTTTCCCGGTGAAGGCTGGATCAAGTCGTTCCGGCATCTGCCCATGAGGGCACGGTGATGAGCGGCAACCTCTATCAGCTGCGCACCGCCGCCCTGCCTGGCCAGCACGTCATCATCGACGGCCCCTATGACCGCTATGGCCGCGTCATCAAGCTGCAGGATTCGGGCTTCCACCTGATCCGCGGCATCGGCTTCGACAAACCCGCCTGCATGTCGCTGGCGACCTGCGAAACAGAAAGAAACTGACATGGACAACCCCGCAGCCAACCTCAACGACTTCATCGTCGCCGAGGTCCACAAGCAGACCAGCGAGCCGGCGATCCAGGCACTGGTCGAGAAGAAGATCGCCGAGACCGTGGCAGATGCCGTCAAGCGCTCGATGGAGAGCTATGGTGATGTCGGCAAGCAGATTCACAAGGTCGTTGCCAATGCCCTCGACATCGGCGAGCGGCTCGACGTGCCGGCCTATGGCAACATGGTCATGGCCGTGCTGCGATCCAAGATGGACGAGGTCCTGCAGCCGCTGGTGACCGAGAAGCTCGCCCAGGAGATGAATGACATCCTTTGCCTGGCTCCCAAGAAGCTGAAGCTCACCGACGTCGTCAAGGCAATGATGAGCGGCATCGAAGTCGCCGATCGCTACGGCACCTATGCCACCTGCCTGATCGAGGAGAGCGAGTACGCCACCGACTACATGCATATCGCTCTTGATCCAGAGGAGAACGTGCAAAAATACGAGTGCGCCCTCCAGATGGGCGTGACGTCGACAGGTGAAATTTATTCTCTGTCGATCGACAGGAAGGACGCCAAGACCACCGTCCGCATGGGCTACCTACCCGACTACCAGAAGATGGTGTTCGCCGCTTATTGCTGCGGGTCGAAGTTTGTCATCGACAACAACGAGCCAGACACCGGCATCGGCGACTTCTAATTCAGGTGCCTGACCTCGCCCCCAAACCCTGACCATCCACTTAACGGCAACGCATGTTGGCTCGATCACGCACCTGAATCGGGGCGTGGATGGTCAGGAGATCGGATCTTATAGTCCTGCCCGCGAGAAGCGGGTTGGATCCACCACGCCACTATCCTGGATAGCCTGGTAGCCGTAAGCGCTTGCATGGAGACCGTCAGCGGTCCACTTGCCGGCCGTACCGTCAAACTTCCACTTGCCGCTGTTACGTGCGGTGGAGACCTGATCGGCGATTTCAAAGAACCCCAGCGAGTTGGCGACTCCGGCGCGGATAGCGTCGTTGTAGGCGTTGATCTGCGCAAGGTTCGTGTTGACGGTCTGGCCGGCGTCGTTGATCCAGCTATTGCTGCTGGTCGAGGCCGGCGAGGACGTGGACGTGTAGCAGCGCTTGGTCGGGAAATAGCCGAGAATGGTCTGCTGCTCGCCCAGCACCGTAGCGGCGGTCTTGTTCTGGCCAGTGCCAGAGCGCAGCGCGTTGATGGCTGTCTGCACCACAACATGCGAGCAATAACTTTGCAGCGCTGCCCTGCGCGTATGCGAGGCAATGAACTCGGAGAGTGTATCTCCGGCCGAGCCGGCGTTGATGTAAGCCAGAGACGGGCCGATGGACCGGGCAAGCTCCCCGGTATCACCGACAGCGTTGAAGAGATCCCCGAAACCGGCAACACGGCTGTCGCCAATCAACAGAACGGAGGCATTGCGCGTCATGCCGATGATCGCGGTCGGGTGACAGATCGGGGCATCGTTCGTGGTCTTGTTCGGGACAAGAGTCCCACCCATGGTCTTATCAGTGATGCCCGAAGCCGCATACTCGTAGGCTTCCCCATTGGCGAAGTCGCAGACCCAGAAGTTGGAGCCCGCGGTGGCGTCGGCGAACACGATGGAGTGGGTAGCAACCGCGAAGCTGCGGACCCAGAATTTCGCGCCCTTGGGAATGTTGACGTTCACCCAGTCCGAGAGCAGCGGGACCGCGCCAGTGGCTATTCCGGAGGTGGCGCTGGCGAACAAGACCTGTGTGAAAGTGCCGGCCGGATATTCGATCGAAGCCTTATAGGTGATGCTCCCGGTGACGCTCGTCTCGAGCTTGGTGCTCGTGCGATACCAGAACCAAGCAGGAAGCTCGATCTTGAGCGACGTTATGTCGTCGCGCGCAATATGCATGGTGCGCGCATTGGCTTGCTTGTTGGTTGTCGACAAATTCGTAGGGATACGGCAGCGGGTCGCCACCTGCCCCAGGTAGAGCGATGGCACCTTGATACCGCGCCGTATACGGGCTCCAGAAAGTCGGCCAGGACGCCCCAGCATCAGATCTTGCTCACATCCGTGATGTAGAGGTTGCCGGCACCGCTAGCCGTGATCGCCGACAGTTTATGGCCGTCTGGTACATCGATGTATTCGTAGGCGCCGGCAGCCACCGGAAAGCCATTCGAGACTGAGGCAACAGGCGTCTTTCCGACCAACACGAAACAGTCCACATCCGCCTGGATCCGAACCACATGGTCCCCGTTAGTCGTATTCACTTCCGAGTCCCCATGGACCTGCGAAGCCGCAGCGGCATTGGTGATCGGCAGCTTTTCGGTAGCGCCGAGGCGGTAGGACGTATTACCCATGCGATTATCTCCATAAATCAGCTAAAATATATATCCGATTTTGGAGATGATTAACAGCTGAAAACCACCATTAGAGATTGCTAATTTATCAACTGTGGATAACTCCGGATTTAGTAACAAAGTGTAATATTCGGGTGATTGAAAATCAGAGGATTTCGGGGTTTATGGCCAGCATCCCCCAAAACCCCCCGCCCCCCCGAAGGAACTACCCAAAATGTCCCAGACGATTCAGCTAATAGCCGCAGAAATGGCACTCATTGCCACGACGGCGGCTACGATCAGAAGGGTCAAGCAGTCTCGCTTTAAGCAGTGCGAAGACTGCCCGTGGTCCGCCGATATTGCCAAACGCCTGCACAAGAAGAAGGTGTGCGACAAGCATCATGAAATCCTGAAGGAACTGAAGAATGACAACCATCTCGGCCAAGACCATCCTACGCAGTAGGCACGCTCAGAGACCTGACAAGATCCTCTCGACCTTGCTGCTGCGGTATCCCCGTCCGATCCATGCTGAGCTGATGACCCATCGTCAGCTCAGCCGTAATGCTGCCAGCTCCAGGGCGATCCCCGTTGCCAAGCTGATCCAGGACGTGATGGATGATCCCTATGTGCCGCTGCACTGGGGCAAGAACCAGAAGGGGATGCAGGCCAACGAGGAGCTGACCGGAAGCGACAGAGAGACGGCCGAATACATTTGGTTATCAGCCATGGAAGATGCCGTCGGAAGGGCGAAAGCCATCAACAGCCTTAGCGCCCACAAGCAGATCGTCAATCGGCTGCTGGAGCCCTTTGCGCACATCACCGTGCTGGTCTCGGCAACCGAATGGTCGAACTTCCGTGCACTCCGTGAGCACAAGGATGCCGAGCCGCATATCCAGATCCTGGCTCAGGAGATCGGCAAGGAGCTCGATCGGGAAGACAACATCCAGACCCTGGAACCAGGATCATGGCATCTACCGTTCGTGACTGGGGAGGATGCTACCGAACTCGTCACAAGCAGGATAATGCCTGACGCATTGGAAGATGCGATCAAGCTGTCAGTGTCCCGCTGCGCATCGACCTCCTACAAGACGGTCGACGGTTTCGACATGACCTTGGAGAAGGCGATCGAGCTGCATGACAAGCTAGTCGGAGCTGCACCTCTGCATGCTTCGCCGGCGGAGCACGTCGCCCAGGCTGATAGCTGGGAAATGGGTGCGTACGGCTCTCCTTGGACTCGTAGTGACCAGCACGGGAACTTCGTCGGCTTCCGCCAGTATCGCAAGATGTTGCCCAACGAGTGCCTTTGAAAATCGTTGATTCTCTTGAAGAAAATCTGGAGAAAATGATTCGCTGTTTCTGTCAACCTTAATAACGGAATCCCACAAGAAATTGTGGGATTTTGTGGATAAAGGGATTGTAAACGAACCGGAAATGGAGCTTAATCTCTCCAGTTCTGGTGAGCCAGTCAGAGCGAGGCACCCATAAGTCCTTCAAACTTAAGGTGTTTTGCGGCGTATCGTTGAAACCCACTACGACACGGCACAACTCATCGAGCTACCCTCTTCGAGGAGGAATTGGATCCCTCGTCCACATGGTTTAGGCCAAACCGGTGGACGGGGGATTTGTCTCTTAAGGAGTGGCATTCTTGTTTTCTTGAGTTATTATCTGGATAATACCCAGACATAATCAAGGAAATGAGAAACTTAAAATGGCTTCCGGTTACAAAAGAAAAGCAGACGACGCAGAAATCGTGAGGCTCAACAGCATCGGAATGTCGCTCTGCGGCATCGGGGAACGGCTCGGCGTGCATCACACGACGGTCAAATACCGACTTGGTGCTCTGGGCATTCAACCGGCCGACACTCGGCGAGCTTTCATGGATGACGTCTTTCGGACGTTGCCCTCGCAGCAGCAGGAGTGGTTGATGGACCAACTCGGTCCTGGCCATTCGATCAAAGACTTTGTGAGATCCCTCCTGATCAAGGAGTTCATGGGCCGGGCGGCGCCGGTCCACGATTAAGGGATTATTAAGGGATTATCTTCCTATTTTCGAGATTCTAAGTTGACAAAATAATGAAAATACCCAACGTTCTCGAAACCACATATGAATGATTCTGCCGAATAGTGATAGGGGTAATCCCGGCAGAGAAACAACAGGAGTTAACAATGAGTGATCATGCAAGTGAGGCGCCCGCCGCGCTCACTCCGCGATTGGTCTTCGATGATACCGAGATCCCGACATTCCTGCTGAAGGATCACGAGCGCAAGAAGATCAAGGATGCGGTCGAAGACCATGCGGGCAACAGGGCCATCGTAGAGCCCGAAACAGTGGCTACCCCACCGATTGGCGATCCGATCGACGAGAGCTTTGAGCTTCCCGAGGAAGCCGCCGTGACGGTCGAAGCACCGACCCAGGAATTGGAGGAAGTGGTGACACGGGACGAAGATCCCGGTTCCCATTCCGGCCCGGACGATCTGAATGATTTGTCGATCGAAGACCTTCAGCGTCAGCAGCAGGAGATCGATCGCAAGATCCAGGAGAAGCGGGAAGCCGAGAAGCAGTCGGTCATCGAGCAGATCGTTCAGGTGGTAAACACCTACAAGATCCCCATCGATGAGCTGGTCGAGAAACTTGGTGGCCTGAAGATCAAGCGCAAGGGCGTCAAGGCCACGCCGAAGTACAAGGATCCGGTTTCCGGAGCCATCTGGACCGGCCGAGGCAAGGAGCCCGCCTGGATCAAGGGCAAGGATCGAAAGCCCTTCCTGATCAGGTAGATCGAATAGCGACCCCGCCTTCTAGGCGTATAGAGAAGCCCCGGCAGCAGGGATGTTGACCGGGGTTTTCTTTGCCTGGCTCAATTTCAGCATGAGATTTCAATGACCCTCGCGATCCCACCCAGCAGTCTTTACAACCTCAACGCAGGCCAGATGAAGGCTGCGGAGAAATTCCTCGAGTTCCTGTTCAGCCCGGACAAGGAGTTCATCATCTCCGGTCCCGCCGGCGTCGGGAAGACCTATCTGATGAACTACATCATCGATAACACGATGCCGCGCTACCTGGAGATGTGCAAGCTCCTGGGCGTCAAACCGGAATACACCGAAGTCGTGATGACGGCGACCACCAACAAGGCCGCCGAGGTTCTGTCCAAGAGCACCAAGCGCCCGACCTCGACAGCCTGCAACCATTTTAATCTGGTCGTTTACGACGACTTCAAAACGGGCCAGGCCGTCCTCAAACAGACCGCCAAATGGCGAGTCCATCAGAAGCAGATCATCTTCATCGATGAGGCTTCCATGATCGATACCCAGCAGTGGAAAATGTTCCACGAGGGGACTATGGACTGCAAGCTGGTCTATGTCGGGGATCACAATCAGCTGGCCCCAGTGCATGAGGATTTGTCTCCGGTCTACAAGCATGGCGCCCCGATGATCGAGCTACTCGAACCAGTGAGGAACGCTGGACAGCCGGCTCTGATGGCTATCTGCCAGCAGCTCAGGGACACAGTAGCCACTGGCGTTTTCAAGCCAATCAAGCCTGTACCCGGCGTCATCGATCTGCTCAATGGTCCCCAGATGCAGTCCGAGATCAATCGGGTGTTTGCTCAGCAGACACACGAAGCTCGAATCCTGGCATTCACCAACAGGCGGGTGATCGAGTACAACGACTACATCCGGACCTACCGACAGTTGCCTGCCTCATTCCAGGCCGGTGAACTCCTGGTCAACAACACCGTGCTTCACACCAAGCAGGGAAATATCTCCGTCGAGGCAGAGCTCGAAGTTCTTCGGAACCACGGTCCCACCAAGGTGATGATCGACGACGAGCATAGCGTATGGCTTGATGTTGATGTTCTGGATCTACAGAACCAGTTTGGTGACGTGATCCGTTCGGTGCAGTTTCCAACGGACCGGGAGCACTTCAACGAGCTGGTCAAATACTATAACCGGTCCAAGAACTGGATGAAGAAGACGTTCCTGAAGAACAACTTCGCCGATTTGCGCCAGCATGATTCCGCTACCGTCCACAAGTCTCAGGGTAGCACCTATGAGACAGTCTTCGTGGACCTGGGTAACATCAGCACCTGCAACGTTCCGAGCCAGGTGGCAAGAATGCTCTATGTTGCTTTCTCTCGGGCTCGCAACAGGGTCATCTTATTTGGGGACCTGGCTCAAAAGTACGGGGGTCTCGACCTCTCATAAGGAAAGGATCACCCCATGGCCGCGAATGACCGTCTGTTCAACACCGTCATGACCATCTTGAACCTTCTGTTCGAGCGGGAGGAAGAGCAGCTCACCCGTCGTGCGCTGAAGATGATCCCCCGGAACATTGCTCTCGGCGGCTCGACGGACGGCTTCCGGCACATGGGCGTGATCTATTCCGAGCTCTCCGGGGGAATGCGTAAGCAGGGCAAATACATGCCCATACACCGGAGCCTGGCCGGCGAGATGGATGCCATCGTCGCCGAGCGAAAGGCCATGGACTACGAGAAAGACCGGATCCGCCAGGCGTTCACCCTGGTGCTCCGGGACTGCCGGACGTTCCAGGATATGCGCGATGCGCTGCCCAATTGCGTCAAGGACCTCATCCCCGAATGCAGGCACCTGGATCGAACCAGGGAAGAGGCGTTCACCTTGGCAGATAATCCGAGATCATATACACAGTATATGCAGCTTCGTGAAAAAATAGAGTTTTACGTCGCGTCTCGGCTGCTTTATTAAGATAATCCCCAAGGATAATCGACCGGTTTCGAGGGTCAGGCTACTTCCCGCGGCAGGCGAGCTTGAGCCGTATGCGGTTAGGACAAAGCCTGTCCGGACGGGCTGCCTGCCCCTCGTGGCCGGTCGATTCAGGAATAGAGAAACGATGCGGTATCTGACCTTTGGCTCCGAGGAACGGGCCACCTATCGAATTTGCATTCTCGTCAACGACATTCACAAGGAAGAAATCCTCAAGCACTACATCCGTCCCTACGGTCTCAGCGAGAACGAGGTGATCGTGATCGACTTGCATCAGGCGCCCGGCAAGAAGAAGACGCCGGCGGCCGAAATGAAGGCGTACATCACCGAGGAACTCAAGCCCGTCCTGGACGATCTCAACGTCGGTTACCTGCTGGTTGCCGACGGCGAATATTTCAAGACGCTGACCAAGAAGTCCACCGTCGACAAGGCGCTGGGCTACGTGCTCGACACCGAGTACGGCGACTGGAAGGTCACCTATGTGCCCAACTATCGCACGGTCTTCTTCGACCCGATCAAGGTCCCGCCAAAGATCGCCCAGGGCATCAATGCGCTGAAGAGCTATCGGAACGGCACCTATCGGGATCCAGGCGTCGACATCATCAAGTTCGCCGCCTATCCCCAGACCATCGAGGAGATAGGCGATTGGCTCGACCGGCTCCTGGAGATGGACAAGGATCTCGCGATCGACATCGAGGGCTTCTCCCTGAAGCACTACGATTGTGGTATCGGCACGATCTCGTTCGCCTGGTCGAAGACCGAGGGCATTGCCTTCGCCGTCGACTACGAGCCCATTCCTGGCGCCACCGAGGCACCGTTCGGCCGCAAGGTCCGCAACGAGCCTCTCAGGGCACTGCTGGCGAACTTCTTCCGCAAATATCTGCGCAAGGCGGTCTATCACAACATCGCCTTTGACGTTTACGTCCTGGTCTATCAGCTGTTCATGGATCACCTGCTCGACAACGAGGGGCTCCTCAATGGGCTGGAGATCATGCTCCGCAACTGGGATGACACCAAGCTCATCTCCTACCTGGCAACCAACAGCTGCGCCGGCAACCGGCTAAGCCTCAAGGACCAGGCCCAGGAGTACGCTGGCGACTACGCCCAGGAAGACATCAAGGACATCGCGAAAATACCCCTGCCACAGCTTCTCCAGTACAACCTGGTCGACGCTCTTGGCACCTGGTTCGTTCATGAGAAGAACCAGCCAAAGATGATCGCTGATCAACAGCTCGACATCTACGAGACCATCTTCAAGCCGGCGATCGTGGACATTGTCCAGATGCAACTGACCGGCATGCCCCTCGACATGGAACGTGTCCGAGTAGTCAAGGGGCTCCTTCAGGCCGACAACGATTCGGCCGTCGCCAGGATGCGGAGCAATCCGCTGCTGGGAGCACTCGAATATCACCTCAAGGAAGAGCACGTCCGCAAGCGGAACGAGAAGCTCAAAACCAAGAGGATCTCGCTCAGCGACCCTGAGTGCGACAAGGTGGTGTTCAACCCGGATTCGGATCCACAGCTCCAGCACTTCCTGTACGAACAACTCGGCTTGCCGGTCATCTCTCAGACCAAGAACAAGCAGCCGTCTACGGACGGGGACACACTTGCATCCCTCAAGAACCACACCAAAGATCCCAACGTCCTCGCTTTCCTCGAGGCGCTGATCGACTACAACGCCGTCTCCAAGATCCTGACCAGCTTCATCCCAGCGATGGAGCAGGCCCAGATGGGCAACGACGGCTGGTATTACCTGTTCGGCTATTTCAACCTTGGCGGTACGGTCTCGGGCCGGCTCTCATCGAGCAAGCCCAATCTCCAGAACCTGCCGGCCAACTCGAAATACGCCAAACTCATCAAGAGCTGCTTCAAAGCCCCACCAGGCTGGTTCTTCTGCGGCATCGATTTCTCGTCCCTTGAGGACCGGATCTCGGCACTCACCACGAAGGATCCGAACAAGCTCAAGGTCTACACCGACGGCTATGACGGCCACGCCATGCGGGCAGTTGCCTACTGGGGCGACGAGATGCCTGAGATCGATCCAGATGACGTTCAGAGCGTCAACTCGATCGCCGACAAGGCCCATGCCAATTACAAAAAGTATGGTCACTTTCGGCAGGACAGCAAGGTTCCGACCTTCGCCCTCACCTACGACGGCACCTACATGGCGATCATGGCCCAGGCAGGTATGTCCGAAGCCAAGGCCAAGAAGGTCGAAGCCCAGTATCACGAGCTCTACAAGGTCTCCGACCTGTGGAAAGCAGCGAAGCTGGACCAGGCCACCAAGGACGGCTACGTCATCGTAGCGTTCGGTCTGCGGTTGAGGACACCTCTGCTGCACCAGGTCGTTCGTGGGACCTCCAAGACGCCCTTCCAGGCCGAAGCAGAGGGCCGTACAGCTGGCAATGCCATGGGACAGTCCTGGTGCCTGCTCAACTCCCGAGCCGGCTCCGAGTTCATGGGCAAGGCGCGCAAGAGCGCCTTCCGACACGACATCAAGCCGTGTGCCCAGATCCATGACGCCCAGTATTTCTTGGTTCGGGACAACATCGACGCCGTCAAGTACGCCAACGACAACGTCGTCGAGGCATGCAAGTGGCAGAATCATCCCGACATCTGGCATGACGACGTCAAGCTGGGCGGTGAGTTCGGTATCTTCTACCCGGACTGGAGCCAGGAGGTGGTTATCCCCAACGATGCGACACCGTCGGAGATCTACGCCACCTTCGAAAAGCACATCACCAAGCTGAATGAAAAGCAGGCTGAAAAGCTTGCCGCATAAGGCTTTGGGGCCGGGAGGGAAACTTCCCGGCTCCATTATAAAGATAATACCCACATTAAAATGTGGCTGAAAATCGGGATAACCGTCTTTCATAAAAACCGCCAAGGTTTATGAGTCGATCCAACAAACGACTCTCTCGAACGGACCTCGACCCCAACACCCCCACCGCTGCCGATTTGGTCTGGCTTTTATTATAAAGCCGGTCTAGGTTCATTATGTTCAAAATATCCGGAGATAATCCCAATATGTCCCTCAAGTCCCATTTCTGGCTCATCGCCGCGCAGATCGTCACGGTCGATGAAACAAACCAGCAGCACCGCTTCGGCATGAACGTGCTGCTCAACACCAAGGCCGGCGTTGTCGCCCGCAAGGACCTGGCCAAGGCCCAGGAAGCTGCCATGCAGCGGTTCGCTCCAACCTTCGAGCAGCTGAAAGGCCATACGCTTTCGGACGTGTTCCTACTCGGCATCAGCCCTCTCGGCTTGCAGAGCCAGGCGCAGTTCCACGAAGGCTTTGCGGAAGCCGCGGCGAACTGACATGAACGCCCCGGTCACTCCTCCAACCAACCCCAAGCAGATCTACGGGGATAAGAAGCCGCCCCTGGCTTACATTCCGATGTCAGCGCAGCTGGCAGAGCTGGAGGCGTTTGTCGATGGGATGTTCAAGTACGGTCCGCTCAACTGGCGGACAAACCCGGTCGAAGCCATGACCTACATCGAGGCTGCCTTCCGGCACCTCCAGCTCTACAAGGTTGGCGAGGAACTCACCAGGGATACCCTGGTCAAGAACCTCGGCGCCGTCAGGGCCTGCTGCGGGATCATTATAGATTCCGCGGCTCATGGGACGCTGATCGACAACCGTCCTAAGTCGCAGGTTGAAGCGGATCTGCTTTATGCCGGCGAGGAGTGGATGGCCCGGTTGAAACAATGCCAGGTCGACCGTGAGCGGTTGAAAACGGACGCCTTCATAAAGGGTCTCTGATTTTCAGATAATCATTGCAAATAATGCCGAAGGGGATATTCTTTAATCCCCTCGGCGAAATGCGCCCAAAATCCCGAGATAATCCCCTACGAGGACAAGATGCGACTGACGAACAATCATGGCATTAGCTTGCCGTTGGCAGTCTGGCTGCTCAACGACGAATACGACTACATCAACGAGCCGAATTACATATCGGCCACAAGCCTGCTCAAGAGCACCCGCCAGTTGGTTCTTTCCCGCCGGGTGATCCAGGAAGACAGGGAGATGGATCTCTCGGATCTGCTCGCTTCCCGCATGGGAGCGGCGATCCACGATTCCCAGGAGAAAGCCTGGCGTGAGAATGGCCAACGGGCCATGCAGAAGCTCGGCTACCCCGAGCACGTCTGGAGCAACATCGCGATCAACCCGACCGAGGAAGAGATCGCCGCCAACCCGAACATCATCCCGATCTGGATCGAGCGCCGTGCATTCCGCGAGATCACGGTTGACGGTGTCACCTACAAGATCGGCGGCAAGTTCGACCAGGTGATCGACGGCCGTCTCTTCGATACCAAGACCACGTCGGTCTACTCCTACCTGCTCGGCCGGAAGGACAATGATTACGCCTATCAGGGCGGCATCTATCGTTGGCTCAATCCGGACCTGGTCAAGGACGAGCATGTTTTCATCCAGTTCGTTTTCACGGATTGGCAGAAAGCGAGAGCCAAGGGCGATCCGAATTATCCGCAAACCAAGACCCAGGAACACCCGGTCGAGATGCCATCGATCGAGGATACCGAGGAATACATCCGCGGCAAAGTCCGGGAACTGATCCGCTACGGCAATCTGCCGGATGAGCAGATCCCCCACTGCACCGACAAGGAGCTGTGGAAAGGCGAGACGGTCTACAAATATTACTCCGATCCCAACAAGACCAGTGGCCGTGCCACCCGGAACTTCGAGGGCGATAAGGCTGAAGCACACAATTACATGGCGTCGAAAGGCGGCAAGGGCGTTGTCGTGGCTTTCCCCGGAGAGGTGAAAGCTTGCGGTTACTGCCCGGCTTTCAACGTCTGCAAACAAAAGGACTTGTACTTTGTCGCTCCCTGATCTTTCCACTATTGACCATCACCCGGCGGTCCAGGAGATCGTCGACGTGCTCTGCACCAAGACCCAGAACCTGGACCGGGGATTCTTCCAGGCCGAGGTAGCCTACTTCCTGGGCAAGATGGCTTCGATGATGCGGGCAACCGTCATCACCAAGGACCGTGGCGAGATCCCGGTGAACATCTATGCCCTGGCTCTAGCCACCTCCGGCTTCGGCAAGGGGCACTCGGTCCACGTCGTCGAGGACGAATTCCTGAAGGGCTTCAAGTCCCGGTTCATGGAAGAGACCTTTCCGGTGCTCGCCGAGCAGCAGCTCTGGACGATCGCCAACAATCGTGCCGCCCGCAACGGCACCGACCAGCAGGAGGAATACGACAAGACGGCCAAGGAGTTCAAACAGTGCGGGGCGTTCCTGTTCACGTTCGACTCTGGCTCCCCTGAAGGCGTCAAGCAGACCCGGCAGAAGCTTCTCCGGTCGGCCTGCGGGTCCATCAACCTGCAGATCGACGAGATCGGCTCCAACCTGGTTGGCTCGGTCGATCTGCTGACCCTGTTCCTGGAACTCTATGACCAGGGCATCGTCAAGCAGAAGCTGATCAAAAACAGCAGCGACAACCAGCGGGTCGAGGAACTCGACGGCAAGACGCCGGCCAACATGCTGCTGTTCGGTACACCGTCCAAGCTGTTCGACGGTGGGGCCACGGAAGACCAGTTCTACTCGTTCCTCGAAACTGGTTATGCCCGTCGCTGCATCTTTGGCTACGGTCATCGAGCCAAGATCATGAAGGAGCTGACGGCGGCCGAGGTGTACGCCAAGCTGACCCAGAAATCGACGGACCAGGCCGTGACCAAGTGGCAGCACCACTTCTACACGCTCGCCGACCCGTCGCTGTACGACTGGAAGATGGAAGTCTCCGAAAGCGTGTCGATCACCTTGCTCGACTACAAGCTCACCTGCGAGCGGCTGGCGGAAGACATGCCGGAGCACGAGGAGATCCAGAAGGCGGAAATCTCACACCGCTATTCGAAAGCCCTCAAGCTTGCCGGCGCCTATGCCTTCGTCGATGGATCGACGGAAGTGATGCTGGAACACCTGCTGGCAGCCATCAAGCTGGTCGAGGAGTCCGGCCAGGCTTTCCAGAAGATCCTGACCCGCGAGAAGAACTATGTGAAGCTGGCGAAATTCGTTGCCAGCGTCGGTCATGAGGTCACTCATGCCGACATCCACGAGAAGATGCCGTTCTACCCGAAATCTTCGAGTCCCCGCAACGACATGATGATGCTCGCAACCTCCTGGGGTTACGTGAACAACGTCATCGTCAAGAAGTCGTTCAGGGACGGCATCGAGTTCTTCAAGGGCGAGACCCTTGAAGCGACGGATCTCGAAAGGATCGTCGTCTCCTACTCGAACCATTGGGCCTACAACTACCTTCCCGAGCTGGTGCCGTTCGACAAGCTGCACCTGCTCACCCAGACGGCCGACTATCACTGGGCCAACCATCACTTCAAGAGCGGCCACCGGGCCGAGGAGAACGTGATCGCCGGCTTCAACATGATTGTCATCGACGTGGACGGCGGGGCTTCCCTGCATCAGGCTCACGAGCTGATGAAGGAATACAAGTTCCTGACCTACACGACGAAGCGGCACTCGGATGAAGAGAACCGCTTCCGGCTGATGCTGCCGATCAACTATCGGCTGGATCTCGATCAGGATGAATACAAAGAGTTCATGAACAACATCATGGACTGGCTGCCCTTTGCCACCGACGAGTCCGCCAATCAGCGGGCCAAGAAGTGGGAAAGCTTTGCCGGCGGCGCCTTCCATTACAATCTGGAAGGCGAAACGCTCGATGTGCTGAAGTTCATCCCGAAGACCAGCCGCAATGAGCTCTACAAGAAGTCGAACCAGGAACTCGGATCACTCGACAACCTGGAACGCTGGTTCGCCGGCCGCATCGCCTCCGGCAACCGCAACAACCAGATGATCAAGTACGCCCTGTGCCTGGTCGACTCCGGTTGGGAGCTCACCGCGGTTAAAGACCAGGTGCATGCGTTCAACAAGAAACTGTCGGACAGCATGACCGAGCAGGAGATCGACAGCACCATCATGGTGACGGTCGCCAAACGATACCAGAAGCCCTGAGAAATCGGGGCTCCTTTCTCTGGTTCGATTATCTCTAATAATCCAAAACTAAATCGAGGTAATAATGTCTGAAACAAATGACCAGCTGGTGTTGGTGTCGGGTTTCTCCGGCACCGGTAAAAGCGCCAGTCTGCGCAACATCCGGAACCAGGAACGCTGGCTCTACAACAACACCGAGGCCGGCAAGCGCCTGCCATTCCAGAACAAGTTCCTGAACAAACGCATCTCTGATCCTTATGAGGTGCTCGGGTTCTTCGACCAGGCGATCGAGAACAAGGACAAGCTGGACGGCATCATCACCGACTCGATCACGTTCCTGATGGAAATGTACGAGTCCGTCTACGTGCTCGGTTCCAACGACACCCAGAAGGCATGGGGCAACTTTGCCCAGTTCTTCAAGGAGCTGATGCAGGATCGTGTTGTCCGTTGGGGCAAGCCGACGATCTTCACTGCCCACCTGCTCGATAAACTCGACACGGTGAAGCACGAGATGAAGACCGAGGTGCCCATCAAGGGCGCTCTCAAGAACAACGGCATCGAAGCCTATTTCTCGACTGTTGTGTCGACCAAGAAGATCACACTGCTCGAACTGGAGAAGTACCAGTCCGATCTGCTCACCATCACCGACGAGGATCGGGACCTGGGATTCAAGCACGTCTTCCAGACCCGGATCACCAAGGAAACAGTTGGCGAACGCATCCGGTCGCCGATGGGGATGTTCACCAAGGAACAGACCTTCATCGACAACGACTGCCAGCTCCTCCTGGACCACCTGACCAAGTTCTACGCCGGCTGACCCCGGCGAGAAACCACCCTCCACCTTCACTACCACCAAAAGGAAATATCGAATGTCCAATCTCTTTGGAAACCTGACCACCGACGGCGTGGAAGAAGCCCAGGACCGTCTCGGCGGCTTCCGTGTGCTCGAATCGGCCCCTTACACCGGCACGATCAAGGCCATGTACGCCGGCCAGTCGGCCAACTCGAAGTCCCGCAGCGTGACGATCATGTTCGCTCCCGACGAGGGCGGCTCCGAATATCGCGAGACCTTCTGGGTCACCAACAAGAACGACGAGAACTTCTACACCAAGGAAGGCAAGAAGCACTATCTGCCGGGCTTCACCGCCGTCGACGACATCTGCCAGATGGTCACCGGCAAGGGCCTGGCCCAGCAGCTGGCCGAGGAGAAGGTCCTCAACGTCTATGACCCGGACCAGAAGAAGGAAGTGCCAAAGGCGGTTCCGATGCTGATCGAGACCCTCGGCAAGAAGGTCACGCTTGGTATCATCAAGAAGGTCGTCAACAAGCAGGTGAAGGACGCCAACAACAACTACCAGGACACGGCCGACAGCCGTGAGGAGAACTCGGTCGACAAGGTCTTCCATGTCCCGTCGAACCTCACCGTCGTCGAAGCCAAGCGTGGCGTCACCACTGCTGCTTTCTACGGCGCCTGGGTCGAAGCCAACAAGGGCCGCACCCAGGACCGTCGCACGATCAAGGACGGTGCCGGCGGCCAGGCTGGTCGTACCGGACGTCCCGGCATGCCCCCCAAGGCAGGCGAGTCGAGCGGCGCCAAGACCAACTCGCTGTTCGGCTAAGAGCGTCTAGGAGCGATCTGAGATGCTCATCCCCGTCCTCGGCATGGATCCCAGTCTTCGGCACTGGGGTCTTGCCGAGGGCAATCTTGACCTCACGGCCGGTGTGCTCTCCACCCCCATTGGTTCGATCATCGAGCCGAAGGATCTGGAGGGTAAACAGGTCAGAGTGAACTCCAACGATCTATGGCTGGCCGAGCAGCTGTCAACGCCTGTGTTCCTGGCCGTCAAGAAGGCCAAGATCATCTTCGTCGAATGCCCCGTTGGAAGCCAGTCAGCCCGAACTATGGCTGCGTATGGTGTCCAGATGGGGATCTTGGGCATGATCCGAGCCATGGGGATCCCGCTTATCGAGGTGACAGCCACCGAAAATAAGAAGGTATTTACCGGAAAACGAACTGCCACTAAAAGGGAGATGATCGATCAATTGATCGTTTATTATCCTGAGATAATCCTTCCGCCTGGAAAGGGTGGAAAACCCGGTGATAAATCGGAGCATATCGCCGACGCTGTTGCCTCCATCCACTCGGGCGTTCGAACGCCCATGTTCCAGAATCTACTCCGACTTTTCAACGAGGTATAACCAGACATGCAGATCATCCTGACCAATTCCGAGATCGAGAGCGCTTTGCGCGAAACGATTCTCAGCCAGATCACCATCCGTGAAGACCAGAAGATCCATATCCGGATCGAAGAGACCGACGACAATGGCCACATTGCCGTGATCGACGTTCTCAAGGCTGGTGACGAACCCAGCAGCGGCACCGGTGGCGGAACCAAGGGCACCGACACGGCCAAGCCGAAGGGAACCCGGACCAAGAAGCCAGCAGTTGCTGCAGAGGCTCCTGCAGCCTCACAGGCGGCCGACAGCACCGAGGAGACCACGGAAGAGGTGGTCGAGACCGCTGAGTCCCTTGGGACTGTCAGCGAGCAGACGGCAGCTGTCGTCGACACCAAGCCTCCGTTCGACGTCGACGAACCCGAGACCACCCAGCCCAACGAAGTGCCGGCACCGGTGGCGATGAAGATCTTCCCGGATCTGACGTCATCCGCAGCACCGGCTACTCCTAAGCCGGCCGTTGATCCGGCAGTGGCAGCCAAGTCGCTGTTCGCCAACCTGACGAAGCCGACCCAGTAAGCTCATGGCGCTCTTCAAAGCGCTTCTCCTGGCGGCGCTGGTCACTTTGGGGATTATCTTTATAATCTTTTGGATAATCCCCATAATGACTTTCGCGATTATCTTCGTCGTGGTAGCAGTCATCGCATACGCAATCTTCAAGGAAGACGCACGAGACAATAGGTCCCCCCGTCGGGGGCCTTAGAGAGAGCGACTCCAAGCCACCTGGGCAGGCGCTGAAAGCTGGTAAAGGTGGCGGGTGAAGAAAGCACCCGAGCGGGAGATGGTCTCACCATCGTTTACCGCCAAAACTTCCGCGTCATCTAGCGGCCCCCCTTCGGGCAAGTGCGACAGACCAATCGGCTGCACGTCTGTACAAAAACTCTGCCGCTGAATTCGCCCGTAAGGGCTCCGAGGTCCAACAGAACCCGGCACGAGACACAAGGGCGTTCTACACGTCGGCTATCTCAACCTGGGTATGAGGACGGCGCTAAAGGCAAGCATCTGGCCCAGCCTGGTTGAGAGACCAGGCACCCATCGAATTCAGAGGAACCAGGATGAACCTGTATCACTGGGCGGCCGCCGGCTGCCTGAAGGAATATTCGTGCGGCGACATCATTGTCATGGCCGAGTCGGTCGACGAAGCGCGGCAAAAGGCTTTCGTCCATGTCGGTGTCTGGCTCAAGGATCATCGCTCCTGGTGGTTCGCCGCGGACGGCACGCTCGATGCTGAGATGTGGCAGGACAGCTACGACGATTTCCATCTCCTCCTCCGTGTGGATCTGGTCGCAAAACCAGATCTAATCGAGTCGGCCGTCATCTTCATCAGGGGATCCGAGTGAGCGCCAACAGTTGCCGAATCGGCGCCATGAAGGATATCAGAATCGGAGTGGCCAGCATCTGTGTGCCAAAGAGCTATGTCGTGTTCGACAACGGTCTGCAACTGCCGATCCTCCGCTGGCTCGATGCCGACCGGAAGGAATGCCAACCTGATGAGGATGCCCACTACTACGAATTCGGGAACGATGAAAACGGCTATGGCGTTGGGAGCTACGACGCCTACGATATGCCATCCTGGAGTGATCACTGACGGCGCTTTAACCGTTTGAAAAAGGCCCAAACCGCACCGGTTGTCGATAGACTAAAACGAACGATAAGGTTCCATTATCGTTCATTGTTGGAGAGGGCGCTGATGCCTGAACAACGTATCGAGATGGTGGACGGCCGTGTGTTCGTCTCATTCGATAATTGGCAGAAAATCTACCTTGTCCTGCCGAATGGCAAACGTCGCCCGGTGACCGGGAAAGCAGCGGATATCGTCCGGCTGCTAGTCGCCCATGGCGCTGCTGACTAGTAAGTCCGGCAGTTGGCGTAGATCCCTACCCCGATGCATCTCGTCTGGCTCCCGCCAGGACGGCCAAGAGGCGTCACCTGGGGCGTCTGCATTGTTGGATATTGCGCGGGTTGCATTGGTGGGGGTGTATAGTCCCCCGCGACAGCCCGGTTCTGAGCTTGGATCTGGTTCCAGGCCACCAACTCTTGGGGGGACATAGCACGCCGCAAGCCGGTAGATTGCTTATCTTTATTGAAGCATTCAGCTTGGCCTGGGGCGACAGTGCGCATGTAGGCGCAGTTCAAATCACCCGCCATGTAATAGTAGCCGTCTCTAAAATTCGGCATTGGGTCACTTTGGCATCCCGCCAGAAATACAATCCCCACAACGATAAATTTTTTCAAAGAACGCCCCTCCTGCGGAGAATGATCATGAATCAGGAACTATGTCTATTCAAGTATGACCTCCTTATGAAGGTGAAACTCAACCTTCAATCCGAAATCGCATTCGACATATACCAAAGCGTCGACGGGCCGCAAGTCGTGAAGGAGGCTCCTAGAGATAGAGCACTCCCCCACAAACCAGCATACCGTATTAAAGTGCGTAGGAAGGCTTTGAGCCGTCCTGCATAATCAGCGCTCTCTGATTTCGCGTATAATCCAGCCGATTATGTATAAAATTAGCAGCAGGATTAATAAGTAAATAAGCGAGATTATGCGATCAAAATGTTGGGGATCCGGAAGCTGTCCCTTGGATCCCTCAATGAAAGCGAATGTGACCTGCAGCACAATGATCGCGACACATCCCGCGATCAGCCGCGTTATCCACTTCATTACGGCCATCCCCTGGTTCGTTGTTCGTTTTTCGAACCAGTAAAGTAGATGCCATTACCTTGCAAGATTGATCCAGGGGTTAAGCCCGAAGCTGTGCAGGCCCATGTTTGGCCCGATCGACCAGCCGAGTTTGCCGTCACTGGCAATCGCCAGCACGTTGTCCGAGACCGGCGAACCGATGTCCCCGATCAGGGGCAGTGCCGGCGCCACGGTCATCAGCAGCGAGCGCAGCGGGTTGTGGCGAAGCAGGTAGGCCGCTTCCTTCATGATGCGGATCTTGTACTTGTAGAACCACATCAACCCGATGCTATCCAGATACTGCATGGTGCGGCCCGAGAGACGATCGTAGTTGACGAACGGCTCACCCACCCGGACCAGGGCATCCTTCTTCGAAAGCTTCTGGCGGCCGATCATGTCGTCATAGAGGATCGCCTTGGCTACGAAGTCACCATACTGGACTGATCGAGCCAGGCCCTGGAACAGTGCCGTGTCTTTGGTCACCAGCGCATATCGTGCCACGGTGTTGAAGCCGGCCGGCAGTTCCCGAGCCTTCTGCTCGATCCAGTCCGACCACCTGCCATCGGCAAGCGCCAGGTCTTCGGCCGTGACATTGCCATTCGAGATCGCCGAGAACTCGCCGGCTTCGATCAGAGGCCAGATCGACATGCGCTTGTAGCCGTCTTTCAGCGACTGGATCTTGTTCGAGATCTTGCGGATCTCGACCAGGTTGTTCTTGCCCTCGGCTGCTCGCAGATCCGCCTCCAGGTCGACCTCACGAGCCCGGCTCTTGATGTAAGCGTTGATCTCTGTCGTCTTGGCTCCGAAGCCATGGATGACATGACGGATCGGAACGCCGCGGCCGATCAGCTGGAACATATTCGAGACGGCGTTTGCCGCCGGCACGATCACCGACTTCACCACGATCCGGGTCTTGGCCGTCGAGACGAATTCCTGGATGTTCTTCTCGATCGAGACGAACGTCGGATACGCCTTGTTGCCAAATGCCCCCATGGCGAGCTTCTCGAAGCGACCAGAGACCGACGGGTTCCACCGCGTCTTGCCACCAAAGAGATCTCCGATCGAAGCCTGGCGGGCGCCGAATGTGTCGAGCAGCATGTCACGACGGACCCAGAACTCGTCACGACCAAACACCTGCTTGATGTAATCCCTGGTTCCGTCCGGAATGAGCCGAGCTGCCTCGGCCAGGATGGGATCGTCCTTCTGGCTCGAGCCCAGCTTGGCGATGTTGACGTATTCGTTCGCCCTGCCAGCCTTGCTGTCGGACTCCCAGATGGCATGCAGATTGTCGACCAGCTGCTTGTTGCTCTCCTGAGCCAGCAGCTCTTCGACCTGGCGGCCCCGCCAGACGCCGATCATCTTGGCCAGGTCCGTTGAGCGGTTCAGCTTCTGAAGCATTGCAGGATTGGCTGCACGCTCGAATGCGATCACCTTTCCGGTGCCATCGTAGACCGGCAGCAGGTTCTCAGCTGTTTCGACCTGGTTGGAGAGCTGGCGATTGATCAGCTGCACGGTCTGGGCATCGTCGATGCGTCCGGCCATGAGCTCGCCAGTCGTGTAGCCCGTCTCCGGATCCACACCCGAAACTGTCTGGTGGACAGTCTGCAGGACACCCTGGTTGAAGATCGCCGTTCCCGACACCGGTGCGAAATAATAGGACCGCCTTCCCAGCGACCTGTCGGCCGAGGAACCAGTGTAGGCGGCGATCTGCTTGTAGCCCCGGCTGACCAGGCGCCCATGTTCGCTGTCGGAAGCGATGATCAGGGAACCGCCCTGCTGAGCTTCGGACGGGATGTGGCCCTTGTAGTGGTTGAGCAAACCCTCACTCGTGTTCCCGGCCTTGAGCATCTCCTCCTTACGCTGACCAACCAGGTAGTTGGTCACGAAGTCGAGGCCGTTCATCTCGCCGTCGACCAGGTTCGTCATTGCGTCGATGGTCTTCTCGTCCAGCTCCTGGAGCGCGTAGAGGCTGACCAGGCGATCGATGCTGTCAACCAGTTGAGCCGACGGCGCCATGATCTGTTGGCCCCGCTCACAGAGCAGACGGGCAATCGCTTCTGCATTGCGCAGAAGTTTCGGACCATGCTCGCCAGTCATCAGGAAATGACCGAGCTGCTGGGACTTTGCCTTGAGCTTGTCGAAGCGGTTGGCATCGAGAGCCTTGATCGAGCGCTCCAGCTGCTGGATCTCATAGGCCAGACGCTGCGGCTTGGTCGCCAGTTCGAGGGCAGTCGGAATGCCGTGATACTGAACCAGGGAAGCGATATCCGTCTTGCCCAGGGCCTTGAACATCGCCGTCCATTGATCCTGGCTCACCGGCCGGGTGAAAGCCTTGGCCAGCTTGATCGGCAGCTCGTCACGATACTGCTGACGGGTCTGCTGCACCCAGGCACGGACCTTGGCGATCATGTCGTAGATCGGACCGTTCTCACGGGTCCGGCCGTTCACCTCGTTGAGCAGAGCCCGGATCTCACGGAAGCCGCCATGCTTGTTGAGGGCGGCGGTTGCACCCAGGGCAGCTTCGGTTGCGCTCGACTCGTTGACGATCGTCGCCGCGACGATAGCGACATTGGCTGCAGCCCGAACAGCTTTGCTCTTGCTGGCCGCCTTCAGGTCAGTTGCTTTCTTCACGACCTTGTCGCTGACATCCTGGATCTTGTCAGCAACGGCCCGCTCGATCTTGTCGAAGCGACCCTCCGACTGCTGCTCGATGTAGCTGCGCTGGTCGCCGACATTCTCGATCATCGCGGCCGTCAGGCTGTCGAGAGCATCACGAACGTTGGTGCCCTTCTCGCCGGCGAGATACAGCGACATGCGGTCGATGCCGGCATTGGCCCAGTTCTCCAGGCGAGCATCCATCGTGCCGTCCGCGTTCTTGTCCGAGGCGGGGACATCCATCTCAGAGAGGATCTTGCGGAACTCGTCGCTGGTGAGAGCCAGGGACAGGAACGAAGACATCAGCGAGGAGCGGCCGAACTTGTCGGTTCGCTTGATGAACGTGCCGTTCAGCGAATTGAGCTTGTCCTGGGCCTGGAGACGATCGTTCGGATCGTTCAGGTCTGGATCGGCCATGAAGTCTTCCACAACCAGCTTGTCGATGACGTGCCGGTAGAGCTCTTCCGTGCGAGCCAGAGAGTTGGTGTTGAGACGGGCTTCCGTCATCAGCGCCTGCTGGATCATCTGGAAGGTCGAGAACGCCTGCATGTTTCCCAGGTCTGGGAAGTGCAGAGCGAACTCGGATGCAACGTCATGCGCCGACTGCTTGGCGTCATCGGCATCATCCTGGCGCAGATCACGAGCAGCCTTACGGGTTGCCGCATTGCGCTGACCAATCTCGGCGTCATTGATCCAGGAGACGATCTTCTGGTTGAACGCCTCACGGAGCCCGCTCAGGCGATCGTCCGAACCAAAGGTAGCCGACTGGTGCAGCACCGTGTCGGCGAAATCCTGCTTCAATCCCTCCACCTGGGTCTGTGGACCCATGAGGATGCGGGCGTTGAAGCGCAGGTTCGACAGGAGATCTTCCGCCGGCGTGGTCACCTTGGTCTTGCCGAAGATCAGCGCCTTGAGCGCATTCAGAGCATCGCCGATAATCCGGAGAACCGGGTTGGTGATTTTGACATTGGCAGCCTGCTTCGTCAGCTCCTGGTTCGCCAGGACATAGGCCAAGAACTCATTCATGGCCGGAACCGTCCGGTTCCTGTCGATGAGGCCGGTGACCACGTCATAAGCCATGGCGGCAGTCGGATCGAGATCGATATCCGTGTCGACAGTGTCGACCCACTCACCCATCAGCCCCATGATCCTGGTGACGGCCTCACGCTCTTCCCTCGACGAGGGATTGGTCATCTTCTCGATGGTCGAGGCGTGGATCAGCTCATGCACCACTGTTTCAGCGGTCATGTTGCGGATCACGATCAGCTTCTTGGCGACATAGGTGCGGCCGAAGTCCTGGTTGTTCGAACCAGGAACAAAGAGATCGGCGTTGTACTCCCGTTCCCAGGCATCGAGCTGGTCGGCATTGCCGTAGACGATCTTGTAGCCGCTGTCCTTGAGGCTCTCGATCGACGCATCCAGCATCTCTTTCTGGACGTCGGAGATCCCCTTGACCGCCGGCAGACCAGCAATGTCCGAGATCCGAAGCTCAGTGGCGCCGGAGTTGTTGGCGGCCTGGCTCTCGATGACAGGCTGACGCTTTGCCCTGGCAGTCTTCTCTGCCTGGATTTCCCGGTAGCGCTTGTTCATGACGTCGAGGATCTGCTCGTCGCTGGCGTTCGCCGGGACCTGGATCTTGCCCTGGTTCTGATAAGGCGTTTCGCCGCCGGCCATCTGGTCGATGGAGAACGGCATCTCGGAAAGCACCTGGCGGCGGATGTCCGTATCGTCGGCCAGGTTGCTCAGCTTGTTGAGCACCCGGTTCATGAGCTCCTGGGCGCCTGCCACATCGATGCGCTCTTCGTCCTTGAACTTCGAGCGGACCAGATCCACCGCGGTCATCTCGTTCAGGGCAGCGAGCTGCTGCTGGTTGTCCGAACCAGTGAACAGGGACTCGATCGGCTTGGCATCCATGAAAGCCTTGAAGCTGTCATAGACCGCACGCACCGGGTTGGTGTTGCCGGTCCAGGTCTGGAAGACCGCCTGGTTGATCAGGTTCGAGTAATTCTCGATCTGGTCGGCCGGAACGTTCAGACCGTCGAAGACATGCAGAACCCGCTTGGCCGCATCCTGGTTCTCCGACAGGAAGTTCATCATCATCTGGGCATCGCCCGAGCCAATGGTGAGGGTGGGAACGCCGCCGACACCAACAGTCGTGGGACCGGTGACGAAGGCCGGCGTCGAGAGCCTGCTCTTGAGCGTGCGGGCGTAGTCTTCCGGAGCCGAGACCTTGATCGCCTTGCCGTCGACATCGACCGTGGTCGTGTCGAACAGATCCCCGGTCTCTCCACCGGAGAGCATGTAGGACTGGGTGCCCGTGTCGATTATCGGAGAAAATCGCTTGAGATTATCCGTGATATTATCGAGCTCTCCCTGGGAGAGAAACTCGCCGTCACGGTAGTCATACTTGTCCGGATCAGCCTTCATCTGGGCGATCCGCTTGGCCACTTCCGTGACGAACAGGTTCTTCAGGATGATCGACTGCAGCTGCGTTGCCTGGAGGAGGGCCTCCTTCACCGGAGCGACATGCTGGGTCACCTGCTCATTGATCGCCGAGACCATCGGCGTGACCAGCATGGCGTGGACATTGTCCCGCAGCGTGTTGAACTGCTCCGGGCTGAACTCGAACGTGCCGGCGTCACCGCCAACCTGCTCGACATTGCCTGCGATGAAGAACTTCTGGGTCTTCCTGCTCTTGCGGATCGACTGCGAGGTGAGTGTGCTGAGATCCTGAAGGAGCTCGGCCGCCGGCTGTTCGCCCCCGTCCATCGCATCCGACAGTTTCTTGTAGAACTCGGTCACCAGCTCACCGGCGATATTGCCGGCAATGCCACGGGGACCCGAACCATAGATGGTGATGGTTAGCGGGTTCTTGGTGAGGTTGCGCTCGATGGTGACTTCGCCGCTGGCGTTGACCTTCACATTGGCGTTCAAGCCTTTGAAGAGCCGGAGGAACGTCCGGAAATGCTCAACTGCTTCCGGCGAACCATTGGATCGGATATCCTGGCCGAGCTCTTCGAGCTTGACCTGGGTGACGTTGGCGCCATCCTTGTAGAGGTCGACCCTGTCGCCCCAGCTGTTTAACGTCTGACCGAGCCGACCAACGAAAGCGCCGCCCTTGCCGACTGCCTTGAGCCAGCCAGAGGTGAACAACCCGCTGGTGAAGAGCATCAGCGCATTGATCGGGCCGTTGGTCTTGCCGTCGGCTTCCAGGTAGTTGGACGTCTGGAACTTGCTCAGATCCTGGTTCGTTTCCTCGGCGTGCAGATACCGGGCAACCGAGATCAGCGAATGGATGCCGTGCTGGGAGAGCCCCAGCTTTTGCATCTGTGCGTCGACCGAAGCGGGGATCGAGGTATCCTCACCGGCTTCCCGAGCAACGACCCAGGCTTTCAGTTCCTGAACCAGGGGATAGAACGAACCGCCCTCGGTGAAGACCTTCTCCAGAACCTTGGCGACGATCGTCGAACGGGTGTCCTGTTCGGTCTTCAGGCCGATGCCCTGGCCAACCGTCTGCAGGAAGAAGTCCATGTCATCGGTGTTGCCAGCCAGATCCAAGGTCGATCCAGTGGACATGAACACTTCACGAGCGCCCTTGTCGGTCTGGGGATTGCTCAGGCCACGCATCTGCGGGCGGCCGAGCTTGTTGATGTCATGGCCGTAGTAGATCGCCGCTTCCTCGAGAGGGATGCCCTGCTTGTCGGCATATGCCTTGACCTTGGCCATCTGCCTGGTGACGTTCCTGTAGGAGGAAACGTAGCTGCGCATCTGGCCCTGGAGCGATTTCCAGTGACCCTTGTTCAGGCCCATCTGCTTGTGGGTCTTGTCGAGATCGCCCGACTTGTAGGGATGACCGACCAGCATCGAGACGTAACGATCCTCGCCCAGAGCCTGGAAGAAGTCGTGGACGATCGTGTTCGGCCGATACGGCGCCTGCTGTGCATTGGCCAGCGCCCTCTTGTTCTGCTTCGTCAGCCGCACCATCGGATTGCGATGCTGGGTCTGGGCAACGTCCGTAATCGGTGAACCGATCGAAGCGCCCTCACCTTCACGATCGGTCAGAGCCAGGTCCGTGAAGAACGTCGACGTCTTGTCGAAATTGTTGATGAACTCCTGGAGCTTCGGATTGCGGGTGTCGAGCCAGACCCGGTTGAAGTTCTTGTCGGGACCGATCTCCGGGAACTTGGCAACGCCGAGCTCGATGAGGCCGATCTCATGGAAGGCTTCGAGCATCTCGGCCGCGACTGCTTCCGGGATACCGACGGTGAACGCCTTGCGGGCATCACGGTTGGCCTGTACGCCCCAGAACTTCTCGATCCGCTCAGCCAGCGAACGCTTGGCCGTGGTCAGCGACAAACCACGGTTGAACTCGTCGAGGTAGCGAGCTGCCTCACCCACGTCGATACCCAGGATGGAAGCGACTTCATCAGCCTTGAGAGGAGCGGAACGCTCTGCGATGTTGAGAGCCCAATCCAGGCCGGCAATCATGGCCGACTGGATAAGCTCCTGATTGTACTGGAAATTGTCGTTCCCATCGAGCTCCAGGAGATTGAGGATACGCAGATCCCTGGATCGGATCGAGAGTGTGCCGTCCTTGATCTTGGCCAGCGTCTTTTTGTCGAGCTTGGACGCCAGCGAGTCCGTCATGATGTTGAGCGCAGCATTGCCCAGCTTCAGAAGCTTGCGGAAATTCTCCGCGTCACTCTCAACGAGATCATAGGCGTCGATGTCCTTGCCGATGAACGCCTTCAGCTCCTGCTCCGAGCCGAGCATCTTCCAGATTGCTCGCAGTGGATCCTGGAGACCGAGCAGACGGGACTTCACCGTCTTGGGAAGACGGAAAGCCTGGTGGAACATGTTCTTGCCGGCCGACTGAACCAGGTGCGGGAAACGATCAGCCAATGTCGGTTCGACCGACTTGGTCTCTTCCTGGTTCGGGGCCTTGGTCTCAAGGTCGATCTTGCCGTTGTCGACAATGGCCGGAGGAGCCTGCTCAGGAGTGCTGTCCTGAGTGGCAACGCTTTCTTCGGTTCTGGCAACCTGCTCAGTCTGGGCAGGAGCCGGCACATCATTCGAAATTTCAGCGACAGGAATATCGTCCTGTTCGCTTGACGGCTTCTCAGCCTTGCCGGTAGATTCCGGGACGTCAGCCTCGACCGCCGAGGTTTCGCCCCCGAAATCCCTGGCGGGCTGGGTTGGCGGAAGGGGAAGCTCCACCTGCTTCTTTTCAGATGTCTTGGTCGTGGTAGCCTGAGACGTTTGAGGAGCTGCGGTTGTCGAGCTTCCCCTATTCTTATCCACATCGGTATTGGCGACGGGAGCCAGGTCGGGAACCGACAGCTCTGCCAGACCGAATGCCGGGTAGATCCCGGCAATGTCATTGGACAGCTGGGCGACAGCACGGGCATCGGCATAGACCGAGCGAGCGAAGCTCTGGCCGCCGGAGGATCCAGCCTTGACGCCCACACCCTTCTTGTCGGTGTAGAATTCCGTTCCGGACCAGTTCTGGTAGGAGACATCCTTGCCGTCGCCATTGGCGATCGACTGGTTCACCGCACCCAACTTGTTGATGCGGGACTGGGCGAAACCATAGAGCCGCTGGGCCTTGGTCCGTGCCGTCTTCAGATCTCCCTGGGTCACCGCCTGAGAAATGCCGGCGATGTGCTGCGACAGCGACAGGTGATCAGCTTTGCGGCCACCGGTCTCCTTGATCTGCTGGGAGACGAACTTCAGCGCCTGATCAGGATCGGGAGTTGCTTCGATCTCCTGCTGAAGGGAGCCGGCTTCCTGCTCGATGAGACCAGCTTCCGGAACCCTGTTCAGGGCTGCACGGAGACGGCCGGCGTTCTGGAGAGCGGACGCACTGCGAAGAGCCCGCAACCTATCGCCCGACAGGCTGATCAGCCCGCTATCGGCCTGGCTCAGGATCGTGTTGACGGTATTGAAGTCGACAGCATGCGGCGCCACGGCAGCGACGTTGACCGCCTGTTCGACGATCTGCTGGCCCTTGGGCGTGTTGAAATCGACACCGGACATATCCTGTTCCGGCATACGCATCTTTTCCTGGACCCAGGAGAGAGCATTCTGGATCTCCGGGTTCTGCTGGATCGCATTGACGATCGAGGCATAGCCGTTGAGCTGCTGGTATTCCTCGCGATCGTGAGGCAGATCCTGGAGCAGCGTCGGCAGATCTTCCTGGAAGAGCTTCTTGTTGTCCTCGATGTTGCGAGCGACATACGTGCCGGCGGCAATCCGCTCCTCGTCCGTGTTCTCGTCGTTGGCGGCAACCTCGGCCATGAAGTGGAGAGCCGTGAACTTGTTCTCCGGCAGATTGTTCGCTTTGCCGAAGTCGACCAGGTCCTGGACCAGAGACAGGGGAACGCCCTGCATCTCCTCCTGGGTGAGCTGCGAAGCCTGAACAACCCGTTCAATCAGAGCGTCCGTGTCTTCCTGGTTGGCTCCAGTTTCCTGAGCCAGGGTCTGGAGACCTTCAGCGACCTGGGGAGCCTGTTCGGCTGCAGCCTGCATGGCAGGAGCCAGGTTCTCGGAAGAGACACTCGACTGGGCTTCATTGGCAGCGATCCGCTGATCGCCGGCATCGAGCACCTTGTTGATCGGGTACATCAGCGCAGCGCCGGCAGCCTGGGCCGTCTTGCTCAGGACGAGGCCCGGACCTTTGGTGGCCACAGGCGTACCAGCACCAGCGATACCACCTTCGAAGGCAGCATCACCGACACCCTGCGACAGGACCTGGTTCGGGTTGGCGCCGGAGACCTTCTCTCCCAGATTGCTGGCGAACTGGCCAACACCCGACTGCACCGATTCCTCGACGAACTCCTTGCCGGCATCCGTAAGCAGGCCGCCAACGGAACCATGAGCAAAGGGAGCCCGCTCGATCGGCTCCACGAGCTTGCCGGTAACTGCTGCCAGAGGCGCAGAGACGGCGGCTGCAATCGAGCCCGCATTGGCCGCCAACTTCAAGCGAGCTGCATCCGGCGACATGCCGGAAGCGACCAGGCGCTGATATTCAGGCTGGGCTGCGAGATCGTCTTGACCCAGAACAGCCTCGATCGCCTGGTTCGCATTGGAACCGCCTTCCATGGCGCCGACTGCCAGAGGGAAGGAAACCTGTTCGACTGCTTCCTGTCCGGCCCTGGCAACGACACCGCCGACTGCCGCGACTTCAGGAGCAATCAGCCGGCCTGCTGCCGCGGAGGCCCGCTCGAGAACCTTGGCTGTCGGCCCACCGGTGATCAGCGAACCAACGCCCTGAGCGATACCCGACTCCAGAGCAAAGGGATCTTCCCAGGTTCGGTTGTTGGCCATGAACGCTTCACGGCCGATATCGCGCAGGGTCTTGACGAAGCCGGTGCTCGGATCACGATCTGAGGCGGCTTTCGCATCCTGAGCATCGAGCTCACGGCGCAGCGAATTGACGAACAGCCTCTGCTGGTATTCAGGCGTCTGGACTTCGTTCATGCTCTCCTGAGCCGACGAGGAGGCTTCGGCGATCTTGGCCGAAACATAGTCCCCCGCCTCACCGGGAATAGCCTGAGCACCCATCTGAGCAAGTCCCAAGCCAGTCTGGGCAACACCCGCAATGACATCCCGGCCGACATCGGCCAGGTGCTGGGGAGCAGTGCGCTTTGCATTGGCGAGACGACGAACCTCGTTGCCGCCGACACCCAGAGCGACCATGTCCTGGTATTGCTTGTCGCCATACTTGGCGATGAATTCGTTCGGTTGCAGCTTGTCGTAATCGTTGGCGATCTGGTTGCCTGCCGTCAGTCCGTTGCCCCGTTCACGGGACAGCGTGTAAAGTGCGGCCGCATCCGGATTGCTCAGGGCGCTCTTGATCTGGCGAGCGTCAAACATCAGCTTGTCAGCTTCGGTCGGCAGGCGATCGGTCTTGTCCGTGGTCTGAACCAGAGGATCCGCACCAGGGATCCGATCGGTCTTTGCAGTCGTGGCCACACCTGTATCGACCGGAGAGACCGCCGGCTCAGCTGCTGGATCCAGGTAGGAAGCAATGAGCGACGGGAGGTCGAGGATATTGGCCATAATCTCTCTCGGATTTTCTTAAAAAATATGGGGACCGAATTGGTCCCCATATTATTGAAAATCAGAATTAATGCCAGAGAAAATATTATCTCCCGGTCAACGCATTCGTGTTGGCCGTCAGGATCTTGCTGCCCTGGTAGTCCTTCACCGTCTTGTTCAGCTGACCGAGCAGAGCCTGGTAGCGCAGGAGGGCTGCTTCCGAGTTGGCACCCTTGCGGCTTTTGGCCTGGAAGTATTCCGTCTTGGCCGCCTCGACCTGGCCCGCCAGGTTCTGGAGCATGGCTTCGCTGCTGCGCTTTGCCCGCAGGACTTCCAGCTGCTGCTGGGTTCCCTTGAGCGGCTTGCCGGTCTTCGGATCGAAGAACTTGCCGACGTTCTCCACGGCCTTGTTGACGTCGACAGCACGGGCATTGCCGCTGAAGTCCAGATCGGTGAAGTAGTTGTTCTCGTAGATACCACCCTGTTTGATTGCAGCTGCAGCCACATCCGCCGAAACACCCGTGCGCTTCATGACGTCATTGACGGCAGTGGTCAGCGTATCGAGTGGGATATCGGGGCTGTCCTTGTTGAGCTGAGCAGCGACTTCCTCGATCGTCGAGGTCTTCTTGGATCCATCCATGAGATCCGTCAGCACCGGCAGCATCTGGTCGAAGCCGGCGTCTGCTTTCGAGTCCTCGGCGATCCGCTGGGCGTCGTTCTGCAACATCGTGCCCGCATCGATCAGCGACTGGTTGTCGGCCGCCGATGCATTCTGGGCAGTGACACTGAGAGCCTTGGAGATCGCATCCGTGGCCTGCTGACCGGCCGAAGCCGGAGCATCGGAAGATGCAGCGACTCGATCACCCTTGCCACCCATCTTGCCGGCAGCCCAGTTCTGAACATCAGCGGCCGTCATTCCCTTGAGGAACGGGTTCGCTTCGATGGCTTTTGCATCGAGGATCGACTCTACCGAAGCATTCGGATCTGCCTTCAGGAGCTTCTCAGCACCACCCTGCCCGGCGAAGTGGGCCAGGTAGATGTTGCCTTCCGTCACCGGGAGTCCACGAGACTGCAGGAAACCTGCATTCTCCGTGGTCAGGGCCGACGTCATATCCTTCTGGAAAGCTTTGCCTTCCGGAGTCGTGTTCTTCTTCATGGCCAGGATCTGGTCATCGGTCATGGTGCCGGCAACGTCCGGACGATACCGCTTGACCGTGTTAAGCCAGGTCCGATCGGTAAACTGGCCGAGACCGCCGGCCGACGAGTTCGGGTTCTGAGCATCGGCTCGACCGCTGCTTTCGACGCCGATGATCTTGTTGGTCACGCTCTCGATCGGATTACCGGACGCCTGAGCTTCCCGAACCGTCTGATCCAGGATTGCCCGCTGCGGATCGACTGTCTGGAAGAGAGCTTCGCCCTGGTCCTTCAGGAGACCCAGCGTTCTCGACATCACTTCCGGGCGGATATCCATCGACTGGATCCTCTGCTGCGCATCGGCCGCATTCGTCGACTGTGGCAACACGGCAGCCAAAAGATCCTTGGCCGCCAGGGTTTGATCCCGCTCCGTGGCGGCATCCTTGGACTTGGTCATGGCGTCGTTGAGAGCCAGGCCCGAAGCAGCTGTGGCCGCATTGGTGTCAACCAGTCCGGAGATCTGCTCGGGACGATATCCCGCCGCGGCAAGAGACGAGGTGTGCTGCTTCATCAGCGCATCGCCCTGTGCCCTGCCTTCCGGAGTACCCAGAGCGTAGGCTGCACGGATGTCGTTGATAGCCGCATCAGCTGCCGGACGGGCAGCTTCAAACGCACGGGTCCGATCGTTGACGAACTGCGTCTGCTGATTTGCCATCTGCTGGTTCTGGTTGTTCAGAAGCGTGCCCTGCTGTTGGGTAGCAAATCGAATCGCATCCGGAGTGATCCTCGACGGATCGACGCCGGCGAATGCGGTGCCCGACTTGAGAGCAGCATCGAGCTGATCCGGGGTCGTATACTGCGCAATGCCAGCAAGGAACTTGCCGGTGTCAGCGTCCTTCTGGGACTGCTTATAGCCGGAGATTGCACCGGTAAGGCTGTCGAAACCGTTGTTCAAAAGCGTGGCGGCCAGGCGCTGGGATTCCGAGACGCCGGAGAAATTCGGCGCCGATACTTCTCGCCAAGTCAGAGGTGCCATGTTCGTATCCCTTAGATCCTGGCGTCAGCCAGCTTGTGCGAAGCGATGTAGGCTGCTGCCTGATCGCCGGACTTGCCTTCGGTGACGTAGCGAGAATTGATCTTGTCTTCGAGCGCGGTGTTGTAGCTCGAGATCTGGTTCGTCAGGTTGGTCTGGGCAACGTTCTTCTGCATGCTGAACTGCTGCTTGGCCAGCTTGTTGGCTTCCCAGGCTTGCCACAGGGACCCAATGGTCTTCAGACCACCGAGCGCCATATTGAGGCCGTCCAGCCCACCCATGCCGCCGAGGAAACCTTTCGACTGGGTTGCCGTTGGTGCATTCGGGTAAATACTATTCGGATTAGCACCAAGTCCGAGGATGCTCGAAAGATCCGTGGTCGAACCAGTGCCTGAGATCCCACTCGTCGGCTGGGCCTGCAAATAGGAACCCACAGCGTCGGATGCGCCAACACCGCCATTGCTTCCACCGGTCAGGTAGGGAGTCTGGGTCCCGTACCCAAAGATGCTGTCTGAATAACTTGCCATTTTCAAACCTATTATTAAGTAAATGCGTCGGGCAATTTTAAGGAATAATCGGAGAAGCCGTAAAGGAGTTCCCTGGACATTTCCGCAAGTTCACTTCCGGTCATCAGGGTCCGGGTGAGGAAGGTGTCGGAGCTCTCGGCGACCGGCTTGGGTCCATCCACGAACATGAATGGGTCGATCACCCCAGCACCATAACCGAATTCATCGAAAAATGCTTGCTGTATTTTCTTAGTTTCTTCAGCGGCTTTTTCTGCAAAATCGACCATCTCCTGACCGATCTCTGCCGTCTGGGCGTGCATCATGTTGGCGACACCGCCGCCGACTGAGTTGGTCAGGGCGATGAGGTTGTCGATCTTGAAGAACGAGGCGAAGTTGAACGACCCGCTCTGGAAGGCGCTGGCAATGTTGCCGACGAAGAACATGAAGATGGAACCGAGGAGCTGACCGATCGGGCCTATGCTGGTCGCTAACTTCTCGACGAGAGTCGACAGGATGATGGCCGCCAGCGCATTGACGATGGAGCCGACAATAGCGGCCGTCAGGCCGGAGAAGCCCAGCGCCATGCCAACACCAAGGTGAGTTCCCAAAAGACCTAGTCCCGCACCGCCGGTGAAAACCACGCTGACGATGGCAATGACGATCGCGAACAGGATCTTGAAGATCCCGGACTGATACCACTTCTGCTTTTTCACCACATAGCAGTTGAACACGATGTACATGCACGTCGTGGCCATCTGGGACGCATCGACGATCGATGTCTCTTTCCAGGTCTCGTCATGCAGGGGAATGATGAAGCCCGACTCGTCGTCGTCTTTCAGGGCGTCCTTGGCCTTGATGGTGACCGCCTTGCCCCCGTAGACGTAGTTCTTGTGAACGGCACCGTAGACGTCGAGATAGGTGTAGGTGCTCTCGGTCCTCTGCCAGTAGATCCGGAACTTCTCGATCGTGAATTTGTCACCGCTCAGCTTCACCTGGGCCGTGTTGAAGAAGGTCCGCTGAACGGATTCATCACCGATATACTGGATCCAGGTATCGCCAGGAGTTGCGCCTGGCTTGCCCCTGCCAGTGCCTGATCCTTCATTGACGAAGGTCCAGGAGAGACGCACATCGTATTTGACGTCGGTGGAGCCGGAACCAGTGATCCGGATCTGATTGGCCGGCAGGGCTCCAAAGCTCGGCCGAGTAGGTTCATTCACCTTGGCTCCGTCATTGGTGCGCCAGCGGTTCCACAAGTCGGCGATGGACCGCTCGACGTTCGTCCCGTTCTTCCAGTCGGCATAGGCCGTTGGGCCGCCGATCTGGGACGCCCGGAGCTTGTTGAAGAATCGGTAGATGTATCGAACGCACGCCTTGTCGCGCGTGTTGAGTGACGCGCCGAACACGATGTAGGCGTTGTCGATGTCGTCGAGACTTTCATTGTCCTCGAGCTGGGCGATGAGATCGGCGATCTTGGATCCGCCGGTGATCTTTGAATACGCCTTCTCGGTCTGCGCATAGGCAGCTGGCAGGTAGGTCGACGACAGGAACTTGTTGTTATAGCGGACCGGGATGAACGGGTAGAACTCGTTGTAATTCGCCCCATTGATCAACGCATCGAGTGCCGGATTCCCTGAACCAAGACGGTAGATGAACACCTTCATCGGGCCGTAATCGACCCCGGTTCCAGCGTCAGTCGTGACGTTGTAATAAGCAAAGATGTAGGTTGCCGTGGTGTCGAAGTTGGCCGGCACGAAGCTGACCGTCGAGGCATCCGGGAACTGGATGACGATCTCGAAAGTCGTTTCGTCATAGTCGGTCGTGTAGGCCGTATCGATGTCGGCCGGACGGTTCGCCAGGATCCACTGGTCTGCCCAGAAGGAAATGTCGGCAGAGTTGATCTCTGCTTTCTGGACCCAGATCTCCTCACCAGGATCCCGTGCAATGTGCGGCTCGACCTGGGAGCCGCTGAGCTCGGCGCCAGCGACGATCTCACCCGAGGGAGTTCCGATCTGATCGTAGTTGCCTGGCCTCTGGGTCCAGCTGAAGAAGCTCCGGTATTTGAGCGCAGGACCGTTGAGGTAGCCATTCGTGAGAGTCGTTCCCAACGACTCCTTGGTTCCCGACAGGACGTTTCGAACGACCAGGCTCTTCAGATAGTTGGGACGATTCTTCTCCTCCCCCGCCATGTTGTATACGACGGAGGTGACGCTGATGACTGTCTTGGAGCTGAAGAGCCCCATTACGAACCCATCATGAGGTTGGCTCGCAGAGCCAGGAGCATCTCGTTGATGTTCGTGTTGGTGAACTGATCCGGCGGCGTCAGGCCCTCGTCGATCGTCTTCTGGGTGATCCAGGAGTCGGTGAAGATCTTGACCGCCTTGGTTTCAGCATCACGCTGATAGGACGTGATCTGCTGCGAGTAGAGATCCTTCTGCTTGCCGATCAGGCCGGTGATCGTCGCCAGGTCAGTGCGCTCGTTGAGAGTTTGCGCACGCTGGACCTCGATCTGCTCACCCAGCAACGTAGCCTGCTTGGGCAGGATGTTGGCGTTGGTGAAGTCGAGGCCGACCTTCTGGCCGGTCAGGATGTTCGCATTGGTGTAGGTCACGCCGACCGTCTGAGCGATCGTCATCTCGGTCGAAGCTTCGGCCTGCGCCTTCTGGACCGGCAGGATGTCTGTGTTCGTGTAGGAGATACCGACGGTCTGGGCGACAGTTTGCGCCGTCTCGGCCACAGCGTGTTCGGTCTGCTGAGTGGTCAAGGCAGTCTGGGCCACCTGGCCGGCATACATCGCATCCTCGGTCGACAGCTTCAGCTTGGTAAGGGCGTAGTTGGCTTCGGCGATTGCCGCCTCGTATTGCGCCTGGCTCAGCTGGATCTTGGCCGTCTCGAGCAGCACACGGGCATTGGCGATCTGAACTTCCGCGGTGCGAGCCTGCTGTTGAACCAGGAGAGCAGACCAGAACGATTGGTCCTTGGACAGGAGGAACTGGGTTGCCGACGACAGAGCAGCACCGACGACGCCGATATAGGCTTTCGTGTACTCGGCGCCGGAGATGCGGTTGGCTTCGAATTCGACTTTCAGGTGATTGACCAAGCTCACCATCAGCTTGTCGAAAGAACCCGAGCCACCGACAGCGCCGGTGGTCAGGTCCTCGATGGAGATCTTCTCGACCTGTTCAGCGAGAGCACCGGCATTGCCCGGCTGGTTGAAGATGTCGCTGTTGATGTTGATGGTGGGAACGGAGAAATCCTTGCCGGCGGTCAGAGACGGCAGCAGGGTATTGGCTAGGTCACCAGCTCCTGAAGGAATGGCAGGCATAGAATCTCTCCGTTAATACCGTTGATTATCCAGATAATATTATCTGGTTAATCGATGTTGTTGCCGGCTGCCTGAGCCGCGGCGAGACGGGCCAGCTCGACCTGGGTCAGCGGCTCGAGGACCTCGAGAGCGAACTCACGAGCCCAGGTGGTCTCGATGATCTCCTGACCCTTGCTGCCCTTGCGGACGCGGATGTTCAGGAACTCGCGATCCTTGAGCATCTGGTAGATGCACTGAGGAACGTGCCAACCGTTCTCGGTCACCTCGCCGTAGGGGACGTACTTGCGCACCGTGCCGATGAAGCGGTTGGCGACGGTGAGGATCTCGCCAGGAAGATCCTTCTTCTTGGGATCCAGATTGGTGATGCGCAGACGGACGAGCTTCATCTGCTCTTCCAGCTGGATGGCCCGCAGCGACTTCACCGGTGCCGTGGTCGGCGCAGCCTTGGTTTCCACTGCCGGCTCTTCGTCCTTGGTCTCTTCCTGGCTCTCGGCTTCGCCGGCGAGCTTGGAATCGATCTTCTTCTTCAGCGCCTCGACGCTGATGTTGTTCGAGAAGGTGACGCCCATCAGGCGGGCACGGGACTTGAGCATGTCGAGCTGGGAGATCTGGGGAGCAGCAGGCTCCTCCACTTCAGCTTCGGGAGCCGGGGCCGGAGTTGCAGCAGGAGTTGCCGGAGCAGCGGCGGTTTCAGTGGTGGCTGTCTTCAGCACGCCGGCGAAGAGATTGTCGGAAGACTTGGGATCGGTCATTGGGATTTGCTTTCTTTCTGGTTCAGGCTTTGATTTCATTTACAAAAATGGGGGAGAGAAGCTAATCTCTCCCCCCTGGGTTGGCGGGTGCTTGAAAACAACTTCCACATCCCATGACGTGGGTTGGTTCAGAGGCTTTCCCGATTAGATCGGGGCAACCGTCTTGATGAGACCGATGCGCTCCGGACGCTTGACCAGGACACCGTAGTACCACTTGATCGAGCTGAAGCCGGTCTCACCATACGGGTCGTTCCGGTCGGCGGTTTCGGCGCCAGGCATCTTGGTCAGGACCGAGAACTTCACGGTCTTGCCATCGGTCTGGAAACCGATCGTGGTGAACGAGTCGTCGCCGACGCAGAGCATCGGGAAGACGTCGTAGTTACCGCCCGTGGCACGGTAGCCGGGGTTGGCAACTTCAGCCGCACCAGCATCCGCCCAGTGCAGCATTTCCGGAACCTGGACGATGCGGAATGCATCGATGGTGCCGATCTCGCCGTTCAGGATCGTGCCTGCATCGCCGTAGTGCTGGACCGCGATGAACGCCTTCTCGTTGAACTGGTCCTTCATGCCCTTGAGCAGGGGAACCAATTCCGAGCCAACGAACATGACGCGAGCCGACGGCAGGGTCTTGGTATCGACCAGGCGCGAGCCGGTGATGACCTTGGTCTGCTTCGGCGTGCGGTTGTCCGTCAGGATCTGGTCCAGACGCATCAGGTCCGCATACTCGACCACCGAAGGCGTGGCGCCTTCACCGGTGACAGTGGCGTTCGAGGTCGCAGCGCCGGCGTAGACGATGACACCAGCAGCAGCCAGAAGATCCTTCTGGAGCACGGCTTCGGTCAGCTGAACGGCACCGTTCATGAGCTCGCGGCTCAGGTGGTCCTTCAGGCCGTCATCCGAGTCGAAGTCCAGGGATTCCTGGGTGAACTCGGTGAAGAAGCCGAACTTGGCGATGGAGCCTTCACGCTGCAGACGGGTGAAGCCGACACGGTTCACACGGCCGCCGTTCTCGCCGAGCACAGGCAGCTTCGAAGAGATCGAGCCGATGTCCTTGGACGAACCGTAGAGGTTGCCGTTGGCGATGGTGACGCCGGCAGCGTTGATGCCCTGGTCGTTGACGTTGCGATCGTCGAGCAGCGGGACGTATTCGTAGACCTTGATGGTCTTGCCGTAGTTCTTCGGCATGTTGACCGTCGAAGCCAGCGGCATGAAATACTGCTCTTTGCGAGCCTCGATCAAAGCCTTCTTCAGCCAGAAGAAGGTATTCATCTGGCTGGAGCCGGCGCCTTCGATGCCGGACGCCGTACCCGACGCGGTCTGGGTGGGAGCGTTGTAATTCAACATTTCAAAAATCCATTTCGAAAAAACACGTCCGACCCAGAAAAGTCTTGCTTAGAGCCGGCCGTTGAACTGCTTTAGAAACTCGTCATCCGCCATTTCGAGCGGGTTGACGGCGGTGGCGGCTTTCCGCGGCGTCGTCTTGGTGATCGATGCTGCGGCTGCCTTGTCACCGTTCGCTACCTGAGCCTTGGGGGCTGCAGTCCGGGTCGCGATCACTTGTGGCTGCTGGGTCACCCCAGGCTGGGTCTGGATCTGCGGAGCCTTGAAGCCGTTGCTGGCTGTCAAGTGATCCCCGGCGAGCTTGTAGGCTTGGAGGAACGGCGTTGAATTCGGGATTTGGCCAAGGAGCTTCTGGCGGTCGATCTCGGCGGTGATCTGGTCGTAGACACCAGCATCGCGCTGAGATTGGATGACACTGAGCAGCTGCGGCTCTTTCCACAGGAGGGTCTTACTCTCCTGGTCCCACTTCTGGTTGATCTCGCGAAGGGTATCCTGGCCGGTGGGGTGAGACTGAATCTCCCCAAGCGCGTCCTGGAACCGCATCTCGTCATCACTGACAGAGTGATTTTGTGGAATATAAGATGCATTATCATTGATATTCAAGTCAAGGGGGTCAATGCCCGCTTCCTTGATTATCTTCTTAATCGCATCCGGATTTTTGGAGTTAATGTCAATCAGGAACGAAAGCTTGCCCTCGTCGAGCAGATCGTTCTTCTCCAGCATGCGCAGCACTTTGAGATGCGGCTGCATGTCCTGGATCTTGCGGCCGTAGCCGGCGCCCATCTGCATGAGGCGAATTGCCTCTTCGGGTGTCTTCAGTTCGATGGTCCGGCCGTTCGCTTTGAACGGCGTCAGGATCTGCTTGTAGAACGACTCATAGTCGACCGCCTTTTCTTCGGCTTTCGGCTCGGCCTTCTTGTCCTTGTCGTCGGCGGCAGCGGCCTTTGGCTTGCCGGCGTCGTCTACCTTGACCTTGGGATCCTGTGCGTCACCAGCAGCTGCAGCGGAACCAGGAACAGGAGCCTCGTCGCCGGATTTTGCAACTGGGTTGCCGTCGGCATCAACTTCAGGCGCATCGGTGGCTTCGTCCTTTTCCTTGTTTTCGTCGGTCTCCACAGTCTCCGCAGCCGCCTGAACGTCGGAACCAGGAGTCTCCTCCTGGTTCTCAACAGTCTCAGCAGCCGGGGTCTCAGTCCGTGCTTCGGCTGCCGGTTCGGCAGCAGCGACGGGCATTGGAGCTTTCAGGAAGTCCTCGTCGGACATCCCGAGATAATCCTTCTGAGCCTCGGCGGTCATCTACTTAGCCCTCCGACGCTTCGGCGCGCAGCTCAGCGAGCGCCTCATCCATTTGCGAGATGTCTTCGGCGGCACGGTTGCCCATCATGATGATGGCGTTGATCCAGCGCTTGAGGTGGCCGGCGGACTGTGCCGCGGCGAGAGCATCAGCCCGATCGTCCTTGCTGAGGCCGGGCTCGGTCGACACATGCGTATAGCGGGCGCATTCGTCCTTACAGAAACCCTC
The DNA here is from genome assembly GCF_040320765.1 of Mesorhizobium sp. M0618. Taxonomy (NCBI): domain Bacteria; kingdom Pseudomonadati; phylum Pseudomonadota; class Alphaproteobacteria; order Hyphomicrobiales; family Phyllobacteriaceae; genus Mesorhizobium; species Mesorhizobium sp. M0618. The sequence goes on along the minus strand of NZ_JAMYQH010000015.1, from coordinate 88,332 downwards.
GATGATGAGAGCCCGGAAATCCGAGTTGTTGGCAAGACGGACCATACGGTCCCTTTGTTCCTGGACGGCCTTGGCGGCAACAATCTGCTGCTCGAGGGCTTTGATATCCGACATAATCGTTCCTTATTTTGTGTGGCTGGATTTTAACGATTATATGTTTATCGGAAAAAATAATGCGGGGTCAAGGCCCCGCATTTTAAAAGTAACCAAATTCTCTATTATCTTGTGATTATCTAGATAATCGGTGCCCCTGCCAGGTTCGAACCAGAACGAAGAGGATCGCTCTTGGTCTTGCTGATGGTGTTCCAGCCTACTGCCGCCTCGACGTCCGGATCCGACTCTTCCGGCTTCTTCGACTTCAGGAGCGCCTTGGTCACCTCCAGGTCCTGGTTGCCCTCGGCCTGTCCACGCTGCTTTTCCATCTCGCGAGCGTGCTTGGTTCCGGACTCCTGTTCGACGGTGTCGAGTGCGCCCTGCTCTGCTTTGATCGCTTCCGCCTGGGCCTTGGCCTGGTTGAGCTGGATCTCCGACTGGAGCTTCTGGATCTCCATCTGCTCTTTCTGGATCTGCAGATCGAGCAGCTGCTGCTGCTTGGGATCGGGCTTAGGCTCGAACCGCTCGATCTGTTTGGCCAGGTCGGGCATGCGCTTGAGCTTGGCGATCTTCACCAGGATCATCTTGGTGACGTTGAAATCCATGTTGTTGCCCATGGTCTGCAACATGAACGCCAGGTCCTGAGCCTGGTTGTTGTCGATCTCGGCCGTGGAGATATCGACCTTGAGGTCGAACTCCCCAGCTTGGCTGTGCAGCTCATCACGCTTGATCGAGACGAAGTCTTTCTTGTCATCGAGCGGAGGCCCGCCGTTGTAGCCGATACCCACGGGCTTCTCGTTGGTGACCCGGACAATCTCCTCGTCGGACAGGAACACCGCGTTCATGGCGATGACCTTCTTGCCGACCAGGACAAGGCCGGCAGCCAGGCGCCGGAGGATCGACATCTCACGCTTTGCCGCAGCATCGAGAATACCCCGGACACCGGCTGCGACGTCACCATAGGCGTTGCCGGAGAGGCCGCCCGAGAACGCCTTCACACCCGTGAGTGCTTCGGCTTCCTGGTTCTGCATCTGCAGCATGGCCAGAGCTGACTGAGGGATCTCCGGGTATTTGTGCTCGATATGGCCGCCGCCTGCCGGATTGACGCCAGGGTTGAACTCGTAATCCTGGCCGTTCTCGAAACGACGGCGATTGAGCACGTCGAGCATGCCCTTGGCGAAACCCTGCTGTCCGTTGGCCGATCGACCCAGGAGATCGATCATGCCACGAGAAACAGCGCCCAGGATCTTCTGGTTGTCTTCCAGCAGCTCGGCATCCGGCTCACCCATGAGCTGCCGCTTGATCGGCATATAGGGAGCCAGGACGAACGGAGGCTTGCCGTCCGGGAAGGGGTTCTCTTCCATCCGAACGCACACGTCACCGATCCAGGTGGCGACAATGGGCTTCAGCTCACCGGTGCCATCGATGTCGTAGAGGCCCCAATACTCGTAGGCCACGATGCGTTTGCGCAGCGTGTCCTTGAAATTGAAATTGGTGTCGATCGACTGATTGGCATGGTCGGAATCGACCAGGGGCGTAGCTGCCTCCCAGTTGACGAATTCCAGGTTCTTATAGCGCTTCGGCTCTTTCTTGAGCTCGGCCTGCGAGGTCTCGAATGAGAGAACGACGAAACCGGCCTTATCCAACTCGCCCCCACAGGAGGGATCCCAGTAGAAATTCTCCGGATTGATCATGCCCAAGGTGGGCCGGTTCTCTATGATCTTTTCGACCTTGACCTTCTCGGTGCCGGTCTTCTGAGCCATGGCCGGCTGACCCTGCTCCTCGTAGAACCGGACCGATTCCTTCATTTCTTCAGGCGCCTGCTCATCGAATGAGCGAGGATCATCCTGCTTGGCGGCAATCGCCTGCTGGAGCAGATCAGCTTCCTGCTGAGTGGTGATGGTCATGTAGGACCAGACCGGGACCTCTTCCTCAACCTCGACCGTGTTGCGGCACCAGCCGACACGGACAATCGCCGTGCCTTCGTCGACATTGGCCCGGACGTAGTCGTCTATGAAGTTGACCCGGTTGAGCTTGGTGCGGAACTGCCAGTTGAGCAGCAGCTCGTTCTGGTTGGCGGACGGACCATCCTCGAAGGTGACCGGCTTGACGTCGAACAGCTTGTCGGACGAGTTGAACGGCTCGGTCAGCGCCGAATAGCGCCACTCAGCTTGCCGGCGGATCAGCTTCGGCTGAACCTGGGAGCGGCCCTTGATCTTCGGGGGCTTGTCACCGCCATCGTTGAGACGGCGCCACTTCTGCACCTTCTGAACAAAGGTGTCGTGGGCCGGCTTGGCGGCTTCGAGATCCGATTGCAGAATCCGGATCGTTGGCTCGTTTGACCATTCGGTCAGCTTCGGAGCCATCTCCTGCATGCGTGGAACGAAGTCTTCGGGCTCGTCAGCCATATTTAATAATCCGTCTAAAATCGTTTAAAAATCGGGTTAAATATAATTGGGCTATTTTCTTCGAAATGTCACGCCCGATTTTCTCTCATCATAGCGCTGTAGGCGGAACCAGATGAAAGCGATGATCAGCCGGTTGATCAGAACCATTCGGTGAACCGAGCCCGCTGCCCCAGCGTGGGGTGATGGATGAAGCACTCAACTGCCTGGCGGTTGACGTAGCCATTGCGATCGTGCCAGCCATCCGGCGCCGAGGGGACCGGACATATTCGATGTTCAGGTTGTGGCCCTCGGTCATGGTGTGACCGGTGATATGGGCCGTCATGCCGTTGTGATCTTTCTCGCGCAGGAAGTGATATTCGCCCCTGGTCTTCCGGTCCTTGTGGTGAATGTGATGCAGGAGCCAGTAGAGGTTGAGGCACTCGGAGATGTGCTGCCGGGCTTCCTTGACCATCAGGCCGTAGAGCTTCTCTTCCTTGGCGCCGTCACCGTGGGTGACACCGAACAGGTTGCGCTCGAACCGGTAGTATTTGCGGTGCGCTTCCGAGAGGTTGTATTCGGTTCCCCTGACATTGGGATTGTCCCGCAGGCGGGCCGCAACCGTCTGGGAGAGCGTCCAGCCGAGCAGCCAGTCATGGTTCGACATGCAGTGGATCAGATCGACGTCTGCCACCTGGGAAGCTTCCCGAATGGCGATCTCGAGCGCCGAGGCGGCATCCTTGAAGCCCTGGAAGATCGTGCCGTCAGAGTCCTGATAAGTGCCGCTTGTCGTGGTCGTTCGGGAGTTGTCGACGTGCAGGATGTCGTTGCCCAGCACGAACAGGATTTTGCCGACGCCCATGGGTTGAGCCATGCGAATGAGAGCCCTGGTGCCCTCGATAACCCGGTGCCGAGCGACCTCACGATTATAGACGTGGCCGGTCTCAGACTGGACGCATAGCTTCAGGAAGTGGGCGTCAGCCAGGTCGATCACCATCAGGTGCTCGCCATAGGGCGGGCTGATCCGCGGAGGCAGCAGGAGCTTGGGACGAGGCGCTTCGGCGACGGCCTCACGCATCAGATCGAAGACCGACATGTCCTTGCCGGACTGGGGATTCTTCACGAACAGCGAGTAGCCGTTGCCCTCCCCGTCTTTGACGATCTTCCAGAAGTGGGAGAGGTTCCGTGGATCCTCGATCCCGCCGGCCATTGCCGCTTCCAGGATCTCAGGATGGTGGTAGTCGAGGATCTTGTTCAGCGCCCGGCCGACTGTCTCCTTAGAGCAGCCCATCAACCTGCCGATCTCGGACATGTTGGGAGTGCCGTCTTTCTTGCGCACGGTCTCGGAGAGCGCCCGGATCTGTGCATAGATCTCGGGCGACTTGCTGTTCGGCTGGGCCATGATTAGTGGCCCTTGATTGCTGTCCAGAGCAGGCCGAGCCCGCCCAAGGTGATGACGCCGACGGCAGCCATCAGGGACTGACTCTTGATCTTCTCGACTGCACCCCGCTGGCGGCGCAGGTGCTGCATGTCAGCCTGAAGCTCCAGGGGCTCCTTGGCGTCGATGCCTAGCTTGATGAGGGTTTCAGCTACCGTCTCCGCGACGATGCGGCGGATTTCAATTTCGTTCATGGTTCCAATTTCCTAAAAACAAATCCACATAATCGTTGCCGGATTATGTAGATAATTGCAAATCATTTTCGACCAGCGATTGCGGAAATTGGAAAGCACCGCTGGCTATTATCTTAATAATATTTACTTAATAATCAAAGGCGCCTTTGCGTTCTGATTGACCGTCAGGAGCTCTGCATATTTCTTGAAATACTCAGCACAGACGATGAGCTTTGCATTGAGTTTGCTTGTCACCCGACGCTCCCGACGAAGGAGGATCCTGGTGTCCGTGACCGTGTCGAGCTTGGCGTGCTCGATCGTCTCCTCACACCATGCCGGCCAGGGAGCCAGATTGACCCCGGCCTGGATCCTGCCGATCGTCGTGCCTGCCTTGTTGAGGCGGGCTTTAGTCTGGCATGCTGTCAATGTCGGCATCGTCAAGAGTGCAACGGCGACCAGCAGCTTCGAGAGCTTGCGCATATTTGGCGTCTTCCTGTTCGTTCAATTTCTCGGCCGCTGCATCAGCGACATTGCGGGCATTGATCTGGATCTGGAGCCAGGCTTGTGCAGCATCCCCGGCCAGCTTCTGACGCTTCAGCTCCTCGATCTGTGCATTGGCGGCTGCGAGCTCGGTGATGTGGGTGTAGCTGTCGACCGCCTTATCGACGGCCGCCCTGATCGAGGAACTCTTGTCCAGCTGCCACCAGGCGAGCAGGATCAGAACCAGGAACAGGGGAATCGGGATCGAGATCTTGAGGACGGGCCAGACCCGTCCCCAGAAGATGGCGAGAGCGATCTCCATCAGAGACCGCTCCTGCACAGCTCAGCTTCCCCGATACGCCGGGCATCGCCATTGCCGCGACGATTGGCTAAGCCTTGGACGAACTGACCATTGGATTTAACGTAGACGGTCATGGCAATGCAGGCTTCCTGGTACTTGCCTTGACGGGTCAGCTTGGCTGCCGTCGACAAACAGGCGCCGGGCTTCTTTGGAGTGCCCGTCGGTCCGAAGTTGTAGGCGCCCGAGATCAGCATCCCCTGCAGGGACACCGGCTTCTTGTCGAAGTCGGCAATGCACTTAACGAGGGGCTGGTAGTAATCGTTGTAAACGCGAACCAGGAGGATGTCGTAGCACTGCTCCCTGGTGAAGCGCATGCCCGGCTGAACGGGCTTTCCGTTGATCCGGGTCTCGCCGTGGCAGATGTCCCAGATCTTTGCGTAGCGATCCCAGTGCGAGGAGAGAACCAGGCCCTCCCAGGGGATGATCAGCGTGTCGACTGCGAGCTTGACAGCAGGCGGGAATTTACCCGCCTGAATCATCTCATGAACGGTGACGGTTGTGACCTTTTCCGGTGCCGAAGATGCGGTCCAAAAAGTCACGGCAGCGCTGAGCAAGGCTGCGGCGATGGCGTATTTTCCGCGCCTGCTCGCCTTTATGTTTTTCATTACCATGAGTTTTTTCCAAATGCAGATACGGCTGGGGTCTAACCCGTGCCCAAACGGCGCCGACGAGGATGAACATGGTGATGAGCCGGAATGCTTCGGGAGAAATCCCGAATGAGTTCTCATCGAAAAAGGGCAGCAGCTGTTCCAGAACCTGAAAGGCAAAAGCCAGATAAATCAGCCTTGCGCTCCAGGCATGGAGCAAAATTCGCTGCCACCGCTCGACCATAACCTATTTTCCTTAAAATGCGTATAGTCGTTTTTATCTGATTATGAAGATAATGGCAAATTATTATCAGCTGAGGACCGACTGCCAGTCGACCATTGGAGGACCCAGGAGCGAGTCCGCATCGAAATTGGCGTTGACTGTCCTCTTGGATCCGAGACGCAGCTTCTCAATGCCGGCCGAGATACCCCTCCATTGGTTCCGGACGGTGATGATCCGGGCCGCGACCGATGCCTTATCGGAACCAGTGATGCCGATCTCCGCCATGATATGAGGCACCTGCTCATCAGCGATGTCGAGATTCCCCTGAACCAGGAGCGCTTCCTCGTATTTCTCCTCGTAGGTCATCGACTGTCCTGAACCGGGGGTGATGAATCTGGAGCGGAAAGCTTCGGCCTCCTCGTCGATGATCTGGCATAGGGTAGCCTGCTGAGACGAGATCTCGGCTGATCGATCGACCACAACCCTGCCGGCGGTGCCGTCGTCGGGGACTCGGTCGGAGACCACAAATTGGAAGGATCCGTTCGTGTAATAGTCATTCTCCACGACCCGGAAATCATAGGTGCCGGTATCCGGCAAATAGACGGTAGTGCCTGCCGGAACCTGGACAAGTCTGCCCTTGAGCAGGAGATCTACAGCCTGGTCATTCTGCAAAGTGATCTCATTAGGGGAAATGGTCAGGGGAAAAAGATTGATTTTGGTCATAATAATTTCTTCTCAGAGGCTGGTGGGGATACCGAAAACATAATAGCGAACGCCCACGATCTGATGATCGAAACTGGATGAACCGCCGTTGAAGGTGTACGGATTATTGCCGCCTGACCACAGATCGAGATGAGTCTCGTCGATGATGTTGGCCCACGTTGAGTAACCAAGAGCCCTGCCTGAATTAGAACCGGCGTTGATACCAACACCGTGCATGCCCCATACAGCAAGGGGTTCGTTATAATCACTGTTTACAGACGTGTCGGCGTAAATCGCCCCCATCTTAGGGAAAAGCAACATACCATTTGGGTTCGGGATGACTAAACTACGCTTGCGTTCGCCTTTGAATTTGGGCGTCGACATAGTGTCTGGCATATCAGTCGCGTTGTAGTTTAAAAAACCTTCCGCCAGAAGAGGTATGTAGGTCAACCTTGTGTCGACCATGATGTCGTCCAAGTTCGGGGACACGTCGGAAGACCCTGGTCGTTTAATTTGGATGTAACTCCCCACACCATCAGTACCCGTCAATAGGATTTTCTTCCCCCCAGTGGTTGGGAGCTGTCCCGCATTGGCGCAAACCATGTAACGGATAACGATATCCATGTCGGCAGTGCTGGTGATCGTGATCGTGTTACCGGACACGACGTAGGTGAAGCCCATCTGCTGATTTAGATTAAGGCTGTCGATGTATGGCGGGCTCCAGTATTGAAACTTCTCGGTCGCCGTCGAGCCAGCGCGTCTGACGATATGGTCCATATAAGTAGTTGACGGCAGCTGAAAGCGCGTCGTTATGGTAGCCGTTCCTTTAGACGAAACGGCGATCTCCCCCGCCGCCAGGATTTTGGCAGGGATGCGGTCTTCGTGCAGAAGAAAGCGCTTCGGATCGGGGTTGGTCACGGTGTATCCAGGCAATGCAATACGAGCCATCCCATCGCCGATGCCGCTGAAATCCCCGTCTATCCTAACTATTTCTTGTCCTGAAACAGGTGTACCGGAATAATCTGGGATGCCATCGCTCATAGCCGGCAGAGCAAAGACTGTAACCAGAACCCGTGAACATGGCACAGTTGCGGCGGAATCCGTGACATACACTGAGAACGCGGGTCTGTTGTCAACACTGATGTTGGAGCCGGTATTATATGCCTTCATCCAGCTGTTGCTGATGGTGGTGTTGTTATCCCCACCACTCCTAGAATATATCTGTCCTGAACCAGAAACCTGGCCTGTCGTCGTGTCAAGACGAGGACCTATGAACGTGTTCTTGTTCACAAAGTCCGTCACACTACGGCCCTCACACAATGGCATGTAAGGCAGCCCGTATTTATTGGCGAAGTAGGACGGAAAGAAGTACCAGCGTTGGAATTTTGCCCCCCCGCTATGCCAACTTTCAATCATCCTCTCGCAGGTGTTTTCATTGGTTCCAGCGGGCAGGAAGAACCTGTCCGGGGAAGGAAACGTCGTGCTCCCGTCAGGATAAGCGACGAAATTGGGCTCGACTGTGATGATGTCGAGAATGAAACCGACCTTGTTACCAGGCTGCTCAGAGTTAAAAGCGAACTTGCCTGTGTCTGTATTAGGTGTCGTGCGAGGATCGTCGGTGTTGTTCTTCATTATTTTGACAACACCAGTGCTGCCTATTCGCCCTATTCCAAGTGTTGGCATCATGGCACCTTGATCGAGATGAAACCGTTGGTGAGATCGATGATCATCGTCCCGGCAGCATTCTGAAGTAGACCGGCTGTGACTGTGCCCATGTTGGCACTCAGGGCCGAGAGCGAGGTCGTGGAGATGTTGCCGGCACCGATCTTGGTGATAGCGCCGGCACTCCACGGAGTTGCCTCCGTCTGGTTGGGCCGTGCTTCACCCAGAAACATGTGCGTCCACCAGCCATAGCTATCAGTTTGACCCACCTGTGTGGGTTGCTTTCGGAAAAACACCCGGAACCGGGCTGCGTTTGCCGGGGCTGTGGCGAACAACAGCAGACGGGTGTAGCCCGCCAGGCTAGATTGACCGCTTGTGAGTACGGTCATCTGACCAGTGCCCACGTAACTGATATGGGTGCCGGTCCCGTCCAGGAACTGGTAATACATCTGCATCGTGCAGCGATGGGCTGCCGCATAGGCAGACAATTCGAAGCGTTGCCCTGGAAAACAGGAGAGCCACTTAATGGCGTTTGCCACATCGACCATGTTCAGATCGGCATAGTAAGTCTGGTTGGCCCCATTCTGATGAAGCTGAATCGCCCCGCCGTATGGCGTGTAAATATCGGTTGCTCGGATTGTAAGCGGATCATGGTCGCCACCGCTGGACATAGACCAGCCGGTAGTGCCAGCGGCGTGATCGGTGTTCTCCAGCATGTTGGCGGCGTTGCCAACAGTGATCTTGTCAGCGGTGACAGAGCCAGCAGCTATTTTCGTAGCCGTGATGGCACCATCGACGATCAAGCTGGCGTTTACCTTAGCCCGGAAAGACAGCCCGCCGACGAAGGCATCTTGGGTCATGCCATCGCGCAGTATGTAGGCCCGTACCGTACAAGTTCTTGCGTTCGCCGGAGCCGTGACGGTGCCCGACAGGTTGAGCAAGGTGTTGGCTACCAGAGCGGCGGAAATGTCGTTGATGGACAATGCCGCGTTAGCGGCATCATACCAGGTCGCGCGGACGATGACACTGCCGCTCGGGGAAGCCGACAAGGCTTGCCCCTGCACTAGGTACTCACGGCCAACCTCGACCGGAAGCTTGATGGACTCAAGAGATGCCGTGTAGGCGGTCAACGGCGTCCCGCCATAGGCGTATTTAGCGTAACCCTTCGAACTGAAGGTGCTGCCCACTGGCGAGGGGACGATGGTCCAGCCGGCACCAGACCACGCAGCCGCAGCCTGAAACTGCGCATCCGGGATCATGTTGGTAGCATCAGACAGGACGAGGTGACTGGCGTTGATCACGCCGGCCGCAACATGCGCTGCGTTGACTGCGCCGGCCTTTATCTGAGCCGCGTCGACCGTTCCGGTCTTGATGCCCGAACCGTCGATAATCGTCCGGCCGTATTCGGTCACTAGGTCCGTGCCGCCCTTGTAGGCGGCCAGCACAATGGCGTTGGGCGCCATCGCTGTGACGATCGACGTCGAGCTCTGGATCGTCGTGCCGTCCTTGACCCAGTAGAGGTAGAGCGTCCCGGTCGACCAGGTCGCATTGCCGGCGGTGACGGTACGGGTGAAGATGTTCCCATCATCCCCGATGTAGGAGATCTTGCCAGCCGTCCAGGAAACCTGGTTCGCAGCCGGGCTGTTGTGTTCGAACTGCAGCCCTTCCCATTTGACGTTGCGATTGCCGATGACCAGCTTCTCAGCTGAGACCGTTCCGGCCGAGATCTCCTGGCCATCGATCCTCGTCTCGTCACCACCCTTACGCCAGTCGGCCAGGGTTGTGGATCCAGAAACCGTTACCTTGTCGGCCGTGAGGGAGCCGGCTTCGATGCGGTCTGCATCGAGGAAGCCGGTCGTGATCTTGGTCGCATCGAGGTCTACGATCTTGGCATCGGTGATGACCGCGTCAGCAATCTGGATCGAACCGGTGATGACTGCTTCATCAGCCACGAGCTGGTTGGCGCCGATCGTCTGGGCAATGATCAGGCTGCCATCGATCGGACCACTGGACCCGCTGACATAGGCGTTGCCCTCGGTGATCGTCAGGTTTTCATCGCCCTTGTAGACCGCCATGACGGTGCCGTGGTCGGTGAACACAGTCACCAGGGTGTCGGCGAACCGCAGCGCCGTATCGCCCTTGACGTAGTAGATGAACATCGTCCCGTCGGTCCAATTCAGAAACCCCGCCGAGATCGCATTGGTGACCGGCTCGCCACCAGGCTGGCCATAAGAGATGTTGCCGGCAGACCAGGTCAGCCGATCAGGGGCGCCGTCATTGGGCGTGAAGTTGACACCGTCGAAGACGAACTTTGCTTCCTCCGGGACGGCACCTGTGGTGCCGGACACAACCGGGGAGAGCCCGCTGAGATTGCCGGACGTGTCCACGGCCTGGAGCCAGTAGAAACGAGTGGCGCCTGTGTCGAGGCCGGTGCGGGCCAGCTTCTCGCCAAACACCTTGTCGACCAGGGTAGCCGTGGTCGAGTCGTTGACCGCGTTCTCGTAGACCTCGATGTGACTGAGATCGCTGTCATTCGGATTGCTCCAGCTGACCCAGAGAGAGCTGAGACCGGCCGTGACCTCCAGATCGGTCGGGATTGCTGGCGGGATCGTATCCTTGGCGGCGACATGCTCGATCGGATCGGTATAGCCGCTGTGGTTGCCGTTCTTGTCGGAGGCCCTTGCCCGGACCGTATAGGACACGCCAGGCTTGATCACCCACTCGTAGCGGTTGGTGTTGGTCAGGAACCCCACATAGGCGCCGGCAGCCTGCTTGATCTCGAACGTGTAGCTCGCCAGGTCAGGCGCAATGTTGATGTCGCAGGATGCGATCAAACGTACCTGCTGCTGGCCATTCTCCAGCTGCTCGACCACGGAGTCGACAACCAGGCCCGTGGGAGTGGCCGGCGGTTCGTCGTCGACTGCCCCAGAGATCGGATCACCGGGGTAGCTCGGGTAGGCAGGATCGTTCGGATTGCCTGTGATCTCGGCATAAGAACCAGACAGAACCCAGGTGTTCGGGTAACCCACCTTCTCCAGGGTGGCGGTCTCATACTGCCGAAGGACCAGGGCATCCCGATAGGTCTTGACGATGACGTCGGCGCCGGCCGTGATGATCAGCTTGCCTAGGCCCATGTTGAGCAGCTTGATGGTCGAGTCGATCGGGATCTCGGCGATGTCGTTCGGCATCACCATGAGCGTCTTCTCGCTCTCGTAGGTGAAGTCGAGACGACGGTTGATGTCGGAACCGGTGAGCGTGTGAAGAGGGTCAGCGATCGTCTTGCCGGTGAACAGGATCTGCTGTGGGATGACCCTGACGAACGCCAGGTTCGACGCCCCGATGGTGATGGCGCCCTTGTTGGCGCAGACGAACAGGAGCCCGCCATTCAGGTTGCCGTTCTCGACGAAGACCAGCATGCCCGACATGACTTCGGGGCTCTCGTCCGCATCGGAGACGCGAGACCAGGCTCCTACCGCCGACTGCCACAGTCCGTTCTTGGTTCCGTCGATCTGGTCCTTGACGAGGACGCGGCTGTTCGAAGTGACCTTGCCGTCGATGAGCTGCTCACCGGAGAGCGTGATGTTCTCGACCGTGGCGACATAGCAGCTCTGCTTGAACAGATCCGGCTGCACCGGAATGGTGGCAACCGCATTGTCGATCAAGGTCTGAACGAACCCGGTCGTTGCGACCGACTGGTCGCTGTCGCCCGCCGTAGGCGTCGGAGCCTGCGGGTTGCCTTCAAAGATCGGGTTCTGGGTCGGTGCCTTGGAATCGAGGCCGACCCGGTCTGCGGGGTAATAGCGAACCATGAGGACTACCGATGATTACCAGGTGAGCTGAGCATCCAGCGAGGTGGACGTGCCACCGCCGGCGATGAGAACCCGGACCTGGCCGGACGTCAGCGGAATGCCATAGACCGACTCACTGGCAGACGAGACCACTGCACCTGCGATATCGGTCCAAGGCGTGACAGCGTCCGGACGCCACTGCAGCTGGATGCTTGCACCGTCGAACGTGCCCGAGGCAACCAGCGCATAGGTGCCGGCAACGATATTCACCGCGGCGATGGCCTGGTTCTCGACACCGATCAGCTGGTGGAACTGCGGGAGCGAAGCAGGAGCCAGAACACCAGCGCCCACGAGCTTGACGAACTTGTGGCCCTCGGAACTCTCGGCGCCGATGTGGATGCCACCGGTGAGGTCGCCTGCCTTGGTCGGGTGGAAGCTCACCTGGAGCGCAAGCGTCTCGCCGGCGAGGACTTCGACGAACGGGACCGAGGCCAGTTCGAAATCACCGACGACAGTGATGTCGGTGACGGCGACGTCATCGGTGCCATCGTTCTTGAGCAGGATGGTGCTCTGGTTGGAGTCGGTGTTGAGGACCGTGTTGCCGAACGTAACCTCGGCCGGGTACATCGTCAGCAAAGCCTTGGGCTTGCCTTCGAGGAACGGCTCGATGCCGGTGCAGGGCGTGAAGGAGGGCAGAGAGACCATTAGACGAATCCTCGCTGTTCGAGCTTGTTGTGCGATGTGTGGACGGATTGGTTCGCCAGATCGCGCTGCTCAATGTCGAGGCAAATCGCTTCGTAGGCCGACAGGTACTCCTGTCCTTTTATAATATTTTCTTGGCCGTTCATATGGCAATATGTTTTATAACCGACGTAATTTTGAAGCGCGCTTTCCAAATAAAATGGAACGTCGATTTCCTGATCCAGGATCTGCCCAACCCGATCGTCCAGCACCGGGTGCCGGGCCTGGTAGACAATGGCAACCCGCACACCGTCTTTCGGGTTCCCGATCTGCAGGACGGACGGCTTGGGCGTGAACAGCGACTGCGGATTGTCGATGTCGTTGAGCGGGAACTGGCAGCCGGTCACGTCTTCGTAGACCGCCAGGATCCGGATCACGTCTTCCTTGAACGGCTCCTCGGGAGTGTCGATGATGTATCGATGACGAACACTGCCGCTGTCCGAAGTCACGGCGTATTCACGGATCAGATGATAATCCATGACATGCGTGGTCTGTTCGAGGATCAGACTGCGCTCCTTGAGCACAAACCGGGAAAAGATCCTGAGCAATGCCTCGTTGGCATACTGGATCATCTGCGGATGCTTCTCCTCGGCAAGGACGCCATTGCCCTTGTTGATCGCGAGATTCGAGAGTTCGCCAAACGCCAGCCGGCGGAACAGGTCAACGATTTTCATTAATAATCACCTAAGAAAATCAGATAATATTATCAGACGACGTAAGAGGCAAGGGCGCTTGGTTCCTCCCCACGCTCTTCGTCGTGGTCCCAAGACGGTCCGCCGCTGTGTCCCATCATCGGCGCCTGTTCGCTTGGCTTCCATGCGTTCATGTACATTAACATGGAAATCGTATCGATGCAGTCGTCTTTCCCCTTCAAACCATTTTTGGTGGCCATTTTTATTTGCTGATAAAAATGCCCAAGGATTTTCGAAGTTTTCCACTCGGTGGGGAAATACATCTTGCCGGCCTTGAACAGAGGCACGACCAGGTTGAACCTGGCGAGCTTGTTGATCAGAGGACGGATGCCGGGATCACCGGACTTCTCGGATGAGGCAAAGCTGAACCAGATGTTCCGGATCAGCATCTCGCCCTGCAGCCATTTGATGAATGCCTTCTGCTGGCCGGACACTTCGACGCCGACCGACTGGGGCTTGTATTTCTGAACCAGTTTGAAGAGCTCATCGATCGACACGTCCATGGTCGTGCGTTCGCAGAAGCCGTCGACCCAGAACCAATCCCCGTTGTGGTTGTGCGCCCACACCGAGATGACCGAGAAGTCGGCCGTCTGCTTGTCGGAGGTGGCGAAGTCGGTGGTGATATAGAAGTTGAACAGGCTCTGTCGATCGAGCAGCTGCACGCGCGAGTATTCCCGGATCTCCTTGTCCTGGACCAGGCGCTCCTCGTCGGAGGAGATGCGCAGCATCAGCTCCTGCATGAAGCCTTCGACCTTGCCGTTGAGGACGGCGTTCTCGTATTGCTCGACGATGAACTCGTAGGTGAAGCGGTCTTCCCAGGCGCCGACGAACTCTTCCTTGGTGCAAGGGAATCGCTCGCACACGGGCCAGACGTTGACGTCCCAGGCTCCGGATTCGACCGCCTCGATCAGGATGTCTTCCAGGTTGAAGGGCGTGCCGTTGAAGATGGTCAGCCGGCGGACTGGATCGAGCGCGTAGTTGATGCCCTTGTGAACCGTGTCCTTGATCGACTGCATCGAGGCTTTCGACTTGGCATCGTCGTCGGACACCAGGTCATCGAGCACCGCCAGCTTCGGCCGCTTACCAAAAATCTTGGTGCCGCGGATACCGGTCTTGGCACCAAACATCTTGATGCCGAAGCGTTTGCCTTCCTTGTTGGTGAACTCGATATACTGGTCGGTGAAAGTCGCCTCGGGCAGCCACTCCTTGAGGAAGTCACTGTTTTCGTAGCGGAACTCCAGATTCTTCCTGGCCGACTTGACGCCGTTGTCCATGGAGTCGGACACGTAGATCATGCTGTCGAGTTCACCGAACCCAGGGAGGTAGCCGAACACAGCGATGAACGGAGCCAGGTATTCGAAGAACAGCGTGGTCTTGGCCGCGCCACGGAAGCACAGGTTGGCGATTTGTTTCGCCGTTCCGCTGGCCAGTTTGTCGAGCATCTTCAGATGCACGGCAGGCGTTTTGTGGCTCTCGCCCTCGGCGCCATTCACCAGCTTGATGAAGTTCATAAAGACGAGGCTGAACTCCGACGGCACATAGGAGCCGTCGTTGAGGTGGCCATAGTCGACTTCATCCAACCACTCATCGAGCTTCTTCTTGATGATGACGCGATCGGAGAGCTCCAGCCTATTCGACATCGGTCGCCTCGACCTTGTTGATGAGGCGAGAAGCCGCGACGTCGATGGTCTTCATCGTGCCTTGCTCGATCAGGTCGCGCTGCTGGGAGGCAAGCCTGCCCAGCATGTCACGCATCTCCTTCATGCCCGAACTCTCGGCCTGATTCAGGTTGATCTGGAAGTCACCCTTGGGCTCTGGTTTCTTCAGGTGGTTGAGCAGTCCGATGGCAGCGTCGGCCTGGACCTTCTCCGAGTTGGCGCTGACCATGAGCGTGGCCAGCTGGTTGATCGCCTTCTGGGCCAGGTCCTGGTTGAGCACCCAGGTCGGAACCAGGGATTGCTCCATGACCAGGTTCACCAGCTTGCCGCGGTGGAAGGCCGACACGTAGGCCGAGATGTCCTTCTTGCTGGCTCCCTTGGAGAGCAGCAACGAGTACCGGGTCGGGAACGTCCGAGCGTAAGCGTCCTCGTTGCTGTGCCCCATCAGCTTGTAGGACACATAGGCGACGGCGTTGATGTAGTCCTCGGTCTTGAACTTGCCTTCCTTCAGGATGGCCGAGTAGCCGATGAAGTTGTCGCGGATGTTCTCGGCTACGATCGGATCGGTCGAGATCTGGTTCAGCGTGTCGACGATCCCCTGAGTGACAGATGCCCGGAGATGCTGCGGCAATGCACGCTTGACCTCGTCCTGCGTAAGCGGAACCAGGGAAGAGGGAGCCGGGGCCGGAGCAGGTTGCGGCTGCTGGACAATGGGGGCGGCTGTGACCTGGGGCTGTTGCAGCGGCGGATTGTCAAAAAGGGATTTGGTCATATTATCTCTTGCCTGAAATTATTTTTATGATAATGATTATCACATTGTTAGTCGAATCGCATTTTTAAAATCGTTTGAGTATTATCTTTTAAAATCCCCTCGCCGCGTTTTGTGGGTTTCCGCGCGAGGGTTCAAGGGCCGAGAGTTTCGCTGTTCTCCTTTCCGGCGTCTCTCGGCCCTTTTCGTTTCAGATCACCAAGCCCCGGAATGCTTCCTGCACTCGTGCAGCCCACTCCGCCTTGGGAAACGACGAGGCGTAGAGGAAAGCGATCAGCTCCCCGACACCAAAACCGCCGCGGCAGCCGCCCTCAACCAGGGCCTTCTGCTCGCCATAGACGTGCCGATAAACCTCGTATGCCTTGAGGGTTACGGCTTGGGGTGCCTTGCCGCTTCGGCCTTTGGCGTTGACCTGGATCGGGTGCTGCGCGACGTCGCTCATGATCAGCCGGCGTCCCTGTTTTGGAACTGCTGAGCCTGCTGTTGCAGAACCCGCCCGTCAGCTGCGGCCGCAATGGAGTTGGCTCGGGCCACACGCTTGGCGAGCGCATGCTTGTAGCCTTCCATGTGGTTGACCTGGACGTAGATGTCCTTGCGGTCGGCGTTCGGCAGTCGTGAGAAGGCATCGGTCCGGAGGAAGACTTCGAGCTTCTCGTAGCGGGCGGTCAGCTCGGCGAGCTCAGCCTTGGCACGATCGAGCCAGGTCTCTTCCTTGACAGGGACGCTGAAGATGGCGTCGTACTCCTGGACATAGACCTGTTTGGTCTCTGTCTTCCAGTCGGGGAGCAGCGAGGTGTGTCCAGAGGCGATGATCTTACTTGCGTCGATCGTGGTGCTCGCCTCGCCGGTCCCTTCCGCGCTTGCGGCTGCCGGCTGCGCCTCTGCCGCGCGCACGGGCCGGTAGGCTCGCTCGAACACTTCCTTGGGGGACCAGCTGGCATAGCCCTGCATGCCGGGGACGGCGGGGTTGCGTTCAACCCGGTCGGCGTATTCGACCAGGTAGCCTTCGTCGTTGTTCTCGTCGGTGGGCATCTCCCAACCGCGCAACTCATTGTAGCCGATCCGATCCATGGGGATCGCGTGAACAACCTTGGTGCCAATATAGGTGGTGAAGCCTTCAGCCGCCTCGACCGGGGATCCCCCAACCAGGCGCTGGTCGCGGGCCATGCGGCTCTTCAGCTCGTAACCCATGAACGCCCAGATCTTGTTGGCAGCGTCAGTGCGTGCCAAGCGGCGGCCGATCTCCTCGTTGAAGTTCTTCGGGTCGGCGCATGCGCTGTGACCGGTGACGGTGAAACCGTTCCGGAGAACCAGGACACAAATGGTCAGCAGCTTGCATGCCTCGGGCATGTCAGTGCTGCCGGCCGGGATTGGATGATAGGCGCCCGAGTCGACGCCCTGGCCGAAAATGCCCTGCGCCGCAGTGAAGTAGAACTCGTCGACGATATTCTGGTTCAGGGCTTCGAGGGTGATGCGTTCGCCCTTGGCGCTGTCAACCAGTTCCTGCTCGGTGACGTGCTTATTCATAGAGATGTTCCTTGATTGAATAGGGGATGGCTGAGGGATCAGTGGCCGCCGGCGGCGTAGTGCGCCCGGAGACGATCGTCTTCGACCCAGTGCCGGGCCTCGTCGAGCTTGGTCAGCGCCAGGCTCTTTTCCCGGCTGTTCTCCAGCTCGCGGATCGCCCGGCTTGCTTCGTTGATCTTTTCCTTGGCGGCTTCGTATGCGCTGTTGCTGCTCATGACTTCAGCCTCAGCCCGTGATGCCGTCAGGGGCGGGGGCGATGATGTGGTAGTCAACGCTCTTCTCGCGGATCAGGACGTAGCCCTCGTCGCACTTCAGGCGGACGTAGGTGCCCTTGGCGTCCCATTCGGTGACGTTGCGTAGGTTCAGATGGTTGCCTGACTTGAAGACGGTCTTGCGCTTCAGTTCGAGGACCTTGGGGCCGACCTTCGGCTTGCATGCTTCATTCATGATTATTTCCTTGCATTATCAAATGGGGTTTATAAGATAATCCCGTTAGGATTTAGACCACCATTAGTTAGATAATGCAAGGAGATTTTAAATGGCTGATTTTATGGTATATGGCGGATACGCCCTATTCGGGCTGCTCGCCTACATGATCGTGTTCCCTGGGAGCCGCTGGTAATGGCCGAGATCAAACTGCTCGACCTGTCCGATCAAGAGGTGGCCGACATCGTCGGGGACAGGGAACCAATGGAAGAGATGACCATCGGCCTGGACAACGGTCTCGTGCTGCCGGTCGCCATGATGCTCGACAAGGATGGCAACCCGACCGAGATCCCCTTCGATGCAGTCACCCTGCTCGCCGGCTCGGCCGAGCTTGGCTGGTACGAAGTGGACGTCGCCGAGGGCTCCTGGCTCTCGCCCACCTTTCACTAGCGATAGTCACGATAGGCAACTCTCCAGGGAACCAGTCCCAGAACCCTTGGTAATCCTGGCGATTTGACAAGCTAGGATTATCTTCCTACCCTAGTGGCATATTCCGATTCGGTGTGACCCACCCTCCCCCTGTCTAGTTCCCTATCCCCTTCCCTTTGGAAGAATGAAGATAAGGAAACGACGGACGGGCGAAGCTATTGGTAAATCCCAAGGGATTCACCCGGGCTTAGGGCTAAAGCCCATTCAATCAATATTAAAGTTAATAATTACCTCAGTGATTTGAAAATCATTAAGGGATTTTCTGCGCTATATTTTTTGATAACCCATTACCAGATTATAAGCGTGATTATCTTTGGTTCCATTATCGCTCATTATCTGGCACATTATGCAGATAATATTATTTATATAATCGGGTTAGGGGAAATCTGATAGCTACGTCCTGGTGTGCTATTCACACGGGCACACCTGCCCGGTGATTAAACTACCCCCCGGTGTCTTTGTGTCTCATCACACTGCACACCCCCGCTTCGCGGGTTCATGGCGTTCATCCCATCATCATCACTCATCAACGTGGAGACATCATCATGGCTACTGTTCGTGGATCTGCATCGTCCTCAATCATCTCGGTGCTCGGCACCGTTAACGCATCAGCTCAGTCCATTGCCAAGGTCATCGAGGCAGGATCTGACAGCGTCGACATGCTTACTGCCTTCATCACCAAGGCCAAGGAAGAGCAGCGCAAAGCGCATCTGTTCGCAATGAAGGACTACGACGACAACCTCATCCATGAGGCTGCATTCGCCAAGTCCAAGCGTGAAGCTACCCTGGTCAGGGAACTGAAGCAGGATGCTGAACTCGCAAAACTGTATCAGCAAAATCATGCTGAATACGCTCAGCTTCTGGCTCCGCAGGGAGCCTAAAGCCTAACTGGATCTGGGCTACGGCCCAGGTCCTACCTATTTTCAGGATAGTATTATCTAATTATCCTGTTAATCCCACAAGATAATGTGGAGCAGACCATGCTCCATTATCCTATCAATCCTCACATCGCTGGAGACTTCCAATGGCCAACCATGTTGCCCAATCGATGCCACACGACTATGTCGTCACCGTCTATTCGAGCGATCCTATCGCTCAGCTCAACCACCAGGCATATGGCTCTCATGCCATTGTCGACGATCAGTTCGACCACTTCATGGATGATGACCAGTTCATCGGCCATGACGGCAGGCTCGCTCCCATCTGGGAGATGACCAATGCCTTTTAAGGATCGTGCTCCGCTCGACTTCAGTCTCGATCTCGACTTCGAATGCGAAGAAGCAGTCGCTCGAGCTCGCAGGAACATCCGCATTGCGGATTCTCACGATGAGTCCGCAGGACCACGACTGAGTGAGCGTAGCGAACGATGGAGTGAGCCAATGGATCTCCCATTCGGGCCTCATCCGTCCTGGGAGCTCGCTGAGATCGTTCTGATGGCATCACTTGCCTTCATCGCCGCCTTTGGCGGGACGTGGATCTATGACCACGTCATCCGCTGAACCAATGAAGCAGATCACACCGGTCCCCTGTCAGCACATCGCTGACTACTACGAGCAGCGCTGGCTAGGCCAACGGTGCATCGCATTCAACCTGCTTCGTAAAGGCTACGCACAATGTACAATCGGCCTGATCGAGCGTGGCTTCAACAACCTCTACGGTCGGAAGGCAGACTGCAAATGAAGATAATCGCCGTCGATAATCTCAATCGTGAGTATATCGCTGACAAGCACATTCTCGGCGGTATTCCTAACGCCAGCGAACACCAAGCCAAGGCACAGGAGTTCTGTGACTGGGCAAACAGCTTCGGCTGCAGTGATTTCTACGGCATGTTCTATCGTGTCGTCGAGAACGACTATCGCCTCTCACGGGGCATGGAAGATCTCATCTAGCTGATCTTCCATTGCTTTCTTCGGTTCGCGCTTCGCGCGTTCTCGGACTTTCATCATCAACCGCCAGATCAAGGAGCTACCACTCATGGCTATCGACTTCAACGAAATCCGCAACAACCGTAATCCCCAGGCTGTCGGCCGCTCGATGCCTTTCGGCAACCAGACCGATCCGAACGAGAAGCCGAAGGCTGATCGTTGGCTGAACGTCGGCTACGAGGTTACCACTGCCGAAGGCGTCGAGTTCATCTCGCTGCCTCTCGGCCAGCCCATCGACACCATGGACGCGGCCAAGATCCGTGGCCAGAACGTCGAGTTCGTCAAGAAGATCTCGGCCCAGAACCAGCTGCTCGAAATGCTTCAGCAGCTGCCGCTGGAACCCGGCGAAGAGCAGACGCTGAACCTCGTCGTCAAGATCCGTCGCGTCAACAAGCCGGTTGCGATCGCCCAGGGCCAGAACGAGTTCGCCTTCAATCCGGCGCTGCTCCTGAAGCGTCCGGAGCTCGCCGACGCGGCCGAGTAACACCGACCCAAGCCCGTATGTCCCCTCAATCGGGACTGGGTTAACGAGGGAGAGCGAAGGAGAAATCCGTCGGCTCTCCCTCTCAAATTTCACTCCTGATAGGGGACCAAGAACATGCTGAAGTATCTCACCTTTTCGCTGGCTATGCTGGCCATTCTCACCTCGTTCTCATTCCCTGTTCAGGCCAAGGTCGCCACCTGGGAACAGGTTGGCAACTGGTCCGTGTTCGGCAGCACGAACAGCAACAGCTGCTATGCCACTGTCGAGTATCACAGCGGCCGCACCCTGATGATCGCCTTCTCCAAGGACATGACGAGCTTCATGATCATGGGCCTGCAGGTGAACCCAGGCCAGACCTACAAAGCCGTCGTTACGGCTTCGACTGGTGCTGCTGGCGTCATGGAAGCCTTCGCCGGCGATGCTCAGAGCGTGGCGTTCATGGACGTCAACCAGGAGACCATCAAGGCTCTCGCCAATTCCCGCGACATCTACATCCAGGGTCTTGGCACATTCGAACTCACCGGCTCCAAGCGTGCAATGGCCTCAGCCTGGCACTGCTACGAGGCGCTGAACAGCATCTGAATCCGGCTTCGGCCGCACGATACCCAAGTGGAAAAAACAGCCACCAACACAGGGGACTAGCATGAAGCTTTAACTGCATCGCCTACCTGTCTACCGGGATCCATAGGATCAAGACATAGCGCCCTCATATCGACCGCTCATTCGGGCACACCTGGCGCACCGATTATCAACTAAATCATCTCGATCGCACGCCGACAAAGTAAGTACGGGCTCTTCCTCCAGTCGGGCCGCCGTACGTGTAAGGTATCGTGATCAATCTATCCGCTGAATGCGGGTCCTGCCCATTGGACCTTAAATATGGCAGCCCCAGAGGCTCAAACCGTGCGTGCCGCTGCTACGGAGTGCAGCACCCACTACCTCGTACCTTGAGGAGGCGTTCCCATCTGACCGGGAGCGCCTCCTCCTTTTTGAACGTCGATAGACCAGGAGAGAACCATGAAGGAAATCAATGCGTTTCAGGGAGACTATCGCTGGCTGTCAAACTTTTGGCATGCACCGATAGTCATCGGCGGATGGACCTGGGAATCCAATGAGCATGCCTACCAGGCCGCCAAATCCCTCGATCCAAAGGACTGGCAGCTGATCCAGAACCAGCGATCGGCCAGCTATGCCAAGGTCTACGGGTCCAAGGTAACGATCCGCGAGGATTGGAACGACATCAAGCTCGCCGTCATGGCTGAGCTGACCGCGGCCAAATACGACCAGAACCCCGATCTGAAGGCCAAGCTCATGGCCACCAAGGGCGTGATGCTGGTCGAAGGCAACCACTGGGGCGACACATTCTGGGGCGTCGATCTTCGTGTCGGGGGCTCAGGCATGGGCCTGAACCATCTTGGCCGGATTATCATGGATTATCGTGATCGATAATCTTTAAAAATAATCAGGAAAATGCCTGTGGAAAAGTCGAAAAAGTAGGATGGAAATCCGACTCGATTTCGACCTACTAAATACCAAATTCCCATTTTCGAGAAAATCGGCGTAGGAGCGCCTAAAACCCATGGACTCTAATTTTAGAAGCATTGCAGCGCTTGGAGCCCTGGCTGCCTTCGCTTCAATAGGCCCCCTCAACTATGAGCCGCTCGATCAATACTCGATCGCACCGCGGCGTCGATTCAGCACCGGCAAGCCGATCAAGGCTCATGCCGATCCCAAGAAGAAAGCTCAACGCAAGGCCCAGGGCAAAGCCCGAGCCAAATCGAGGAAATAACCATGACCGATCTAACCAGAGCTCAGCTCGAATGGATCCAGCAACAATGCCTCGGCCCAGCAATTACCTATGCCTCCTACGCTGCAAGAGGAGGGCTCAAACCCCATGAGCTCGAACGCTACAACACGCTGATCAACCCTGCCATGGACGGCCTGGCCAAGCTGGTCGAGCAAGCCAAATGAACAAGCGCGAGATCAAGAAGCGCATCTACCTCACTGGCATGAAGCCCAACTACGAGGTGGTCTGCAACATGCCTGGCTCGTGGGTCCGCTGTTACCCAAGCAGCACCAAGATCGGCAACACCATCGTCCGTGCCCTGCGCGAGCTGGCCTACCAGGAGAACCAGAAATGATGAACGCTATCGAAAGCATCGTGGCCGAGCGGAAGCGCCAGATCGAAGGCTACGGCTGGAACGTAGAGAAAGACGATCAATACACCGAAGGCCAGCTCGCACGAGCAGGGGGGATCTATGCGCTCGTAGCCGGCGCAAATGCCACCGATTATCGCAATGCCATCGGTGGTTACAGCATGAATGACTATCTGCGGACTGTGCTCGACCACTATTGGCCATTCGACCGCTCTTGGTGGAAGCCTACCAACCGTCGTCGAGACCTGGTCAAGGCAGGTGCCCTCATAGTTGCTGAAATCGAAAGGCTCGATCGAGCCAAAGCAAGAGAATCAAAATGAGCGAACCAATCACTATCGGTATCAAGACCATGAAGCTCAGCGACAATCGCGAAGAACACTTTGTGTTCGTCAACCGCGGCGGCCGAGAGATCACACCTCACAGATACTCTGGTCCTTTTCTGAATCGGGCGGAATACGAGGTTGCCGAGTGGAAGCACGTTCTGCTCGGCTGGCCGAAACCTGATCTGATGGATCCCAAATATGCGGATCCGATTGAGATCGGAAAAATGACACCCCAGGAGATCCAGAAGCAAGAAGCTTTGGTCTCCGAAATGGCCGCCCTGGAGGAGCAATTCAAGAAGGAACTAGTCAGTGGAGAAGCCTGAATATTACATTCTGACGCCAGTCTATCCTTTGAAACCTGGTTCGTTTGTCAACGCATCTGTTGGCACCTGCCAGCTATGCGGAGGCATCGCCACCGGTATGGGCGGGTCTAGACACGACATATGCATCAAGTGCGCTGAGATCGTGATCTCAGGCAGAGCCGTAGGAGCAATCGTTCATGAGCCCGAAAACTGAGAAATTCATAGTCGGCTTTCTAGGCACGATACTGCTCGCCGGCGTATGCCTGGCAATCGTGGCCCTCGAGATCTGGATGTTCGAGACGTTCGGCTTCATCCCAGGTGTGATTATCTTGATAATCGCAGTCGCCCTGTTCGCTGGCTTCATGCATGCCAGCACACCCGCAAAAGCCGAAGAGCCATCCGCGGAGTGAGCTATGGTCAACATAGTTCACTTCGTAGCCTTCACCGAAGAGCAGCTCCGCAAATGGCGCTGCGTCTTCGGGGATCCCGGCTACATCCACGAGAGATGGGACGTAAGAGCCCACCAGGAATTCCTGGACGGCGACACCATCATCTACGCCAACAACACGCCGCGGCGCATCGAAGATCGCGCCTTCTTCGTCGGCCTTTCAAAGGACTGAACCATGCCCAAATACACCTTCGTCGCCGATGGCGAGCCCAGCTTCTACGGCGTCTACAAGGACGGAAACTGGTTCGCCAAGATCCAGTTCAACGGCGAGATCACCGTCGCTCATGAGGAAGTCTTCCTCGCGATGATGGCAAACACAGCGGCCACGCTGGATGCCATGAAAAGCCTGATCAGCGACATCGAGAGCATGCAGGAACGAAAGCAAACCTTTCCTGAGCAATTCGGGCCATTCATTGCCGTCGACGATGAACTCGCTGAAGGGCGGATCAGCATCGAGTGGCCCAACCTGGCCATCTCAGTCGAGACCCTGCAGAAGGCGATCTTTAACCTCAACACCGACCGGCATATCGAGGGCGAGCTCACCAAGCGAGCCATCATCGACGCCAGCAGCAGGCCGAAATGCCCTGTATGCGGGGAATCCCAGTTCGACACGCCATCAGGCAGATCCTGCAAAAATGGCCATGGTGGCGCATGAGCGACGATCATCATCGTTTCTGCCGTATCAGCTACTGGAAGCGCAGCAGTGAAGGGCACCTAACCTCATCCACATCAACGGACTGGGACGAATGCGTTGTCGGCCCAGTCAGCACCTATTCACCCTACGGTGAACAGCGCTTTATCAACGGAAAGGGTGGTCACGCTGCCTACCAGAGAAACGCTCTCGTAGCGCTTCTCCAGCAGGCTTATGAGCGGGGCAAACGAGACAAGCTCACCACAATCAAAAACATGCTGGAGATACCATGAACATGAAGATCACCTTCATCTATCTCAACCACCGTGGCGAATCTTCAGATCGTACGATCGAGGTCGACTCAGTTGAATTTCATCGCAATCCAGCATTCGGTTACCAGCCAGGCTGGTTCATCTCGGGATGGGATGATTCACGAGCTGCTCGCCGAAGCTTCGCACTCAGCCGGATCTTTATCCCGGAAGACGATGCCAACAATAAGGTGTTCCGCCTGGTGGGGCTGAAAGCCTAAGCAGATGCCCTGGATCAGATTGATTATCCAGATAATCACCACATCATTATTGGTGATTCAAAAAGCAAGGTCGCTCAGCAATGAGCGGCCTTTTTTGCATGCTCCACCTGCTACCACACGCTTCCCGTTCCTTTTGGATCTGGAGCCAGAAAAGGAGACGAAAGGCATGATGGAATTCCAGATCGAGATCGAGAAGCTGTTCCACAAGAACCAGCTGTTTCCCAGGATCCGAGGCGAGTTCGTCCAGTGCAAGGAATTCGATTTCGAGCACTATATGATCGACCACGAGATCAACGTCGAGTTCGGCTTCGATCTCCTGGTTCAGATGGTCTTGCACAAGCGGGCCGAGCTGCCGATTCTGGTCGGCACCCTGCGCAAGCATTTCGGCGACGACTGCCAGCGGACTGCCGACGAATTGGTCAAAGCCAGTGAGGCTGACCTGGTCGACTGGAACCCCTTCACCAGGCAGTTCGTCATCAAGTTCGGCATCTCGGCCGACGTGCAAGAGGATCTGGATCGCTACCAGTATCCCCTACCTATGGTTGTACCGCCCAAGGAACTCACCAGCAACAAGTCCAGCGGCTACTACACCAGCAAGGACTCGGTCATCCTGCGCAACAACCATCACGAGTTCGACGTCTGCCTGGACCACCTGAACGCGGTCAACCAGACCAAGTTCAAATTGAATCGACAGGCCGTTGAGACTATTAAAAACAAATGGAAAAGTTTGGATAAGCCAAAACCAGACGAAGAGGCGGGGGATTACCAAAAACGTGTGAAGGCATTCGAAAAGTTTAATCGCAGTGCTTTCGATGTCATGGACCATCTCGGTCTAGCCTCAGAAGGAGAATTTTATTTTACCCATAAATTCGACAAAAGAGGCCGCACATACTGTCAGGGATACGTGTGTAACTACCAAGGTAATGCTTGGCAGAAGGCTATGATCGAATTTAGCAATCAGGAGATTATCACAGACGAATGAAACAATGTAAGGACTGTCAAAGGACTATCCCTATTACCGAGTTTCATCTAAGAAAAAGTAATAGGGACGGGCGAAATACAATCTGTCGTGAATGTTTCCGCACGAAATATCGGAGAAGTGATCCAATCCGCGTTTTTCGGAACCTGTACAACGACCAACTTCAGTCATCAATCAAACGAGGACATCCTGCGCCTAGCTATTCTCTGGAGCAGTTTCTCACATGGTTGGATGCTCAACCTGAGCTCCCAACACTTTGGAGTAACTGGGTTAAATCCAAGTTTGATAAAAACCAAAAACCTAGCGTTGATCGGAAAGACTGCAACAAGCCGTATTCTCTTAGCAATATCCAGTTAATGACGTGGCAAAAGAACCAATTAAAGGGGGCAGACGAGGCTAAACTCGGCAAACGATTTGATAATCAAAGGGCCGTGACCGCATATCGTCTAGATGGCTCCTTCTATCAGACTTTCGTCTCGATTGAAGAGGCTGCTCGGCACGTTAATGGGCGGCCATTCGGCATTCGTAGCGTTGCCGAGGGCAAGCCGCTTAAAAGCGGGAAAGGGAACATCTATCTGCCACGGACTTATAAGAATTTTCTGTGGAAATGGGCATGAAAACCCCCTAGCAAATCAAGAGATAATCGCCTAGCATTATCTCGTTGATAATCAGGAGACGGAAACGATGGTCCGCTTCACGCACTTTCAGATCCCTCGAAGTAGGATCGAAGTCCCTCCTCCTTATGGTTAGCTGACCCCAGCCTGACCGACTACGCCAAGCCCTAGAGCAGCCCCATTCCGGGGCTGTTTCTATTTTGGAGATAATCCCATGAAAAACTGGAAAAATGGTCGAGATGACATTGGCCCCCCACTTGCGCACACGGATCTCCGACCCTGCATCACCAAGATCGGCATAGGCGGGGTGGCTATCGCCATACTGCCTGGCCCAGCAATCGTCTCGGTCCCGTCAAGCTACGGAGAACGCAAATAATGGTCTATGTCGACATAGACATCGACATCTGGCGGTACGGCAGGAACCCCAACGGGAAGCTCGACAACCAATATCTTCGGAACAACTACCCGTATGTCGAGCTAACTGGCCTACCCAAATTCAATAAAAATCAAGTCAAGACGCTCGAGATCCTCAAAGATCATTTCGAACCAGACCACAACATGATGTATCCATTCATGTTGAGGCACAGCTTCGTCTTCTTCCAGGAACACGAACAGGCCGAACTGTTTCGCGGGCTGCTCTACGTCTACTGAACCAAAGCCCACGAAGGAAAACTACATGACTGACAATGTCGTGGATTTAAACGTAATCACCACCCTGGATCTCAACCCCGACCGGCTGTTGAGCAAGGCAATCGGTCAGCTCGACCGTGTGCTCATCATCGGCATAGACAAGGCGGGTGCGGAGTATTTCGCATCGTCGATCGCCGACGGTGGCTCAGTCCTATGGGACATAGAGCGTGCCAAGCACAATCTCATGAAGCTCGCCGACGCATCAATCGCTTAACCATTCAACAGGAGCGCTACCACATGTTCCAGACTTTCACTCCGAAGGAATACCTCAAGATCGACATCGCCAACAATTTCGGCTTCGACAAGCAGGACTGGGATGATCGTATCAGCTGGTTCGACCAGAACGAGCATCAGCTCCATGCCCTGGTCTCCCAGGCCGACGAACCGGCCCTCTTCTATGCCGGCATCCTGGCCTGGGAAGCCGTCACTGCTGGCAGGCCAACCGGCTATCCGATCTCTCTCGATGCCACCTGCTCCGGGATCCAGATCCTGTCGGTATTGGCCGGCGATCGTAAGGCAGCCGAGATCTGCAACGTCGTCGACACCGGCAAGCGTGAAGACGCCTATGTTTCAGTCTACCAGGACATGGTCGACAAGCTCGGGGAGAGCGCCAAGATCGACCGGAAGCTGACCAAAAAAGCGATCATGACTGCCTTCTATGGTTCCACGGCACAGCCGAAACAGGTCTTCGGCGAAGGCGAGCTGCTCAGCACCTTCTACGAGACCATGGAGGAGCGTGCTCCTGGCGCCTGGAACATCAACGAGACCATGCTGGCGATCTGGGATCCGACGGCCCTCACCAACGAGTGGGTGCTGCCGGACAACTTCCATGTCGTCATCAAAGTCATGGGCTCGGTCACCGAGACCGTGCAGTTCCTCAACGAGCCGTTCGACATCTCGTATAAGGCCAACATGCCGATCAAGAACGGCCGCTCGCTGAACGCCAACATGACTCACTCAGTCGACGGCATGATCGTCCGGGAGATGGGATGGCGCTGCAACTACAAGCCGGAGAAGATCCAGGAGCTGGTAAAGCTGCTGGATGCCGGCGCAGCGGGCCGCAGCACCCGCAGGCCGCAGGACAAGCTCGTTCAGACCCTGTGGGGCCACTTCAAGGATTCGGGCTTCCTATCGGCTCGTATTCTCCAGCTGCTCGACATCGACAACATCGGTCTGGTCAGCCACACGCATATCGAGAACCTGATCCGCAGCCTGCCCAAGAAGCCTTTCGAGCTGATCTCGGTGCATGACTGCTTCAGGTGTCTGGCCAACTACGGCAACGACCTCCGCTGGCAATACAACAATCTGCTGGCCGAGATCGCCGAATCGGATCTGCTCGGCTTCATCGTCTCGCAGATGGTTGGCCATCAGATCGTCGTCAACAAGCTCGATCCCAGCCTGGCGCACGACATCCGCAACGCGAATTATGCGCTCAGCTGATTATTAAGATAATACCCCACAATAAAATGTGGGGTATTTTTAGTTATCCACAGGCCCGCGGTTTTAATAACCGTGGGCTTTTTTTCTGGTTGCGGATAGGCAATAAGCAATTCCACATTATCTAGGAAAACCCCATGTCCTATATGAATGATACCCAGCGAGTTGAACTCTCGCTGCCCGTTCACGTCATGCTGAGCGTGCTCATCTGTGGCGCCAACTGCGCCGAGCCAAGGGTGCAGGATAAAGCCGCCTGGGACGCCTTCAATGAGCGTCTGGCCACTGACCAGAAGTTCGCCGAATCCCACAAGACCTTCCAGCGGACCAAGCTCCTGCTGATCAAGGCGTGTAACGAGGCGATCGCCGGCGTTTACCCGGAGAAGAAGCAGATGTCCCTGCTGCGGCGCATTGAGCGGGTCCACATGGACATGGTCGAGCCTTACGTAAAGGACGACAATCCCGATCCAAGGAAGATAGGCATCATCGCCTTCTACCTGCTCCAGCACCTGGTCGACACCGGTACGCTGATCGTCCCCGAGGACAGCTCTTTCGGCAAGGCTCTCGAGCACATGCTGCCGGCGCTGTCGCCCTGGGAAGGATCCACCGAGAAGGAGATCCAGGACTACGAACACCTCAATCGCTCAGCTCGCAAGCAGGTCCGCAGGATCATGCAGCACCTCCAAGCCGAGGGCTATTATCGGGGATTATCTCTTCCTGATTATCAAGAAAAGGCAGCCGCATAATGTCGAAAATCGACATCAACGAGCATGCTCTGCAGGCCACGAAGGAGATGCACCGGAACAACTCCGAGGCAGCTTCCCAGGCTTGCATCGAGCTCATGCTCACCGACCACACAACCAAAGAGGTAGTCACCTGGCTCCGTGCCTGGGCAACCTACCTGGAAGAACGTTCGTGACACGCTCCCTCGCCATTTCCCAACGCCAAGCTCAGTCGCTGATTCGGGCGGCTGATGCCGAAAAAGCTATCGTGGAAGTCAAGATCGGAAACGCTGTTTACCGACTTATCCCCAAATCTCTCGCCGATATCGCCGCACCGGCTCTTGACGAGAGTCCCTCTCCGTCCGCCTTTAAGAACCTGGATGAATACAGGGCTTGGAGGGAGAGGAACCGTGATCGTGAAGATTAAGGGTATCCACAAGGTCAAGATGACGCTGGCTGATGGATCGAAGGAGATCTACTACTACGCCTGGCGTGGCGGCCCCCGTATGAAGTCGGCGCCGCACACCGAGGCGTTTGCTCGCGAGCATGCCCGTCTCAAGGACAAGGCGGCCGAGATCTCCAAGGTCATTCCGACCCTGGATACCCTGATCGAATATTTCACCGGGCCGGAAGCCGAGCTCAATCCCGACTTCCTGGCTCTGGCTGAAAGCACTCGTGTCGATCACCAATATGCCCACAAGCTGATCCTCAAGGAATGGCCGGGGCTGCCCCTCTCCTTCACGCAAGCGAAGGGCTTCAAGGGCGACATTCGTAAATGGCATCGCCGCATGCGGGCCAATCCAAGAAAGGCCGACAAGGCGCTTTTCTCCCTCTCGAAGGTGTTCTCTTACGCCATCGAGAATGAATATGACGGGATAGACAAGAACCCCTGCACCGGCATCACCCGACTCTACAAGGGATCCAGAAAGGATTTCCTGTGGACCGCCGAGCAGATAGCCATCCTGCGCGAGAAGCTTGAGGCGCACCTGTTGCTGCCATTCGAGATCGCTCTCGCCACCGGTCAGCGCCAGGGTGACATCCTGTCGATGACCTGGAAGCAGTGGGACGGCATCTACCTGATGTTCAAGCAGTCGAAGACTGGCAAGCAGCTCAAGGTCAAGGCCAACCCTCGGCTCAAGGCTCTGCTGGATCCGCTGGCCGTCACCAATAAGGACAAGATGCGGGTCTGCCTGAATTCTCGCAGCCGGCCATGGACCAAGGATGGCTTCAAGACGTCCTGGGGCAAGGCGATGGCCTCCGAGGAGATCAACATCAAGGGCGTCACCTATCACGATCTGCGCGGCACGTTCATCTGCGAGCGAGCCAGGGAAGGATCCTCGATCGAGGACATTTCACGCATATCTGGCCACTCGATGGCCGAGATCAAATCGGTGCTCGAAAAGCACTATCTGGCTACCGATCAGGGGCTCTCCGATGCGGTTATCGATCGCATGCAGAAGAACCCCTAGAGAACAAAAATTGTAAAACGATTGTAAAAGGTCTTGAAAATGAGCTACCACAAACTCTCAAAACCCTTGGAAATGCTGGCGATCCCGACAGGATTCGAACCTGTGACCATCGGCTTAGAAGGCCGGTGCTCTATCCAGCTGAGCTACGGGACCGCTGGCCGGCCTTTGGACCGGCTGGATATTCTGGCGCTGGGCGCCGTTCAATGCGTCCAGGGCGTCCTGCGGTCATAGCGGAAATTCTCCGCATAGGAAATCTGGCGGCGCTTGGTCTCTTTCGGCTCTTCGACGCGGAAAGCGAGCCCTTGCTTTTCGGCGTAGGCCACCGCCTCTTCCCGCGTGTCGAAGCTAAGCCTGATCTGGCTTCTCATGTCTGCCGACGTCGTATAGCCCATCAGCGGATCGATCTTCTTGCGCGTCTCGGGATCGAATTCCAGCACCCAGTGGCCGGTCTTGGCCTTGCCGGACTGCATCGCGGTTTTGGCTGGGCTGAAAATGCGCGCGGACATGGCCACCTCGTTCTTGTGCAAGGCGGCATCGCCACCCTTCGCCCGTCATTACTGCGCAATGCGCACGGCGGCAAGGTTTTTGCTCTCGCGGGTTTTTGCACTTGCCATGCACCACCGAAATGAATAGGCAACAGACCGTTCGGAGTGTAGCGCAGCCTGGTAGCGCATCTGGTTTGGGACCAGAGGGTCGGGAGTTCGAATCTCTCCACTCCGACCATCCCCTCACAGCCCAATGCCCGGCGCAGCCATATGGTCACTTGCTCCGGCTCCGGTCGTGCATCCGGCAGCCGCGGGCCGGTTCGGCAACAGGGGGTTCAGATGCTTGGAATCGATGCCTGGGTGTCGCTTTTCGGACCGGCCTACTTTGCCTATGCCGGCATCACCGTTCCGTTCATGGTGACGTGGGCAATTGCCTGCGCCGCGCTGGCGATGTGGAACAACCGTGAAAGCCGCAGACAGGCGAGGCAGGCCCCAGGCGCTGTCGTCTCCCGCTCCTGGCGTATCAGTATCGGAATGTTTGTGCTGGTCGCCGCCGGCTATATCGCCGCTCACTCTGCCGTCTACCTCGCGGTCCGTCATTTCGCCAGAATGTGGCTCTGACACTGGCCTCTCAGGCTAAATCTCGAATTCGCCCTGCCCTTCGTCCATGGCGTTGACGGTTTCGGCTGCCAGCGCCCTGGTGATCGGCGTCTTGCGTTCGAGCGCGGTCCGGTCGAGCCGCTCCACCACGCGCATCGCTGTCGCCAGCGAGCGCTCGATACGGCGGACCAGATACTGCACGACATGCGGTTCGACCTCGATCTGACGGTCGGCGAACAGTTTTGTGATGACGCCGGCGAGCAGGAGATCGTCGGGCTCATGAATTTCCACTGTCGCCGCCGCTTTCAGCCGTGAGGCGAGATCAGGCAGCGTGACGCCCCAGGCGGACGGGAAGCGGCGCGCCGTCAGGAGCAGCGTCGACCCGGCACCACGCACCGCATTGATCAGATGGAACAGGCCCTGTTCATCGACCGCGCCGGTATCGACATCGTCGATCAGTGTCGGCCGCGCGCCGAGATTGGCAATGCTGTCGCCGATGCGCCTGGCGTCGACCGCCACCGCATCGGCACGCGCGCGCCAGATCGAGGCCAGATGCGTCTTGCCCGAACCCGCGGGACCGGCCAGCACCACCACCGGCGATGGCCAGTCCGGCCAGCGGTCGACCAGCGCCACCGCCTGGTTGTTGGTGCCGGAGACGACGAGTTCGTCGCGCGAATAGCCGGTGCCATGGCCGAGATCGAGCGGCAACTGGCGTGGCGGGTCGGTTGGCTGGGCAGTCACTTCAGCGACGCGGTTGCGTGCGGTGGCCGCCGCCGCGATCGGCTGGAAGCTGCGGCACAGGTGCCGCGCCGCGGCCCTTGTAGAGCGGCGATTCGAGATAGCGGGCAATGGCGAACCGCACCAGCACGGCGACGGCCGCAGAAGCCGGCACCGCGATCAACAAGCCGACGAAGCCGAACAGCGCACCGAAGGCAAAAAGCGAAAACATCAGCCATACCGGGTGCAGGCCGACGCTTTTGCCGACCAGCCGCGGCTGCAGGATGTTGCCCTCGATGAACTGACCGATGAAGAACACGACCGCGGCGGCGACGATCATCGTCCAGTCCGGCCAGAACTGGACGAAGGCGACGCCGACGGCCAGCACCAGCCCGGTCAGCGAGCCGACATAAGGGATGAAGGAAATCAGCCCGGCGAACAGGCCGATGAGGATGCCGAAATTCAGCCCGGTCAGCGTCAGCCCGGTGGCATACATGGCGCCCAGCACCAGGCACAGCGTGCCTTGGCCGCGCACGAAGCCGGCGGTTGCGGTGTTGATGTCACGCGCGATGGCGCGCACGGTCGCGACGTTGTCGCGCGGCACCCAACCGTCGATGACCGCCACCATGCGGTCCCAGTCGAGAAGCATGTAGAAGGCGACCACCGGCGTCACCACGAACAGGCTGACCACCGAGACCAGCGCCATGCCGGAACTCCACAGCGAGGTGAAGACGGTGGTGATCAGGCCGAAGCCCGAGGTCAGCAGCGAATTCAGCCCGTCGCGCAAGCTATTGGCGTTGACGCCGAACTTCTGTTCCAGCCATTTCGGATCGAACGAGGTGATCAGGCTTTGCAGCCGGGTCAGATATTCCGGCAATTTGCCGGCGAAATCCGCCATCTGCGTGGCCAGAACCGGAATGAGGATGACGAAGGCCAGGACCAGCACGATGAGGAAGGAGATGAGGATGACCACCGTCGCCATGAAACGGGACAGGCCGAGCCGCTGCAGCCGGTCGGCAACGGGATCGAGGAAATAGGCAAGCACCATGCCGGCGACGAAGGGCAGCAGGATGGCGCTGAAAACATAGAGGAAAAGCGCCAGCAGCGCGGCGCCGGCCAGCCAGAAGAAGATCTGGCGGCGAAAGGTCGCGGACGCGGCGGTGTCGGCGGCCGCGGCCTCGATCGCTGCCGCTTCTGTCTCAGATGTCCGGAGTGGAGCCTTCGCCATAGCCGCTCATGTGCCTCAGCCAAGTCACGAGATAGGCTGCGGCCGAAGCCACGGTCAAGACCCCGGACAGCAATATGAGAACTGACCTCAGCGGGTCGAGATGAACGGCAAGGGCAAGTTCTCCCAGCACAAGCGCGGCCAGCACGATCTGGATCGCGGTGTTGGCCTTCGACACGAACAACGGTTTCATCTCGACCGGATGGGTCATGACGGCGGACAACACCACCGCGCAGACGATCAACGCGTCGCGCGACACCATGATGACGACAAGCCACAGGGGCAATTGCCCGATGAAGCTCATGACAACGAACACCGAAACCAGCAGCAGCTTGTCGGCCACCGGGTCGAGATAGGCGCCGAGGGTGGATTGCTGGTTGAAACGGCGGGCGATGAACCCGTCGACGCCGTCGGAAATACCGGCGACGAGGAACCCGGCAAAAGCCCAGTCCCAGCGCGCCTGCAGCATCGCCAGCACCACCGCCGGCACCAGGATAAGGCGCAGGATGGTGATCAGGTTGGGGATGGTCAAATGCTTGGCGCCTCCTCTTGGTCGGAGATAGATGATGAAGATGGCGGGTGGCAACAAGGGAGAAGCTGCCGATCTCCCGCACGGGAGAGCGGCTTTCAGCCCGGCTTTCGCCAATCACGAGCCCCTACGCGCGCCCTGTCCACGGTTTTGTAGGTCGAGATGGCCGTTATCCTTGCGGACAGAAACCGTTCATGCGAAGAGCCCGCGACAAGGAAAATTGTTGAACGGGCACCAGAAATGAGCAAGCGCGACGTGAACAAGCGCAAGAACGGGCTCACCTATGCCGAGGCCGGTGTCGATATCGATGCCGGCAATCTCATGGTCGAGAAGATCAAGCCGCTGGTGCGCGCGACGCGCCGGCCGGGCGCCGATGGTGAGATCGGCGGTTTCGGAGGCCTGTTCGACCTCAAGGCCGCGGGCTTTACCGACCCGGTGCTGGTGGCGGCCAATGACGGCGTCGGCACCAAGCTCAAGATCGCCATCGATGCCGGCAAGCACGACACAATCGGCATCGACCTCGTCGCCATGTGCGTCAACGACATCGTCGTGCAAGGTGCCGAACCGCTGTTCTTCCTCGACTATTTCGCCACCGGCAAGCTCGATCCCGACCAGGGTGCCGCGATCGTCGGCGGCATTGCCGAGGGCTGCCGCCAGGCCGGCTGCGCGCTGATCGGCGGCGAGACGGCCGAGATGCCCGGCATGTATCACGGCAATGATTACGACCTGGCCGGCTTTGCGGTGGGCGCCGCCGAACGCGGCCAATTGCTGCCCACCGACGATATTGTCGAAGGCGACGTGCTGCTGGGCCTGGCTTCCTCTGGCTTGCACTCGAACGGATATTCGCTGGTGCGCCGCATCGTCGCCGTCAGCGGTCTGTCGTGGAGCGATCCGGCGCCGTTCAACGACGAGGCCACGCTGGGCGAGGCGCTGCTCGAGCCGACCCGCATCTACGTCAAGTCGATTCTCAAGGCGATCCGCAACACGCATGGTATCAAGGCGCTCGCCCACATCACCGGCGGCGGCTTCCCGGAAAACATCCCGCGCGTGCTGCCCAAGGATTTTTCGGCCGAACTCGACCTCGAAGCGATCGACGTTCCTGCCGTGTTTTCGTGGCTGGCCAAGACCGGCGGCGTGGCGCCGGAAGAGATGATGCGCACCTTCAATTGCGGCATCGGCATGATTCTGGCAGTCGCCTCCGGCCAGGCAGCACAGGTCGCCGCCGTGCTGCAGGAGGCCGGCGAGACGGTGACGCCGATCGGCCGCATCGTGCCGCGCCGCGATGCCGGCGTCATCTATCGGGGCTCGATCGGCCTATGAACGCGCAGAGGAAACGCACAATTGTCCTGATCTCGGGACGCGGCTCCAACATGACCGCGCTGATTGCCGCGGCCAGCGACCCGGCGTTCCCGGCCGAGATCGTCGGTGTCATTTCCGACAAGGCGGATGCCGCCGGGCTCGGCATCGCCAGGGCGCGCGGCATCGCCACGCAGATCGTCTCGCGTGCCGACCATGGCAGCAAGCAGGCGCATGACGCGGCAATAGACGCGGCGCTCGCGGCCTTCAACGCCGAGATCGTGGCGCTGGCCGGCTACATGCGCATCCTCACCCCCGGCTTCGTCCAGAGATGGCAGGGCCGCATGATCAACATCCACCCTGCCCTGCTGCCCGCTTTCAAGGGGCTCGACACCCATGCGCGCGCACTGGCCGCCGGCATTCGCATCCATGGCTGCACCGTGCACTTCGTCACCTCAGAGATGGATGACGGCCCGATCATCGCGCAGGCAGCCGTACCGGTGATGGTCGGCGACACCGCCGATACTTTGGCAGCCCGCGTGCTGAAGGCCGAGCACCGGCTTTATCCGCTGGCATTGGGGCTGGTCGCCGAGGGCAAGGCGCGCATGGAGGCCGGCCGCACCGTGCTTGCCCACTTTGCCGACGATGCCGACAACGGCATTTCGGTGGTGATGGCCCCCGACCCGCTGCGCGAAGAAACCGACCTCGAGCATCTGGCGCGCATTACGCCTTGAGCCTAGATCGGGAATGACAACGGCACTTAGCCTGGAACCGCCAAATCAGACTCGGTGCCAGGCCGAAACGGACCGGCTGCGCAGAGCTTGGCTGGAAGGATTGGAAAGCGGCCCGTTAGATCCCTTCGACATTGAAGCGATCAAACAAAAGGCCCGCACTCGTCTGACCAGTCTCGCTGGTCCTGACCAACATCGATGAGACAACTACTTCTTCTCCGTCACGCCAAATCGAGCTGGGACGACCCTGATCTCGATGATTTCGACCGGCCTTTGGCCGAACGCGGGGTTAAGGCGGCGTGCTTGATGGGACGCGAGCTTGCAGCGCGCGGCTGGCTGCCGGACCTGGCGCTGGTGTCGCCGGCACTGCGCAGCCGCGACACCTGGCGGCTTGTGGCGGCGGAGCTGCCCGTGCCACCCCGGATCGCATTCAAGGCGCTGTACGATGCTTCAGCGGCGGACATTCTGAGCCAGATTGGTCAAACCGACGCTTCAAGCGGCAGCTTGCTGGTAATTGGCCACAATCCGGGCCTGGAACATTTGGCCAGACAGCTTGCCGGGCCGGGGTCAGACGCCAAGGCGCTCAAGAGACTTGAGGAGAAATTCCCGACGGCAGCCCTGGCCCGGGTGGTCTTCGAAGGCGATTGGTCCGTCGTGTCCCCCGCCCGGTTGACACATTGCCTGCGGCCGAAGGACCTTGGCTAGCGTCCATGGCAGGTGCGGCAGGCAAAGCCCACCGCACGCCCGCTTGAGCCGTCAGTTTCCCCAGTTGCCCTGGCCGGATTCCGGCTGGACAGAATCGGGCCTCAGCGTGAGGTCGCGGTGCTTGACCAGCCTGTGGGTCGAAGCCGTGTAACTGTGGTCGACATTGAGCGCGTGCGAGGTGACGGCCGGCTGATTGACATTGTCCGAACCATAGTTGTCGCTGCCGGCATAAGCGGTGCCAGTGGCAACGAGGATGGCGGCGGCGGTAAGAGCGATCCTGGTCATTTTATTTACTCCGGTATTTCCTGTTCCTGTCCGTCTAGTGGCGTGCCCTTGGGAGGAATTTCGCGTCGCTCGGACAGCCTCGATCTGGGTTTTTCGTGCGCCGGCTTCCAATCACGAAGACGTTCCCTCACGCGCGAAATCCGGACCTCGAACGTGGGCCAAGGTGTTGAGCTCACCCTGTTTTATCAATTGATCTCAAACACTTATAAGGGGGAATACCTGACGCATGGTGCGGCGGTTCGTCGAGCCAGCGCTCGCCATCCGTTCACGATTCGTCAACATAAATTGAACCAATTGGTTCGATTTACGATCGGCGCCCGACACTGGCGCCGTCGGCCGAAGTCCTGCTCATGCATAAAAAACAAGAGCGGCGGGCAAAGCCCACCGCTCTTTGTGGTCGCAGACTTCAGAAAATCAACGACCCCAGATGCCCTGGCCCGACTGAGCCGGCACGTTGGCATTGGCATCACCCTGCGTCTTCACGGACTTCGGGATCGAGCCGGTGTGCGTGGTGTCGATGTTGGACACGGACTGGTTCGCAACCGGCTGGTTGGCATTGTAAGAGCCGTAATTGTCGCTGCCGGCAAAAGCGGTGCCCGTGGCAACGAGGATGGCGGCGGCGGTGAGTGCGATCTTGGTCATTTTATTTACTCCTGAATTCAAGATTGGGTTGATAGCGGCAGTCGCGATTAGCGACCGAAGAGATTGCGGTCAGCGCCCTGCGAAGCGGGGGCCTGGACGGTCTGCGTCGACTTCGAGACCGAAGCGGTGACTGAATGGTCGACAGTGACGGCAGGCTGATTGGCGTTGGCCGAGCCATAGTTGTCGCTGCCGGCAAAAGCAGTGCCCGTGGCGACGAGGATGGCGGCGGCGGTAAGAGCGATCTTGGTCATTTTATTTACTCCTGAATTCAAGATTGGGTTGATATCGGCAGTCGCGATTAGCGGCCGAAGAGATTGCGGTCAGCGCCCTGCGAAGCGGGGGCCTGGACGGTCTGTGTCACCTTCGAGGTCGAAGCGGTGACCGAATGGTCGACAGTGACGGCAGGCTGATTGGCGTTGGCCGAGCCATAGTTGTCGCTGCCGGCAAAAGCAGTGCCCGTGGCAACGAGGATGGCGGCGGCGGTAAGAGCGATCTTGGTCATTTTATTTACTCCAGTATTTCTTTGTTCTGTCCGTCTAGTGGCGTGCCCTTGGGAGGAATTTCGCGTCACTCGGACCACCCCGAGATGGGCTTGCCCTGCCGCGGATTCCAATCACGAAGATGTTCCCCCGCGGCTCGAATTCGGACCTTGAAATTTGGCACAGGGCCTCGGCGGTCATAATTTTACTGTTCGAAATCAAATCGTTAGTGAGATTCTTCTCCCACCATACGAGGCCGACAACCAAGCCAGCGTTCACCATCTGCTATACAGTCCGTCAACAGAAATCGAACCGAACGGTTCGGTTTGAAGAGACCTGACTCCTCCAGCATTCTTTTTTACGGTGCGGAGGCGGACGAGATATGGGTGCGTACGTCCAACCGGGACGACAAACCGGCCGCTACAGGCCGGTCATGCCCAGCACGTCGCGCATGTCATATTCGCCGGGCGGACGTCCAGCCACCCAGAGTGCGGCGGCGATCGCGCCGCGGGCGAACATGATGCGGTCGCCGGCTGCATGCGACAAGGTCAAGGTCTCGCCCTCGGCGCAGAAGCTGACGCTGTGTTCGCCGACGATGCTGCCGCCACGCAGCACCGCAAAGCCGATCTCGCCGGTCGGCCGCGAGCCGATGACGCCATCGCGTACACGCCTTGCGACCGTGTCCAGATCAATGCCGCGTCCGCCGGCTGCGGCATGCCCCAGCATCAACGCCGTTCCCGATGGCGCATCGACCTTGTGGCGATGATGCGCCTCGACAATCTCCACGTCCCAGTCATCGGGATCAAGTGCCCGCGCGGCCTGCTCGACCAGTCCGATCAACATGTTGAGCCCGAGCGAAAAGCTGCCGGAGCGCACGATGGCAATTGTTTTCGCGGCGTCGGCGATCGCAGCCGAATCATCAGCATCGAAGCCCGTTGAGCCGATGACCAGGGCCGGCCCGCCGCGTTCGGCGCAAATGCTGGCCAGATCAGCCGAGGCAGCCGGCGTGGTAAAGTCGATGACCACGTCGGCCACGGCAAGCGCCTCGTCGCGGCTCACCAGCCCTTCGCCGATACTGCCCGGCCGGTGGAAGCGGGCGGCGAGCGCCAGCCGCGCGTCGTCCTGCACGGCCGCCGCCATCTCGCGGCCCATGCGGCCCAGCGCACCCGCGATGGCGACCCTGACCGGTGGTTTCGACATGGCGCTATCCCGCGGCTATTTATTTCCACATGCCGCGCATGCGCGCGCCGATGTCGACGCGCACCTCCGGCCGGGCCGCCCTGCCCTGTGCCACCTGTGCGCTCGGCCATGACACCTGCTGGAACGCCGCCAGGATCGAAGCCGGGATGAAGCGGGTGCGCGAGGCATAGAGATGGCGGTCGCCGCGCGCCGCCTGGCCGTGCGGAAAGAAGCGTTGCGGCATGACCAGGTTGAGATTGTCCTTGGCCCGCGTCATCGCCACGTAGAGCAGCCGGCGCTCCTCCTCGATGTCTTCCTTGGTGCCGACGCCGAGATCGGCCGGGATACAGCCGTCGACCGTGTTGAGCACGAAGACGTTCTTCCATTCCTGGCCCTTGGCCGAATGGATGGTCGACAGGATCAGATAGTCCTCGTCGCGATGCGGCGGCCCGGCCTGGTCACTGGTGGCGTCGGGCGGATCGAGCGTCAATTCTGTCAGGAAGCGTTGGCGCGAAGCATAGCCCGAACCGATCTGCTCAAGTTGCAAGAGATCGGCGCGCCGCGTCGTCGCATCTTCGTGGATGCGCTCCAGATGCGGCTCATACCACAGCCTGACCTGTTCGAGGTCGGCCGGCCATTTGGCGCCGGCGCGCAGGCCGGAATAGAGCGAGACAAAGCCCGGCCAGTCATCCGCCGCGCGTTGCGGCGGACGCCAGCCGGCCAGCCCCATGGCCTCGTCCAGCGCCGTCGTCATGGTCTCGACGATCTGCGCGGCAGCCGAAGGGCCGATGCCTGGCATCAGCTGCAGCACGCGGAAGCCGGCGACGCGGTCGCGCGGGTTCTCGGCGAAGCGCAGCACCGCCAGCACGTCCTTGACATGGGCTGCATCGAGGAATTTCAGCCCGCCGAACTTGACGAAGGGAATATTGCGCCGCGTCAGCTCGATCTCCAGCGGGCCGCTGTGGTGCGAGGCGCGAAACAGCACCGCCTGCGATTTCAGTGCCGTGCCGGCCTCGCGCTCGGCCAGGATGGTATCGCAGACGAAATTGGCCTGCTCGACCTCGTCGCGCACGCTCACCAGTTTTGGCCTGTCGGTCGACTTGCGCTCCGACCACAGGTTTTTGGTGAAGCGCTCCGAGGCTTCGCCGATCACCGCATTGGCGGCCGCCAGGATGGTTTCGGTGGAGCGGTAATTGCGCTCCAGCATCACGACGTCGGCGGCTTGCGCGAACTGGTTGGGGAAGTCGAGGATGTTGCGCACCTCGGCGGCACGGAACGAATAGATCGACTGTGCATCGTCGCCCACCACCGTCAGCCCGGCGCCGTCGGGTTTCAGTGCCATCAGGATCGAAGCCTGCAAGCGGTTGGTGTCCTGGTATTCATCGACCAGCACATGGTCGAAACGCCTGCCCAGATGCGCTGCTATCTCGGGCTCCGCCGCCATCTGCGCCCAGTAGAGCAGCAAATCGTCGTAATCGAGCACGTTCTGTGCCTGCTTGGCCTCGACATAACCGGCGAACAGTTCTTTCAGTTGCTCCGCCCAGCCGGCGCACCAGGGAAAGGCAGAACCCAAGACCTCGTTGAGGGGCGCCTGTGCGTTGACGGCGCGCGAATAGATGGCAAGGCAGGTTCCCTTGGTGGGGAAGCGCGCTTCCGTCTTCGAGAAGCCGAGTTCGTGGCGGACCAGGTTCATCAGGTCGGCGGAATCCTCGCGATCATGGATGGTGAAGGCAGGGTCGAGGCCGATCTCCAGCGCATAGTCGCGAAGCAGCCGCGCGCCGATGCCGTGAAAGGTTCCCGCCCAGGTCAGCGCATCGGTGAGGACAGCTGCATCGCGGCCGAGCACTTCGCCGGCGATACGCTCGACGCGCCTGGCCATTTCGGACGCGGCGCGGCGCGAGAAAGTCATCAGCAGGATGCGGCGCGGGTCGGCCCCCTTGACGACCAAATGGGCGACGCGGTGAGCCAGCGTGTTGGTCTTGCCCGAACCCGCGCCGGCAATGACCAGCAGCGGACCGGCTATTTGGCCGTCGCCGTGCTCGACTGCCTGGCGCTGGGCATCGTTGAGCCGGGCGAGATAGGCCGGCTGGACGGTCGGGTCCCGAAAGGTCGAATCAGCAGTGGCGAGGTTCATCGCCCATCAAGCATCGTTTCTGCTTTGTTCGCAACGTCGATGCCAGGCTGGCCTCGTGCTCGACAGGCCGAAGCGTGACGTCCGTGTCTTTAGCGTTGCGGATCGACACCCATGTCGGCCGACTGCCGCCGCAAGGTCTCGCGGTCATATTGCGACGGCGGCAACAGCAGCGGGTCGACCGTATCGGGCACGTTTTCGACCATCTTCCTGGCGATACGATAGGTGACATAGGCGAAGGCGCCGACGACGAGCAGACGGAACATGGTGCAACACTCCTTTGGAGCAGAACCAACCGGGGAAACCGCCTTTGGTTCCCTTGCCAATCGTCCACGCGCGCAGTCGAAGATGGAGGACGGCTATGGGTTTCGCCAGCGCTTTCCCGATGCATTCTCGGGGCACCGGAGGCGGAACTTGGCGTTTGCGGGGCTCGTGTCCTGCCGCATGCCGCTGTGGCGTCCCGGACAGGCTTTTGGGGAAGAAGGCCGGCGCCGCTTGGGAGGAGGAATGAAGCGCCGGCCAAGCGGATAATTAGGTCCGCCGCACAGGTGAGGCTAGCTGAGTCTTTCCCCTGCGTCATTGGGGGATTATCTTTGTTAAAAACGTACCGATGCGCACGGCCCTATCGGTCGCCGGCCGTCACAAGCTTGTGTTGACCATCATCCCGGCAATCTCAATAAACTCCGGAGCTGGTTGGCAATAGCGGTGGTGTTTGGGCTAGCGGCGAGCGCGGCCTGGGGATCAAAACTCGATCATCTTCCCGCCTCGCCACCCAGCCTTTGCCTGACCACGGCGACATGGAAATTCGTGCCGAACAACAGCCCCTCATCGTTGAAGTCGTAGCTGGAATTGTGCAACGGCGCGGAAGCCTCGCCATTGCCGAGGAAGACGAAGCAACCCGGCACATGGTCGAGGAAGCGGGCGAAATCCTCGGAGGCGGTCATCGGCTCGCGGGCGACGGCGATCTTGCCGGGTTCGAAGACGTGCCTTGCGGCGGCAAATGCCGCATCGACCAGTTCGGCATCGTTGCGCAGCGGCACGAACTCCCTGCTGTAATTGACCTCGGCCGCGACATTGTAGGCGGCGGCGGTGCCCTGCGTAATGATGCGCATCTGCCGCTCGATCTCGGCGCTGACCTCGGGGCGGAAGCTGCGCGCATCGCCGAGGATGCGGGCAAGGCCGGGCAGAGCGTTGCGGGTGCCGTCGGTGATCAGCTCGGTCACCGAAACCACCGATATGTCGGCCGGGCTCAGCCGGCGCGAGACGATGGTCTGCAGATTGGTGACCAGCGCGCAGGCGGCGACCAGCGTCTCGTTGCCCGCATGCGGCCGCGCGGCATGGCCGCCGAGCCCTGTGAGCACGATCTCGAAGATATCCTCGGCCGACATGATGGGGCCGGCACGGGTCTCGAAATGCCCGATCGGCAGGCCGGGCATATTGTGCAGGCCGAAGATCTCGT
This sequence comes from Mesorhizobium sp. M0618, assembly GCF_040320765.1. Lineage (NCBI taxonomy): Bacteria > Pseudomonadati > Pseudomonadota > Alphaproteobacteria > Hyphomicrobiales > Phyllobacteriaceae > Mesorhizobium > Mesorhizobium sp. M0618. The sequence continues at coordinate 44,970 of NZ_JAMYQH010000015.1, read as the reverse complement.
CGAAGGGAAAGCGCTGCATCAGCCCATCGTCGAGCATGGCGAGCGCGCCCCTGCCCCATTCCTCGGCTGGCTGGAAGACGAATCGCACGGTGCCGTCGAAACCGCCTTGCTCCGCCAGCAGCTTTGCCGCGCCCAGCAGCATGGTGGTGTGGCCGTCATGGCCGCAGGCATGCATGATGCCGGGATTGCAGGAACGGTAGGATGCGTCCGACCGCTCTGATATGCGCAGCGCATCCATGTCGGCCCTGAGCGCAATCGCCCGGTTGCCGCTGCCGCGCTTCAACGTGCCGACGACGCCGGTGCCGCCGACGCCTTCGCTGACGTCGTCGAGGCCGAACTCACGCAGTTTGGCGGCGACGAAGGCTGCGGTGCGCTTCTCCTCGAAGCCGAATTCGGGGTGCGCGTGCAAATCGCGCCGCCAGAAAATCATCTCGCGCCTCAGCGCGTCGCGATCGAGTTCAGACATTTTTCGCCCTGTTACTTCACAAGTTGCGCGGCCACATCAAGCAGGATGTTGGCACCGGCAACAAGCTCGGCGTCATCGGTGTGCTCGCGCGGACTGTGGCTGATGCCGCCGGTGCTCGGCACGAAGATCATCGCTGCGGGTGCGATGCGCGCCAGCATCTGTGCATCGTGGCCGGCGCCGGACGTCATGCGCCGGACGCCGAGGCCACGGTTCTTCGCGGCGGCCTCGATCAGCTCGACGATGCGAAGGTCGAAGATCACCGGCTCGAAGCGGGCCAGCTGCTCGACCGAAACCGTCAGGTTCTCGGTGGCAAGCTGATCGAGATAGGCGGCAAGCGCCGCCTCCTCCGCCTGCAGGCGTTGTTCGTCGGGATCGCGCAGATCGATGGTGAAGACGGCGCGTGAGGGAATGACGTTGATGGCATTCGGCTCGAAGCGGATCGTACCCACGGTCGCCACCGTCGGCGCGTTCGAGGCTTTGATCCGGTCGAGCAGGAAGGTGATGGTCCGGGCGGCGGCATGGCCGGCATCGTTGCGCATCGACATCGGCGTGGTGCCGGCATGATTGGCGACGCCGTCTATGGTGATACGCTGCCAGGAGATGCCTTGCAGATTCTCCACCGCGCCGATCGGCACGCTTTCACGCTCCAGCACCGGCCCCTGTTCGATATGCAGTTCGAGATAAGCATGCGGTTTGAGGAACCCGGGTTCCCGGTCGCCGGCATAGCCGATGCGGGCGAGCTCCTGGCCCAGCACGCTGCCGTCGGTGCCGACAGCCGCCAGCACCGTTTCGGCATCGATGCCGCCGGCATGGACCAGCGAGCCCATCATGTCGGGAGTGTAGCGCACGCCCTCTTCATTGGTGAAAGCGGCGACCGCGACCGGACGCGACGGCGAAAAGCCTGATGCCTTGAGCGTCTCGATCACCTCCAGCCCGGCAAGCACGCCATAACAGCCGTCATAGATGCCCGCATCGATGACAGTGTCGATGTGGGAGCCGATGAGCAGCGGCGCCTGCTCCCTGTTGTCCGGGCTTTGCCAGATGCCGAAAATATTGCCGACCCGGTCGATGGCGACATCGAGCCCCACCTGCCGCAGCCAGCCGACGAAGAGATCGCGGCCCTGCTTGTCGGTGTCGGAGGCGGCCAGCCGGATCAGCCTGCCCTCGCCGTCGCGACCGACGGCACCGAGTTCGCGGATACGGCCAAGCAGGCGCTGTGCATCGATCGCGGTCATGCCGTTGCCTCGGCTTTCATCTTGCCTTCCAGCACATCGGCCGGGCTCATGCCAACCAGCTCGGCATAGCGATGCGGGTCGGTGGCACCTTCGGTGTTGATCACCAGCACCCGCGATTTGCCGTCCAGTCCAAGCTCGGTCGGGTTATCGGCCATCGCCCGGATCAGCCCGGCAAGACCAACACCGCCGCTTTCGCCGGCGACGATCACCGGATCCCCGGCGTCCGGCCGGGCCAGCCGCCGCATCACCGCGACGGCGTCGGCCTCATCCACCGTCATGAAGGCATCGGCGGCGCGCGCCAGCACCCGCCAGGCGACCGGAGAGGCCTCGTAGCATTCGAGCATGGCCATCACCGTCGGCCGGCCATGCGCGACCTTGACCGGGCGCCCGGCCTGGGCGGCTGCAAAAACACAGGCGGCACGCGCCGGCTCGACCACGATGAAGGTCGGTTTGGCGTCACCGAGCACGATGGCGAGATGACCGGCGACCGCGGCGGCAATGCCACCGACACCAGCCTGCACGAAGACGTGGGTTGGCGTCCGAGAGAGCTGACGCAAGGCTTCGCGCACGATCGCCGTATAGCCCTGCATGACCAGGCCAGGAATCCGTTCATAACCGGGCCACGAGGTGTCGGACACAACGGTCCAGCCCTTCTCGGCCGAAACCTGAGCGGCTTGCCTGACCGAATCATCATAGTTGCCGTCGACGCGGATCATCTCGGCGCCATAGCGGGCGATTGCCGCTATGCGCTCCTCGCTGACGCCGGCGTGGACGAAGATCGCCGCCCGCGCGCCGACGAGTTGCGCGCCTTGCGCGACGGAGCGGCCATGGTTGCCGTCGGTCGCACAGGCAAATGTCATCGCCGCGGCGACGGCCCGCACATCAGAGCGATCGAGATCGGCCACGTCGACGGGGCGACCAAGCCGGCTGCCTGCCTCCTCCAGCACCAGCCGGAAGACGGCATAGGCGCCGCCAAGCGCCTTGAAGCTGCCAAGGCCGAGGCGAAAGCCCTCATCCTTGATGTGGACGGCGCCAAGTCCGAATTCGGCGGCGAGCGCCGGCAGCGCATGCAGCGGCGTCATCAGGTGATTGTCGCGATGGCTGAGAAAACGCTCGATCGTGTCGGCGCCGGCCACGCCAAGGGTTTCGGCATCGGCCGGATCGAGTGGCAGGCGATGCAGAGTATTGCGGTTGAGCACGAACACTGGCGGCCTCCTTGGCATTCAGCGAAAATATATTGCAGGATCGGCGCAAGGAGCGCTGTAATATGGCCTCCCGAATGCAAATTTGTTTCGTCAGGAATATCTCATTGCCTGCAATCCCGCCCTCGCTCGACAGTTTCGATCTCGCCATCCTTGCCATCCTGCAGCGCGACAACACGACGCCGCAGCGGCTGATCGGCGAAGCTGTGAACCTGTCGGCGCCGGCGGTGCAGCGCCGCATCAAGCGCATGGAGCAGACCGGCGTCATCGCCGGCAATGTCGCGGTGATCGAGCCGGCGGCGGTCGGCCAGCCGATCACCATCTTCGTCGAGGTGGAACTCGAGAGCGAACGCGCCGAACTGATCGACGCGGCCAAGCGGCAATTCTCGGCAACCCCCGAGGTTCAGCAATGCTACTACGTCACCGGCGAGGCCGATTTCATCCTGGTCATCACCGTGGCCGACATGGCCGCCTATGAAACGCTGACGCGAAAACTGTTCTTCGACAGCAACAATGTCCGCAAGTTCCGAACTTTTGTTGCGATGGACAGGGTCAAGGTCGGGTTGACGGTGCCATTGCCCGGCTGAGCGTTGCAGGCATGGCAGGCTCCGGCTGCCATGCTTTTGCCATTCTCCGGAAGCGAATTTGTCGGGGGAGGCGCGCTTGGACGACACCACACCAGTTGCGATTATCGGTGCCGGGCCGGCGGGCCTAGCCATTGCCGCGTGCCTGCGGCAGGCAGGGCAGGATTTCGTCCTGCTCGAAAAAGAGGAGCAGGCCGCACCCGCGTGGCGACGCCACTATGAGCGCGTCCATTTGCACACGACCAAACGCTATTCGTCGCTGCCCTTCGTGCCCTTTCCCAGGGAGTATCCGCGCTATGTGCCGCGCGATCTGTTCGCTTCATATCTCGATGCCTACGCGCAACGCTTCGATCTGCGGCCCAGATTTGGAGAAACGGTGCGGGCGATCAGCCGGCGAGGCAGAAGCTGGCTCGTGGACACGACAACCGGCCCCCCTGCACGCTTCAAACGTGGTGATCGCGTCGGGCAACAACGCGGAGCCGCTGATGCCCGGATTTGCCGGCGCCGATGCCTTCAGGGGCAAAAGGCTGCATAGCGCCGACTATCTCAACGCCATGCCTTTTGCCGGCCAGTCGGTTCTGATCGTCGGCATGGGCAACACCGGCGCCGAGATTGCGCTCGATCTGGTGGAAGGCGGTGCGCGACCGACGATTTCGGTGCGCGGCGGCGTCCATATCGTGCCGCGCGAGCTGCTCGGCGTGCCCATCCAGATGATCGGCATGGCGGCTCGCCTGATGCCGCAACGCATCAACGATGCCTTGTTCCCCATCATTCTCGATCTGGCGTTGGGCAGGCTGGGGAAATATGGGCTGAAGCGGCCGCGGCAAGGAATGCTGCAGCAGATCGCGCTCTCGTCGCGCATCCCGACGATCGATATCGGTACGGTCGGCAAGATCCGCGAAGGCGCGATCAAGGTCACACCCGATATTGCCGAGATCACCGAACAAGGCACCCGTTTTGTCGATGGCAAGCATGGCGCGTTCGATGCGATCATCTTCGCCACCGGTTTCCGGCCGGGCTATGCCAGATTGCTGGAGCCCGGCGTCCAGCCAGGCGGTAGCGGCGTCAATGCGAGGGCTTCGGACCTCGGTCTTTATCCGATTGGGTTTCACAATCCGGTCACCGGATTGCTGCGCGAAATCTCGATCGAGGCTCATGCGATCGCCGACGACATCCGTCTTCAGCGAGACCGAAAGAAGGCGGCTGAAATCCTGCCGGTTTGATCTGCGGTCTGCCTATCCCAGCGCAGTCGTCAGCATCATGCTGGCAATCTCCTTCGTCAGCTTGGCGGCGACAAGCTCCATCGTGTTTTAGAGATCCTGGTTTGGGGCGGGGGGCGGCCCTAGCTGGAGCCGGATTTACGGTCGAATGGGAAAACGCCAGCCACGGCCGGAAGAGCCAGAATATTGGGTGATGGTGGTGAGATGACGCAAAGCCCGCTAAAGGGTGTTGCAAAGCTCTGGTACAAAATCGTAGCTTTAAATTGGGAGTTTATGCGAAACCTCGTATTTGGTAAAAGAGAGCAAGCGGCGCTTCATGAAATCTCCCAGGTATAGCAATTTCCTAAGAATTTTAGCCCTCCCTAGAATGGTTGGGGACTTTAAATATGAGACACTAGAAAAAGATCTATTCTTTAAAATTTCTGATTCGAATGAAAAATACGGCAACCTGGTAAGCAGTGTGCTTTTAGACAAAGTTAACAAGAAATTCTGGATTGAATCTGGAGTATACAGAAACATAACAACATTTAAGGCACAGTTTATTGAAGGCAAAAATGGTAATTTTATACGTGGCTCATTTACGAATAGTGGGACATTGATATCATACCCTATTTTAATTTTAGCCTTTTTTGGATGGGTATATTTCTTAGTAACCAATGAAAATGGGAGCGATATGTTTTTCTACCTCATATTTTTTGCGGTTTTCCACCTACTAATTTCGATTTCATTCAACAACCATATAAAAAATATTCTAATGTTTCTTGAAAATGAACTTCACGTGCATCCATCCCAAAGCGAAATTATTTCGAATCCTTCCTAACTTCCGCGATACATAGCCCCGCTGAAATCTCAACAATATTAACGTCGCAGCTATGCACGGCGCGCGGCCAATACTTTTGCTATTGTTGCCGCATCGCCACATGCACGACCAGGAAATCCCTGACCGGCTATGCCGCCCTCACCCCGCCGCGCGCAGCCAGACCTTGTTGTCATGGAAGGCAGCACCGCCATAGGGTGCCGGCGCGTCGGCACCGGTCAGCACATTGATCCCCTCGCCGCGCTCATGGGCGCTGTTTGGCCAGATGCCTTCGGCGATCACCACGCCGCGCTTGATACCGTCAAACAGTTTCGCGTGCAGCACGACTTCGCCGCGCGTGTTGCCGACCTCGACGCGATCGCCGTCGGCCAGCCCAAGGGCTGCGGCATCGTCGGGATGCAGCAGGAGTTCCGGGCGGCCCTCCTTGGCCTTCGACACCGGCGTTTCCGAAAAGGTCGAGTTGAGAAAATTGCGCGCCGGCGACGTCGTCAGCCGGAACGGGTGCGCCTCGTCGGCAACCTCGATCAGATCGACATGATCAGGAAACTCCGGCAGCCGCGCCACCGGGCCGAACAGGCCCATGCTTTTCGGCGGCCGATTGGGCGCTGCCTGTCCCGTCCAATCGGCGCGGAAACGGAACTTTCCATCCGCGTGGCCAAATCCATTGATGAAGTGTGCTGCCTCGAAATCCGGCTGCAGGTCGATCCACTTGTCTTCCTTCAAGCTGTCGAAGCTGCCCAGCCCACGCTTGCCCAGGATGATGTCGATATGCTGCTGCTCGGTCAGGCCGAAGCCCGGGCGATCGGCGACGCCGAGGCGATCAGCCAATTGCTCGATGACGAAATGGTTGGTGCGCGGCCCCTCCGGCGGCTCGATCAGCTTCGGGCCGAGCGTGATGTGCTGGTTGCCGCCGCCCTTGTAGACGTCGTCGTGCTCGAGGAACATCGTCGCCGGCAGCACGACATCGGCAAGCTTGGCCGTGTCGGTCATGAACTGCTCGTGCACGCAAGAGAACAGGTCCTCGCGCATAAAACCCTGTTTCACCAGCCGCTGCTCCGGCGCGACATTTACCGGGTTGGTGTTCTGGATCAGCATCGCCGTCACGGGCGGGCCGCCATAAAGCGCGTCGCTGGCTCCGGTCAGCACGGGGCCGATGCGCGAATGGTCGAGATAGCGGATCGAGGGATCGCGCATCCTGGTGCCTTCCAGCACTTCCTGGTTGAGCTTGAAGATGCCGGAGTTGGAATGGAAGGCGCCGCCGCCCTCATATTGCCAGCTGCCGGTGACAGCCGCGATGCAGGACGCTGCATGCATGTTGACGGCGCCATTGCGCTGGCGCGCGAAGCCGTAGCCGAGGCGGAAATAGGTCTTTTTCGTCGTGCCGACGAGGCGGGCGAAGGCCTCGATCTCGGCGACCGTCAAGCCGGTGATCTCAGCCGCCCATTCCGGCGTGCGCGTCTCGAGATGCGCTTCCAGCCCCTTCGGGTCGTCGGTGTATTTCGAGAGATAGGCGCGATCGGCCATGCCTTCCCTGAACAGGACATGCATGACCGCGCAGGCCAGCGCGCCATCGGTGCCCGGCTTCAGCACCAGGCCGAGATCGGCCTGCTTCATCGTCGCATTCTCATAGACGTCGATGACGACGATCTTCGCGCCGCGCTCCTTGCGCGCCTTGATGGCGTGGGTCATGACGTTGACCTGCGTCACCACCGCATTGGTGCCCCAGATCACCACGCAGTCGGATTTCGCCATCTCGCGCGGGTCCGGCCCGCGCAAGGCGCCGGCGCCCATCATCCAGCCGGTCCAGGCGAGATTGGTGCAGATCGAACCAAAGAAGCCCGAATATTTCTTGGCGTGGCGCAGCCGGTCGATGCCGTCACGCTGCACCAGTCCCATCGTGCCGGCATAATAATAGGGCCAGACCGTCTCCGAGCCGTATCTCGCCTCGGCCGCGATGAATTTTTCGGCGACGAGGTCGAGCGCCGCCTCCCAGCTTGCTTCCTTCCAGGCGCCGTCGCCCTTGGCGCCGGCGCGGATCAGCGGCTTCAGCAAACGGTCGGGGTGGTGGACGCGGTCGGCATAACGCGCGACCTTGGCGCAGACGACCCCGGCCGTGTAGCTGTTGGACTTGGCGCCATGGACGCGGCCGATGCGATTGCCGTCGAGCAGCTCGACCTCGAGCGCACAGGTCGAGGGGCAATCATGCGGACAGGCCGAATGGCCGATGCGGAGGTGCGCGTGCTGGTTCATTCTGCAAGACTAACGGGTTCAGAACGCCGCGTGTAGGGCCAGATGCGGCGCACGGTTTTGCCTCGGCGAGCAAGCCCCCTGCCTTCTCCTCTTTGGAAGAAGGCAGGGGTACTGCAAAGCCGATCGGTCACTCAATGCTGGGGCAGTCATTGCTTCAGGAGACTTCCGCCAGGGGCACGCCTTCCAGAAAGAGCCATTTGTGCTTCCTGTTGGGCCAATGGAGAATTGCCGGAGCCGGAAATTCCAGGTCCTCCAGACAGCCGACAGATACCGACAGCGCTTCCGTCAGGCCTTCTGCACGCATGAAGACGATCGATCCGCATGTGGTGCAAAATGTCTGCTCCAGCCATTGCCCCGACGAACCGGTTCGTCGCCAGGATTTCGTCTCGCCTTTCTGGGCGACTATGGCGGAGTCGGCATAGATGGCTCGGTATGAGAACGCTGCCCCGGTGCATCTCTGGCATTCCAGGCAACTGCAGGCATAGACGCGCCGAGGCTCTCCGGCGAGAACCAGTTCCGCGCCGCGACACGAGCAGGTCGCCCTTCGCTCCGTCTTGCCATCACGCATTCGCGGGCTCCCTGCCCGGACGGGGCGAGCCATTTCCAAACAGGGGTGAGAGAGATGCAAAATCATCATCCGCGCGCCCGCGCGAAAGCGCCTGCTGAAAAATCCCGTCCATTGCGCGCGGCATGGCCGCGTCAAGACCTCGCTCCTGGCATGCTTCGAGAAGATGCCGGAAGGCGCTGTAGTGGGCGCCCAATGACGCGAGCGTTGCGTCGTCGCCGGCAAAGAGGCGCGCCTTTGTCCGGTCAACCATATCGAACAAAGCGGCATCGACAACCGGCTTGAATGCGGACAGATGGCTCCTGAACGTATCCAGATCGAGACCTTCGGCCTCGGCGACAGCCATGCCCTGGAGCGCGCCGAACAGCCCGCCCCACATCTGGGTGAGCAGCGCGGTGTCAAGCGCGGAGGCTTGGCCAGGCACCTCGCCGACATAACTCGTGCCGCCACCAAGGGCAAAAAGCAGGGTCTTGTTCGCTTCGTAGACGGCGTGGGATCCTGAATACAGCAATGCGGTGTCCGGTTTGCCAATAAAATCCGGAGTCGCCAGGATCGCGCCGTCCAGATAGCCGGCGCCATGCGCTTCGATCCAGCGCGCCTCCTCCCGCGCCAAACGCGCTGAGCCGGAGGTGAGTTGTATGACGGCTTTGCCGGCCAGCGCCGAAGCGACGTTGCCCTGCTTGAGCAGTGCATCGCTGGCGGCATAATCCAGAACGTTTATGATCAAGACATCGGCCGACCGGATTCCGTCCTCTACTGAAGAGGCCAACCTCGCGCCAAGAGCAGCCAGGGGCTGGCACTTGGCCGCAGTGCGATTCCACACGGATGTTGGATAATTTCGGTCGAGCAACGTTCGAACGATGGACGAGCCCATGCGGCCCGCGCCGAGCACGCAGACATTGGATTTCATGGTGACTTCTCCGATAGCCCTCTCGACGAGGGATTGGTTTGTGTTTGGCGCGCTGATCCAAAGATATATATTCTTGCTGTGTTGAGAAGTACGCACCTTGAGGTAAGCTATTGGAATCATGTCAGGAGTTGTCACATGAGGAGCAAGGAGCCCGACAGTTGCGGCTTTGCCGCCGCGATGCAGGCAATCGGCGGAAAGTGGAAAACCTCGCTATTGTGGGAATTGCACCTGCGGCCGCACCGCTTCGCCGAACTGCACCGGCGGTTGCCTGGAATCAGTGAGAAGATGCTCGCGCAACAATTGCGACAGATGGAGGCCGACGGACTCGTCAGCCGGCGCGCCTATGACGAGGTACCGCCACGCGTGGAATACTCGGTCACGACCCTGGGCATGAGTCTGAACGATGCGGTCACCGCTATGTCGGCATGGGGAAAGCGGCACGAGACATGGAAAGACGAGCGGAAAGCCGCCTGAAAAAAGCAGGAACTCGTGCATGGTCGCGGAAGAGTTTGTGATCCGCGGTCCGCTTCTAAACGCCAAAGGCGGCAATAGATGCCGGGCAGCGTCGTCCGGTTGAGCAAGATAGCCGCAGCAAGTGCATCTGTGCCACAGGCCTTTCAGCCATCTGCCGGATCCGCCGCTACTCTACACCGTCCCGGCGTTCACAGGCAATTCATCGTGCGGCTGGCACGATGAATTCGCTTGCATAGCCGGCTGCTCACTCCGCCGTGCCTTCCTCATACTCTGCCGACATGGACAGCCACTTTTCCTCGTGGCCGGCCAGCGTCTGGGCCAGTTGCGAGCGCTCCTTGGCCAGCCGTGTCGCCGTCGAGGGATCCTTTTCGTACACCGCCGGATTGGACAGTTCGTCCTCGATGCCGTCGATTCGCTTGCGAATGCGGTCCATCAGCGCTTCGGTGGCGCGGATCTCCTTGGCGAGCGGCTCGAAGGCGGCGCGGCGTGCCGCTGCATCGCGGCGGCGGTCGGCTTTTGACGCCTTGTCGGCCTCGCGCTTGCCGCGGCGGTCGCCGGAGACGCCGGTGACCAGCGTCTTGTAGTCTTCCAAGTCGCCATCATAGGGGTTGACCGCGCCGTCCTTGACCAGCCACAGCCGGTCGGCCGTCGCCTCGAGCAAATGGCGATCATGCGAGATCAGGATGACGGCGCCGGGAAACTCGTTCAGCGCATGGATCAGCGATTCGCGGCTATCGATGTCGAGATGGTTTGTCGGTTCGTCGAGGATGAACAGGTTTGGGCCCTCGAAGGCCGACAGCCCCATCAGCAGCCGCGCCTTCTCGCCGCCCGACAGATCCTTGGCGGCGGTGTTCATCTTCTCGGTGGTGAGGCCGAACTGGGCGACGCGGCCGCGCACCTTCGATTCCGGCGCCTCCGGCATCAGCCGGCGGACATGCTCGTAGGCGTTTTCGTCCGGCCGGAGATCGTCGAGCTGATGCTGGGCGAAGATCGCCACCTTCAACCCGGGCGCCACCGTCATGGTGCCACTCTCCTGCTTCAGCCGGCCGGACAGCAATTTGGCGAAGGTCGACTTGCCGTTGCCGTTGGCGCCGAGCAGCGCGATGCGGTCGTCGGCGTCGATGCGCAGCGTCATCTTCTTGAGGATCGGCTGACCCTCGGTGTAGCCGACATTGACGTTGTTCAGCGCCACGATCGGCGAGGCCACCGTCTTCACTGGCTCGGGGAAGGAGAACGGCCGCACCGAATCGTTCACGAGGGCCGCGATCGGCTTCATCTTTTCCAACGCCTTGATGCGCGACTGTGCCTGTCTCGCCTTGGAGGCCTTGGCGCGGAAGCGTTCGACGAAGGATTCCATATGCTTGCGGGCTGCTTCCTGCTTGACCCGGCCCTTCTCCTGCAATTCCTTCTGCTCTGTATATTGACGCTCGAACTGATCGTAGCCGCCGCGCCAGAAGGTCAGCTTTTTCTGGTCGAGGTGAACGATCGAGTTGACGGCGCGATTGAGCAGGTCGCGATCATGCGAGATCAAGAGCACCGTGTGCGGGTATTTCGATACATAGTTTTCCAGCCACAGCGTGCCTTCGAGATCGAGATAGTTGGTCGGCTCGTCGAGCAGCAGCAGGTCGGGCTCGGCAAACAGCACCGCAGCGAGCGCCACGCGCATGCGCCAGCCGCCGGAGAAGGACGAGGCCGGACGCCTCTGCGCAGCGTCGTCGAAGCCGAGGCCGGCGAGAATGGTGGCGGCGCGGGACTCGGCTGAGTGCGCGTCGATATCGGCCAGCCGCATATGGATGTCGGCGATGCGGTGCGGATCGGTCGCCGTCTTTTCTTCTTCGAGCAGCGCCGTGCGTTCGAGATCGGCCTTGAGCACGATCTCGATCAGCGCATCCTCGGTGCCCGGCGCTTCCTGCGCCACCTGGCCGATGCGGGTGCTCTTCGGCAGGCTGATCGATCCTGTCTCGGACGGGAAATCGCCGGTGATGGCCTTGAACAGCGTCGTCTTGCCGGTGCCGTTGCGGCCGACAAGCCCGGCCTTGGTGCCGGCCGGCAACGTCAGCGAGGCATGGTCGAGAAGCAAGCGTCCGGCCATGCGGAGCGATAGGTCGTTGATGATCAGCATGGCCGCGCTTTTGCACCGGACATCAACGCTTCGCAAGGCCTTGCGGGCCACTTGGCCGCACAAGGCCTCGAAACGACGCCCGCGAGGGCGTCGTCAAACCAGCCGAACAGTGACTTGCCTGCTCTCAGGCAGTCGCCTTGCGCTTCGTTGCCTTGGCGACAGCGGCCGGCGCTGCTGCCGGCTTGCGGCCAAGTCCCGTCGACTTTGCCAGCGCCGATCGCGTCGCCGAATAGTTTGGCGCTACCATCGGATAGTCCGGCGGCAAGCTCCATTTGGCCCGGTAGTCGTCCGGGCTCAGGCCGTAGTCGGTCCGCAGGTGCCGCTTGAGCGACTTGAACTTCTTTCCATCCTCAAGGCAGATGATGTAGTCGGGAAACACCGACTTCTTCGGATTGACGGCCGGAACCAGGTTTGGGACTTCCGCGACAGCCGCACCGGCGAGCTTGCGAACCGAGGCGCTGACGCTGGCAATCAGCTCGGGCAGGCCGGCAGCCGGAAGCGGATTGTTGCCTACATAGGCCGAGACAATATCGGCCGTCAGCTCGATAACGGTCTTATCATCGATATTTGACAATTCTTTCACCTTATTTGCGACAAAATCATCCACCCCAGCGAAGACTTGTGTCGATGTATCTCTTTAACCGCGTCCCCCAACGGACCGCCAAGCCTCATAAAAGAATCAAGAATCGGCAAAAATAGCATTCATGCAAAATCGACGCTGTGCAAATTAGAAAATCTAATACTTGGAACCAGCAGACTTAGCGGCAGGACTTTCGTCCAATATCTCCAGAATACGCTTCCACCGGGCGCAACGCGCGAAATCCTTTTGTTCTATCGCCTTTTCGGCCCTCATCGCGGCGTAAAGCGGTGCCTCGGCGCCGAATTCATCGATCAGCCAATTCGCTTCCTGAATAGCCAGACGCTCATTCTCGTCAAACATGGTTTTCGGCCTCCGAACGTTCCACACCGACCGCGACACAACTGCCGATGACGAGGATAGCTCCGACAATGGCCGTCACCGTCAGCCGCTCGCCGGACAAGGTCAAAAGCAGGGTCGAGGCGATCGGCGTGAGATAGGCGACCACCGCGACCCTGCCGCTGCCTTCAAGCTTCAAGGCGCGCGACCAGAAATAGTAGCCCAAGCCCATCGGACCGGCGCCGAGATAAAGGCCGAGAGCCAGGTCCGCGCCGACGGGCCAGGTGAAACCGTCGCGAGCGCACCACAGAAACGTCAAAGCGACGCCAATCAAAGACGATGGCAGCAACAGGCGATCCGCTGGGGTGGCGACCCGTCCCACCATGATCGAGTAGAAGGCCATGCACAGCGCCGACCCGAATGCGGCGAGATAGCCGACCAGATCGCCCTGGAACCAGGATTGGCTGCGCCCTCCCGAAATCACCAGTGCGACGCCGATGAAGCCTACCACCGTGGCGAGACCCAACAGGGCCGGATGCCGCGGATTTTCCAAGGCGATGACTGCCACCGCGACCATCAACGGCCAGGTGTAGGCCATCAGATTGGCCTCGATGACCGGCATCGAAGCGAAGGCGATGTATTGCAGCACCATGGTGCCGACCAGACCGATGAATCCGACCGCGACAGAGATGAGCGCCGCCCCGGCCGTGACCGGTGCTACTCTTTCCCGGCTCATCAATCGGATGGCGGCGAAGACGAGTGCAGCGCCTGCAAATTGCAGGAACTGGACCTGCGACACCGGGTGGCTGGCCAGCAGGGATTTGCCGACCAGCGCATTGGTGGACCACAACGCCACCGCACCGGCAGCGAAGACCAACGCGGATATCGAGCCGGATCCCAGCCGAAACAATCGGCATGGGATTCTATTTTGCTGTTCGACCATGATCCTGTCCGAAAACCGGTTCCGACTTTTCGGGATCTTGGTTCATTACCATGATTCCCTGGCGCCGCCCGGAACCGGTGCATCGACGGCCGCGGGCACGGGATGCTCTGCCTCGAACCGACGATAGGCCGGCAACTGGTTGGTCCAGACATCTTCGGCCAGTTCGCTGACCCACTCACGGTCGTGGTCATTGTCGGCGGCGAGATAGAACATTCTGTTGTCGTCGACATAGGGCTTGGCCACCGAGCGCTGGTTGAGCACCAGCGTGACGCGCTCGCCGAACCGGATCGGAGCGGTGCGATGCAGGACGCCCAGGAATTGCCCGAGCGTCGCGTAGTTCATCTTGTGATCGATGCGCATGACACTGTTGCGCGGGATCTCGCGGCCGGCTTCGAGAATGGCGCGGCCGGTTTCGGAGTCGTCGCAGTAGATTTCGAGGTGGCCGCCGACCAGCGGATTGCTGATCGACAATGGAATGAGCTCGGTGACCGGAACGCCATCGCAATGCCACTCCACGGCGCCGTCCTTGGGATTCATGAAGGTGACCGTCGAGCCGACGATCGACAGCGGATAGGGCTCCAGCTTGGTGCCCATCATGTCGGACAGCCGCTCCAGGCGCAGCTTGTCATGCAGCAATTCCTTGATCTCGGGGATGAAACGGTCGGCCCCGGTGATGAAGGTCAGATCGAGGTGCTTGTGCACGGCATGGCTGGCCTTGAGCTTCAGGGCAGCCTCCTCGATCGCGGCAAGCAGTGCCGGGTCATAGCCGTGCAGATATTGCGCGACACCGAAACTCGACACTTTCCAGGCGGTTTCATGGCCGATAATGGCTTCGCGGCTCATCGCATAACGCAGTTCGGGAATGGTATGGGCGTTCATTGTACTTCTCCAGGATGGGGGCAACACTTGGTAAACAGTCGATTAATTCACCCACCCCTGTAAAATTAGGAATGCTGGTGCTAGTGTAAGCCAAGCTTAAGGTCGAAACCGTGCGTCTGCTCAGTCAGGTCAACCTCAATTCGCTTAAAATCGTGGAGAGTGCTGCAAGGCACGGTAATTTCACGCGTGCCGGCGAAGAACAGTTCATTACCGCCTCGGCGGTCAGCCAGCGCGTGAAAAGCCTGGAGGATCAGCTTCGTTTCAAGATTTTCCAGCGCGGCGGCAATGCGGTCTCGTTGACGCCGGAGGGCGAGACCTATGTCTCGCGCGTTCGCGAGGCGCTGGAGCGAATCGTCGCCGCCAGCATGGAAGCGACCGGGCAATCGCAGGAGCATGTGCTAAAAATATCGGTGCTGCCGACCTTTGCCGCACGCTGGCTGTTTCCGCGCCTGCCGCTGTTCCAGCAGCAATATCCCGATATCGTGATGCGGGTCTCGACCTCCTACGCGACGCATGAGTTCACGACCTCGGAATTCGATCTCGAAATCCGTTATGGCGACGGTCACTTTCACGGGCTGCAATCCGATCTGCTGTTTCGCGAAGACCTGACACCGGTGTGCAGCCGCAAGCTGTTCCACGAAGTCCTCGGCGACAAGCGGCTGTCGAAGGTGACACCGAACGACCTCAAGCACTTCACCCTGCTGCATTCCGACACCTGCACCCAGAATTGGCAATCCTGGCTTGGTTTCGCCGGCGCCAGCTTCGTGCTCAGCGAGACCAAGAGCATCTATTTCGACTCGTGCATGATGTCCTACGAGGCAGCCAATTCCGGGATGGGATTTGCGGTGGCCAACCGTGCCTATATGGCCAGCGACATCCGCGCCGAAAGGCTGGTGGCTCCCTTCGCCGTCCACCATCCGAACACGGCTGGCTGGTATTTTGTCTCTCCGCAGAAAGGCCTTGCCGCACGCAAGGTCCAGTTGTTCAAGCAGTGGGTGATGGCGGAAGCGGCTCTGACGCAGTGCCAGCTGGACAGCGAAATCAGGGGCGAAGCTTCGACGGCTGCCTGAATCTCGGGCAAGCATCCGGTGTGCCCGTTAATTTCTGATGTAAAGACAATGCTGCAGCACAAAATGCAGAGATGAGCGCGGGGCTCTTCAACCTCGGACTGACTATGCAAAACGCCACCGGATCAGGCGAAAGCCCTGCCCTCCTCGGTCCGCTGGAAAAGCATCAGGTCCAACCCCAGGCTTGGCCGTCCCAGGATGGTCAGGATCGTATGCGCCTGGCCGCGATGGTGGGTCTGGTGGTTGAAGACATGGTCCAGCGCCGGCGCCAGCCTTTGCGAGACGGTGCGCATATCCGAGACGGTCATATAGGTGAAGCGGCCCGTCAACGCCTTGTCATTGAGGCCGCCGACCCAATCGATGATCCTCCTGTCCTCGGCTTCACGCGCCGCCCGCAGGCCGGCCAACCCCCGATGCAGGATGGCATCCAGTGTCGTCGGCGCGTCGCCCTCGCCGGTGAAGCGCTTCATCCAGATGCGGTCGGCAGTCAAAAGGTGATTGAGCGTGCCCATCATCGAGCCGAAGAAGGCACCGACATCGCGGTTGAATTCCTCATCATCGAGCTCGGCGGCGGCCTCATAGATGCGGCCATTGGCCCATTGATTGTAGGCCGCAAACATCATGAAATGCTGTCTCATGGCTTCCCCTCGGCTCGCGTCGATGCGGGGCCTACCTAACGCTTGAAGGGCCTGCCGCCAATGACCATTCTGCTCTATGACCTCGTCGGACGCGACACCACACGTCCGTTCAGTCCGCATTGCTGGAAGGTGGCGATGGCGCTTGCCCACAAGGGGCTCGACATCTCGACCGTGCCGACGCGCTTTCTCGATGTGCCCGCCGTCGAGGGCGGCGTTTCGAAAACCGTTCCGGTGATCCGGGACGGCGAGACGGTCGTCGGGGATTCCTTCGCCATCGCGCTCTATCTCGATGAAGCCTATCCGGACCGGCCGACGCTGTTTGGCGGTGAAGGCGGCAAGGCGATGGCTCGTTTCATCGAGCGCTGGTCGCAACTGACCATCCATCCCTACGTGACCACCGCCGCGATCATCGACCTCCACACCATGCAGGACGAGGAGAACGCCGCTTATTTCCGCCGGAGCCGCGAGCAACGCTTTGGCAAGACGCTGGAGGACGTCGTCACCGCGCGCGACGCCGGGCTGGCGACATTCCGCGCCGCGCTGGAGCCGCTGCGTTCAATGCTCGGCTATCAGCCATTCATCGGCGGCGCGTCGCCGCTGTTTGGCGACTATATCGTCTTCGGCGCCTTGCAATGGGCGCGCATAGCCTCTCCCTACCAACTGCTCGACGACGGCGACGTGGTGGCGCAGTGGTTCGCTCGCTGCCTCGACCTGCATGACGGGCTGGGACGAAAGGTCGCCGCCGCGGCTTGACGCCGTAAAGCAGTAACTTACTTGGCCACCTTCTTTGGCTTGCCGGCCTTCGTGGCAGCCTTTGCTTCCTTGGGGGCTGCCTTTGCCTTGCCTGCGCCAGCTGCCTTCCTGGTTGGCTTTTTGGCTGCCGACTTGCCCGCGGCGTCCTCCTGGTCGACATCGGTGGCCGCCTGATGCCAATGGCGCTCATGATGGCCAGCCGGCTGGCCCTCCTGCAGCCAGATCTGGTGCGCACGGTTGCGAATGCGTTCCTGACGATCGTCTGTCATGGTCATGTTGTCTCCATACGGCCCGACCTCAGCGCGGCGCCGACACGCGACTATAGCAAGCAAAGCGTTGCTGTGCAGCCGTCTGAACGGGGCCGGCTTGCCGCAGAAACGCGCAGCCGTCCGGCCCTTCGCTCTCGCTCCCTGCCCTTCGGGCGTTCAAACCCTTTGAAAGGTCCACTGGACCTTTCAATCCGCCCGAAGGCGGACCGGGCTTTCACCGTTCGTCACTCGGAAAGCCAAGCAGTTGGCTTTCCGTCCGCCGCGCGGACCGTTCCTCACCCCTTGGCAATGGGCCGGGCGGCTTGTATAGAGCCCGCCACTCTCAATTCCATTCTCAGACAAGGACGACCCATGGCGCTCGAACGCACATTTTCCATGATCAAGCCGGACGCGACCCGGCGCAACCTCACCGGCGCCATCACCAGGATGCTGGAAGAGGCAGGCCTGCGCGTCATCGCCTCGCGCCGGGTCTGGATGAGCCGCCGCGAAGCGGAAGGCTTCTATGCCGTCCACAAGGACCGCCCTTTCTTCGGCGAATTGGTGGAATTCATGTCGTCGGCACCGACGGTCGTCCAGGTGCTGGAAGGCGAGAACGCCATTGCCAGGAACCGCGAAGTGATGGGCGCCACGAACCCGGCCAACGCCGCCGAAGGCACCATCCGCAAGGTTCATGCGCTGTCGATCGGCGAAAACTCCGTGCACGGCTCCGACGCACCGGAGACCGCGGCAGAAGAGATCAAGTACTGGTTCTCGGACACCGAGATCGTCGGCTGAGCCGATAGTCAAGACCTTGGATCCCGTAAAAAGAAGGCCGGCGTTTCGCCGGCCTTCTTCGTTGGGGGTCAGCTCGCCGCGCTAAAGCGCAGGATCTCGCGGCCGTCCTTGTCCGATATGATGAGCTTGCCGGCATCGACACGGTATGACGCCGCCTTGGCCAGCGCATCGAACAGCGCCTTTTCCTCGGCCATCACCTCGGGCGCACAGGCCTTGTAGGTAGAACCGATGTCTCTGATCACGATCGTTTGGCCATCGAGTTTGGCAGTGGCGAAATAGGTGTTGCAGGGGCCGCTGCCGCCCGCCTTGCCGGCCTCGCTGACCCTGAATGTCGCTTGCGGGGCAGCAATGGCGCCGATGCCGTCGACATAGTCGACCAGCCAGAGCTGATCGAAGACCGAAACCATGGGCTCGGCGCTCGGGGTGACCATCTTCAGCATGATGGTCTGCGGCACGTCGGCCAGCGGATCGACCTGATGGCGCATATCGGAGATGAACAGCAGCTTGTCATCGACGGTGATGCGGGCTTGCAACGCGTAGGTCATCTGCGACCGGATGACGGAAGGGTCGAATTTGATCTCGAAGCTGATCGGCACCTGGCCGGCCGGCTGCACTTTCTGCTCGCCGATGATGGTGGCAGGCGCATCGGCCAGCGACACATCGGCAAGTTGTACGGACAGCACGGCACTGGGCGGCAAGGCAATGCGCTCGCGATAGATGACCTCGCCCCTCACGGCCTGTTCGGCGGCAACAGACTGGTCCGGAACGGCCAATATGCCGACGACCAGAGGCACGAAACCGAAGATGAAGAACTCCGCGATCCTGTCCAGCATGACCATCTCCCTCACCCCTGGCTGCCAATGCCCCGGGCTGCCAATGCCCCAGGCTGACCAATCCTGCCAATTGGCCAAAGGATTGCGGTCAATGCATGGCTGCGGCGGATCTTATTCGGACTGAGACCAGCGTTGCGCGGCCGTTGCATCGGCCTCCTTGGCCTCGACCCAGCCACCCTCCGAGCCGTCAGCCCGATGCTCCTTCTTCCAGAAGGGCGCGCGCGATTTCAAATAGTCCATCAGAAAATTCGCCGCCTCGAACGCCGCATGGCGATGCGCCGAGGCTGCCACGACCAGCACGATGTTCTCGCCGGGCGCGATCTTCCCGTGGCGGTGGATGGCGGTGAGCCCCTGCAATGGCCAACGCTCGACCGCTTCAGCAGCGATGCGGGCGATTTCCGCTTCGGCCATGCCGGGATAGTGTTCGAGCTCGAGCGCTGAGAGCGCGCCCTGCTCGTCGCGGCAAAGGCCTGAGAAGGTCACCACGGCGCCGATATCGGCGCGGCCTTGCGTCAGTCTGGCGATCTCGGCGGCGACGTCAAAATCCTGGCGCTGAATGCGCACGACAGGTAAGACCCCGCCGCTCATGTCAGCCCCCGGTCATCGGCGGGAACAGCGCGATTTCGCGGGCGCCCGCGATCTTCTCGCGGTGCTCGACATGTTCCTGGTTGATGGCGACGCGGATCACGTCGGGATATCGCAGCGCGTGCTCGTAGCCCTCGCCGCGCGATTTCAGCCAGCGCAGGAGATCGGCGACCGTCTCGATGCCGGCAGGCAGGTCGACATCCTCCTCAGGCAGGCCGATGCGTTCGCGCACCCAGGCAAAATAAATGAGCCGGGTCGTCATCTCACTCGTCCATGATGTGCTTGAGGCCGGCGCGGAAATAGTCGTAGCCCGTATAGAGCGTAACCAGCGCCGCGATCCACAGCAGCACCAGCCCGGTCTGGGTGGTCAGCGGAAAAATCTTGTCGCCGGCCGGTCCGGCCAAGAGGAACGCTATGGCGACCATCTGGATGGCGGTCTTCCATTTTGCCAGCTGCGTCACCGGCACCGAAACTTTCAGCGCCGCCAAATATTCGCGCAGGCCCGAGACGAGGATTTCGCGGCACAGGATGATGATCGCGGCCCACAACGACCAGCCGGCAATGCCCGCATGGCGATCGGTGTCGGCGGCCAGCAGCAGCAGGCAGGTGGCGACCAGCAGCTTGTCGGCGATCGGGTCGAGCATCTTGCCGATGTTGGAGGTCTGCTGCCAGGCGCGCGCCAAATAGCCATCCAGATAATCGGTGATCGAGGCGAGCAGGAAGATGATCAGCGCCGACCAGCGGGCAAAGTCGCTCGACTTCAGATGTCCTTCGAGAAAAAAGCATAGCACCACCAGCGGCACCGCGACGATGCGGGCGTAGGTGAGCATATTGGGCAGGTTGAACGCGCGCTTGGCCATATCTGGGAAACTCTTTCTGCCTGCCTACTCAAATCAGAAGCGAATGTAGGGGGTCAACAGGCGAGAATCGATTGACCAGACGAAAATAGCATCCTTGCTGTCAGCTCTCATGGAAATGATTGTAGACCAGTTTCGCCACCTGCTCGGAAATACCGTCGACTTTCCTCAAATCCTCGATGGCGGCGCGGCTGACCGCCTTGGCGGTGCCGAAGGCCAACAACAAGGCGCGTTTGCGGCCTGGACCGATACCGCTGATCTCGTCGAGCGGGCTCTTGACCATCTCCTTCTTGCGGCGCGCCCGATGCGAACCGATCGCGAAACGATGGACCTCATCGCGCAGCCGCTGGACGAAATAGAGCACGGGATCGCGAACCGGCAGCGAAAACGAGTCCCTGCCTTTGACGAAGAACCGTTCGCGGCCGGCGTCGCGGTCCTGGCCCTTGGCGATGCCGATGGCAACCACGCGGTCCTCGATGCCGAGATCCGAAAGGATCTTGCGCACCGCGGTCATCTGGCCCTGGCCACCGTCAATCAGGATGACATCGGGCCAGGCCGGGAAGCTGCCGGAGATATCGTCCTCCATATCGTCGGCCGAACCATCAACTGCATCGCCAGCCGGGACATCGCCATGCTCCTTGAGCAACCGCGAAAACCGTCGCTCCATCACCTCGCGCATCATGCCGAAATCGTCACCAGGCGTGATCTCGGTCGAGCGGATGTTGAATTTCCGGTACTGGTTCTTCACAAAACCTTCCGGCCCGGCGACGACCATGGCGCCAACGGCATTGGTGCCCATGATGTGCGAATTGTCGTAGACCTCGATGCGCACCGGCGGCTTCGGCAGGCCGAATGTCTCGGCGAAACCCGCAAGCAGGCGTCCCTGGGTGGAGGTTTCAGCCAGCCGGCGTCCGAGCGCCTCGCGGGCATTCTGCAGGGCGTTGTCGGTCAGGTCCTTCTTCTCGCCACGCTGCGGCACGGAGATCGCGACCTTGCGGCCGGCGCGGGTGGAGAGCGCCTCGGCCAATAGTTCCTGATCCTCGACGCCGTGCGACAGAAGAATGTTCCGCGGCGTCGGCTTGTCGTCATAGAACTGCGCCAGGAACGAACCCAACACCTCGGCTGCTTCCAACGCCGGATCGGCCTTGGGGAAATAGGCGCGGTTGCCCCAGTTCTGGCCGGTGCGGAAGAAGAACACCTGGATGCAGACCTGGCCGCCTTCCTGATGGATGGCGAAGACATCGGCTTCGTCGACGGTCGCCGGATTGATGCCCTGATGGCTCTGCACATGCGACAGGGCCGCAAGTCGATCGCGATAGATCGCGGCGCGCTCGAAATCGAGAGCTTCCGACGCCTGCTGCATGGCGGCCGAGATTTCCGTCTTCACCTTCTGGCTGCGGCCGGACAAGAAGTCCTTCGCCTCGCCGACCAGTTCCGCATAGTCCTGATGCGAGACCTCGCCGGTGCAGGGGCCGGCGCAGCGCTTGATCTGATAAAGCAGGCATGGCCGCGTGCGGTTCTCGTAGAACGAGTTGGTGCAACTCCTGAGCAGGAAGGCGCGCTGCAGGGAGTTGATGGTGCGGCCAACGGCACCGGCCGAGGCGAAGGGCCCGAAATAATCGCCTTTGCGCGAGCGCGCGCCGCGATGCTTGTAGATGCCGGGCGAGACATGGTCGCCGGTCAAGAGGATATAGGGAAACGACTTGTCGTCGCGCATCAGGACGTTGAAGCGCGGCCGCAAGCGCTTGATAAGGTTGGCTTCGAGCAGCAGCGCTTCGATCTCGGTGCGGGTGACGACGAACTCCATCGTCGACGTTTCGCGCACCATGCGGCCGATGCGGGTGGTGTGGAAGCGGCCTTGCGCGTAGTTGGTGACGCGCTTCTTCAGGCTGCGCGCCTTGCCGACATAGAGCACATCGCCGGCAGCGTTCATCATGCGGTAGACGCCGGGCGCGTTGGGCAGCCGCTTGACCAGCGTCTGGATCACCTCGGCGCCGATCATGCCTTCCGCGTCGCCGGCATGCGGCGTCCAGTCGATGGCGGTGAAGGCGACATCGGGACCGACGGTTTCAACGATCTCCTCGACTGCCTCGTCCTCGACGTCGATATCGGGGGGCAGATCGTCGGCGCCGCCGCGCGGCTTGCTTTTGTGGTCTACGGGACTCATTCCGTCATGCCTGTCACATCGGGCGTCTGCCACGCAAGATGCTGGCCGCCATCAAGCGCGATCATCTGGCCGGTGACCGAGCGCGCTTCCCAGAGATAGCGGATCGTGGCGCCGAATTCCGGCAAATCCGGGCCGCGCTTCAGGACCAAGCCATCGACTTGGGCTGCAAAATCGCTGTCATCCTGACGCGCGTTCTTCAGGGTCGGCCCCGGGCCGATGGCATTGACGCGGATGCTGGGGCCGAGCGCTTGCGCCATCATCTGCGTGGCCGTCCACAGCGTCGACTTGGACAGCGCATAGGAGAAGTAGCGCGGCGTCGGCCGCCAGACGCGCTGATCGATCATGTTGACGATCAGGCCCTCCTGCCCTGCCGGCAACGCCCGGGCGAAATTCTGCGCCAGGAGCGCGGGCGCTTTCACATGGACGGCAAAGTGCCGGTCCCAGGCCCGCCAGTCGAAATCCAGAACCGAATCGTCCTCGAACAGAGACGCATTGTTGACCAGCAGCGGGATCGGTCCGAGCGCTGCTTGCGCCTGGCCGACGAGATCGCCAACGGCGTCCATATCGGTCAGATCGGCGGCGACCACGGCGGCACGGCCACCTCCGGCGATGATTTTGGCAGCCAACACATCGGCCTCGGTGCGCGAGCGGTTGCAATGGATGGCGACGGCAAAACCATGCGCGGCGAGATCCTCGACGATCGCCCTGCCGATCCGCCTGGCCCCGCCCGTCACCAGCGCCGTGACAGTGGCTTTGCTCATATGGTGTCAATCCTCAATTTCGGCCCGAAAAAGCGGTGCCGGCGAAATATGGCCCGGCATGCGTTAAATGGTGTTCGCACCTTGGGCAGCATTGTGGCGAAACGGCCGTTTCGACATCCCGGCCCGCCCTGGACTCGGGCGCGCCCGACCGCAATATAGGGTGCTGGAGTCCTTGCACCAAGCGGTGTGCAGCGCAGCACGGGATGGTTCCTGCCATTTCGCTGTTGCGAAGATGCAACGTCAAGGTTCTGCCTCATTCGTGCCGGGGAATGACCCAAGTTCAGGTTCGCTTCAGCCGCATTTTGACACGACATTTGGAACCGACGAACGCCAGATCCGTTTCACCCCCCGGACGGGTAGATGGCGATCGTGAGAAACAAGCCTGTGTCCTGTGGCTTAAGGAGTAAAGAACAATGCAAGCCAATCTCAAATTCGCACGGCCGCTGGCCGTTGCGCTCGGCCTCTTCGCCCTCAGCGGAACTGCCTATGCTGCTGACGTGGTTTCGGAAGAGCCGCCGGCACCTGCGCCGATCGCTGAACTTCCGGTCGCTTCGTGGGCCGGCCCCTACGCCGGTCTCAACGTCGGCTATGGCTTCAGCGGCCGGACCAAGGAAAAGGATTTCGACGTTGAAACCGATACCAAGGGTTTCGTCGGCAGTGTCTTCGGCGGCTATCAGTGGCAGCAGGAGAACTTCGTCTACGGCGCTGAAGCCGAACTCGGCTACAACGGCGTCAAGGGCGACGACAACGGCATCGACTCCAAGGCCGGCTTTGAAGGTTCGCTGCGTGCCCGTCTCGGCTACGCGGTCAGCCCAGAAATCCTGCTCTATGGCACCGGCGGTCTCGCCGGCAGAAGCCTGAAGGTGGAAGACACCGTCCTTGGGGCCAGCGATCGCGCAACGATGCTCGGCTGGACCGCCGGTGTTGGCACCGACATCAAGTTGACCGACAATGTCTTCGGCCGCGTCGAGTATCGTTACACCGACTTCGGCAGCAAGAGCTTCGACGGTATCGGCAAGGTCAAGGCCACCGACAACCGCGTCACCTTCGGCGTCGGTATGAAGTTCTAAGTCGTTCAAGCCACGACACGAAAAGCCGGGCCTCGCGCCCGGCTTTTTTGTGTCTGAGTGATTTTCCCCGGTGATCGACTGATCACCGGCAAATCAATTCCGGGTAATCGGCTATCAACCGGGAATGCAGGGCCTCAGCTCTGGAAACTTCTCATCGAAGCGCGCAGCCCACCGTGTCAGCCGGGCACGACCCTTCTCCCATTTTCCGGCAAAGCGCAGCGAGAGATAGCCAAGGCAGGCGCGCAGCGCCATCTGGCCGGCGGTGATCTTCTTCGGCAGCTTCGGCGGGTTGGCGTTGAGCAGGTCGAGTGCCGCCGTGATCTTCGCCCACTGGCGATCGAGCCAAGGCTGATAGACCATCTCCTCGGGCCGCGTGCGCCGTTCATAGACCATCGACAGCGCGCAGTCGCAAATGCCGTCGGCCAATGCCTCCAGCACTTCCGCCTCGAGCCGCTTGTCGGGATTGCGTGGAAAAAGCGCGTTCTTCGACAAACGGTTGAGATGCTGGGTGATGGCGCGACTGTCATGGATGGAGCGACCGTCGTCGAGCACCAGAACCGGGATCTTGCCGAGCGGGTTGGCGGTCATCAAGTCGGCCGGCTTCTCCTCGGTCTTGATCGGCACCAGATCGACAGCGATGCTGGCATAGGCTGCTGCCATTCGCACCTTGGAACTGTAGGGAGAAGACGACGCATAGAGCAGTCTGGGCATGATCGGTTTCCTGTTTTGCAGGCCGGCACTGTTGACCGATCAGGCGCGATCGAGCAATGGCCAGAAGCGGAAAACCCAGCCGCCAGCGAGCGACGCATCGGCCAGGGCCGTTTAGCGAGCGCTCCATGAAAACGGCGCTTCATCACCATGGTCGCCGAGTTGCCGGGATCGCATGGATCAGCCAGCCGACAGGCAGACCGAAGAGCCTCGCGCCGATATTTCATCCCCCGCATGAATGACACAAAAAAAGCCCCACCGGACTTCGCCCTGTGGCGAAGTCCTGGGAGCTGCGAAAAGATATCTCCGTCCGCCTCTGTTCTCGCCTTCCGACTGCCTAAACAGCGAGCGGGGCGCCTGTCAGGCACCCGCCCTTGACTGTTTCGGCACCGCCCCGGCGAGGGAAGACGCGACTACTTCTTGCCGGCCTTCGCGGGCGCTGCCTTCGGCTTGGCCGCAGGTGCCGCTTTCTTCACCGGTGCTGAAGATTTCGCTGCCGCAGCCTTCTTTGCCGGAGCAGCCTTCGCAGCCGGCTTCTTGGCAGGTGCAGCCTTGGCAGCCGGTTTTTTGGCAGGTGCTGCCTTCTTCGCTGCGGGTTTCGCAGCGGCTTTCGCTGCAGGCTTCTTGGCCGGTGCCGCCTTCGCAGCCGGCTTTGCCGCTGCCTTGGCAGGTGCTGCCTTCTTCACTGCCGGTTTCGCAGCAGCTTTCGCTGCCGGCTTCTTGGCCGGTGCTGCTTTTGCCTTGGCCGCCGCGGCCTTCGGCTTGGCAGCGGGTGCTGCTTTCTTCACTGCAGCTGCGACCTTTGCCGTCGCTGCTTTTGCGGGTGCTTTCTTTGCCGGTGCCTTGGACGCCGGCGCTTTGGATGACTGCTTAGCCATGCGATGCCCCTTCCTTTGTGCCGACGGCCGTAATGACCCGGCACGCTCATGCATATCTGACTCGCGGCTTGCTAGCCAGCGAAGCAATAGACTGATTTTCGCAGCTTAAATTTCGGTTACGATCGGCACATGGTCGTGCTGACCGTCGCAGAAATTCACTGCTGATCTTCGACCAATGGCTAGAATGTGTCGCCGACATTCTCCACACTCCGCGGGACCGCTCCTCTCGTGAAGCTCCCAAGATCAGTGAACAGCTTTGCATGTCGATCGTCGGTCGCCGATATCATGACCGCCGCCTCATCGGTGCGATCATCTCGTGCAGGCGCACGATCTATACTGCAATGCGACAGCCGGTCGATGCATCGTCTTGTCAAGCACGATCGCAGATCGGCTTGCTCGTGAATTGACAGATAACTCTACATGACAGAGTATTCTGTACAGCATGCGGGAGCACTTCAATGTCGATCGCACAGGAGCAAGCGGCGCTGCCGCCGTTCCAGATTGCCAAGACGGTCCGCCACGGCGGCAGCATGGTTGTCCGTGGCCTCCGGCTTGGCTGCGCCGGAGCCAATCGATGAGTGCCGACGAAATCATCCACCAGAGCACTCGGCTCAGGATCATGGCCGCGCTGAGCATGCTGGAAAGGCGTCAAACACTGGACTTCACCGGGCTGAAGGCCATCGTGGACGTCACCGACGGCAATCTCGGCGCGCACCTCGATACGCTGGCCAGGGCGGGTTATGTCGACATCGAAAAGCTGTTCGTCGGCCGCCGGCCGCAGACGCGCGTCAAGGCGACGACGAGTGGACGGCGCGCGTTCCGCGGCCACGCCGCATTCCTGCGCAAAATCCTCGATCAGGCCGAGGCGGCGCCGCGCAGGAAATAGCATGGTGACCGGGCAATCCTGCGCGATCCGCAGTTCCGTCACGGCTGATAACCGAGGCAGATGGCGCCGAGCGCGACGATGGCGCAGGCGCCGACCCGCCGCGGCGTCAGCACCTCGCCGAGGAACAGGCGTCCGATGAAGGCCGCGAAGACGACGCTGGTTTCGCGGATCGCGGTAATCGGCCCGGCCGGCCCGAGCGCGAAGGCCGCGACCACGACACCGTAGGCCAGAAGTGCAAACAGGCCCCCGCCCAGCGCCTTCCAGGTTTCAGACGCGCGCAGGTCGACAATGAGCCGGCCACGGCAGGCGACGAAGGCCGCCGGCAGCAACGCGCCGTAGATCAGCAGGACCCATGCGGTGTAGGCGCCGGCGTTTCCCGCCGCCCGAACGCCGAGCGCATCGACCGTCGCATAGGCGGCGATGATAGCTCCCGTTGCCAACGCATAGAATATCGATGTCGTGGCGGCCCTGCCCCTTCCGAGAGAAAGGCCCATGATGCCGCCCGCAACCAGCGCGACACCAATGGTCTGCGGCAGAGTGAGCTGCTGGTTGGCCAGGAAGAACCCGCCGAGCGTGACAAGCAGCGGCACGCTGCCGCGAACGATCGGATAGACCTGTCCCAGTTCGCCATATCTGTAGGCGGCCACCAGAAACAAACTGTAGCCAACCTGCAGGCAGGCCGAGAGCACGATGTAGGACCAGGCCGGCGCGGCCGGAAGGGCGTGGAAGAAGGCGAAGGGGATGGCGAGCGCCGTGCTTGAAAAGCTCATGACGGTGACGGTCCACAGCCTGTCGGCCCCCGTGCGCAGGAACGCGTTCCAGCTTGCGTGCAGGATCGCCGCAAACAATGCGAGCCCGATGACCAGCGGGCTCATTGCGGCCTGCGCGAAGCAGCGACGATGCCCATGGCCGCCTTGCGGGCGTCGCGAATGGCGGCGTCGGCCTGCCCCATCTGCGCCAGCAAGGTCGCACCTTCGATCAGCATAAGCAGCGTCGCCGCCACGCTCTCGGCGCGGCCGCGCGGCATCACCTCTTCGAGGATAGACCGCATGCGCCGCTTGAGGCCGTTCTTCTGCCTGACAACGGCCTTGAAAACCGGATGCCTGGGATCGCCGAACTCGGCCAGCGCATGTGCGAACAGACAGCCATGGAAATCCGGGCTGCGGAACCAGCGTGCATGCCAGTCGAAGATTCTTCCGATTTTCTGTTCCGGCGGAATGCCCTCTTGGGCGAGCCGGTCGAGCTGGCGGTCGAAACGCATAGCGCGATAGCCAAGCACCTCGACGATCAGTTCGTCCTTGCTGGGAAAGTGGCGATACATCGTCATCTTGGCCACATCGGCTTCGGCGATGATCCGGTCGATACCGGTCGCATGGAAGCCGGCGCGCTTGAACAGCACGTAGGCCGTTTCAACGACGTGCTGGCGCTTATCGGAAACGGGCGATGGTGTCATGCGTTTACCGAGTGGTGAGACAGGTCTGTCTCATAGCTATGCGACGGATCGCGTCTGCTGTCAACGCGGCACAAAAAACGCCTGCAGCCGATCAAGCCACAGGCGCGAAAGAGATTGGAAGGGGAGACCGGGTTTAGCGCAGAATGCGGCAGCGGCCGTTGTAGACCATCCAGCGGTCGAAGCCCGAGACGCAAAATTCGACATTGTCGCCGATCGAGGCAAAGCCCTGGCCTTCCTCGATCAGGTACCAGATGGTGCGATCGCGGCCGTCGGACAGACTGACGGTGGCGCCGCAATAACGGCGACCGATCGGCCAGGTATCGTTGGCCGCCAGATAGCGATGCTGGTGGATGCGCCGGAAATCGGTGATCTGCACGTCAGGCAGATGCGGCACGTGATGCACCTGATAGGAAAAGCGGCTGGTGATCTTGTTCAGTACCCAGGGCTGACCGCAGACCCCGCTGTCTTCATCGGAATAGACCGTAAGATCGGCGGCCTGCACGGTCTGGGTGATACCGAGAGGCGCGGCAAGCGGGGTGCAGAGCGAAATCAGGGCGGCAAGGGCGGATTTGGTGAAGCGAGTCATGGCAGCCTCTCAAGGTCGATTGCGCGCACTGTGCGGATTCGCTCGGCGGCGGTCAAGCGGTTGCGTTGACAATGGTTTCCCAGTTTGAAACCGCTTTTTGACCAAAGCCGAGTTTGCACGCACCGGAATGGCTCTGGCACGTTCATATCCAGACCCAAGAGAGCACGGTCCCTGGGTCATCGATGAGCCCGCCTCAAGCCTGCTCGCCGGCCAGCCATTCCAACGACCAGTGCGCCGGCCGCCCCACCGCAAGCAGCCTGTGCAGGGCCGGCAGCAGCGTCCGCAGCTCGCCCTCCAGCGTGAACGGCGGGTTGACCACCAGCAGACCGCTGCCGTCGAGGCTGGGTTCCGAAGAGGCCGGCCTGATCTCGAATTCGATGTCGAGCAGCTTCGGAATGCCGGATTGCTTCAGCGCCTTGCGGAAGGCGATGATCGCCTTGCGGTCCTTGATCGGATACCAGAGCGCGTAGATGCCGCCGGGCCACCGCTTGTGCGCCCTTATAAGCCCGTCGACAAGGCGTTCGAACTCACCCGCTTCCTCGAATGGCGGATCGATGAGGACAAGGCCGCGCTTTTCCTTCGGCGGCAGATGGGCGCCGAGCGCCAGCCAGCCATCGAGCTCGATGATCCGGGCCTGGAAATCGCCGGCAAAGAACGTCCTCAGCCTCGCGGCATCCTTGGGGTGCAGCTCGATCGCCGTCAGCCGATCCTGCTTGCGCATGAGATGGCGCGCAATCAACGGCGAGCCCGGGTACTTCTGGATGCCACCCTCGGGGTTGAGCGACCGTATTGTCTCCAGATAAGGCGCGAGCAGCACCGCCACCGGCGCGGCAAACGAGGCATCGATCAGCCTGCCGATGCCGCCTTGCCATTCACCCGTCTTCTGCGCTTCGACGGACGACAGGTCGTAGCGGCCAATACCGGCATGGGTGTCGACGACCCGAAACGCCTTGTCCTTCTGCTTCAGATACTCGAGCAAGCGTGTCAGCACGACATGCTTGACGACGTCAGCGAAATTCCCGGCATGATAGGCGTGGCGGTAGTTCATGGTTTTGTACCGTTATGCACGTCGTTGTCCCAAACCGCTGCACACTTTTGGGCGACATGCATCAGCCCCTGCCCCAGCGCGGCGGTGGCGGCTGCGAGTTGGGATTTTCCGGCCGGCCGCCACGAGTGCGCAAAGTCAGCAAGAACCCGATCAGGCCGATCGCCATCAGCGCGAAGCCGACCGGCCGTGCACGGCTGTCGATCTCGCCGGCGCCGGAGCGCAGGATGAGATCGACCGCCCGCATCGGTATGTCGTCGGCATCACCCGGTCCGACGGTGAAGATGTAGGGACCCGGGCTGACGGTCGCGATCACGCCGGCCTCGTCGCGAAAGATCTTGTCGGGCAGTTGCGGGCTGGCCTGGCGAGGATTGTCGGAATGGTTGAACTGCAGCGTCGAGGCGAGCACCGTGCGGCCATTGCTTGCAGCGGTCAGCGTCAGCACGGTGCGCTGCTGCGAGACGATGCGCTCTGCTCTTGCGGTCAGGTCGACCAGCACCCGCACCGGCGCGTCGCGGCCGGAGAGCGGCACCGTCAGCGGCTTGAAGCGGCCCTGCTCATAGACCCGCCAGGTGCCGATCTGATGGCCGGAGAAATTGCTCATCGCCCAGGGATAGACGACACCAATGCCGGCGCCGACGAGCAGGATCAGGACAAACAGAAAGCGCATTCACATCACCACATTCCATCGTGACCTTGCCAATAGCGCCCCAACGATCAAAAGGCGATGGCCAGCCGAGTCGCCACCCCAGGCGATCGAGCTAGACGTGCGCAAGCAACAACCCGGTGGCGGCGTGGCCGGGCGCCAATGCGGAGTTCTACCTATGCGCTTAAAATTCGTTGCCGAAATGACCGCTCCTCCACTATGAAATGAACACGCGCATGCGCTTTTCGGCGAAATGGGCCATCGGTGCGCCTTGCGAACCAGAGGCCTTGATGCGCAAAGATCATGAACAGCGGCACCAAAAGAGGATAAAGTCAAAATTCGTCCCTGTGAATGAATTTGCTTACAAAGCTTTAGCCCTTGCCCTTCTTCCAACTATAGCCAGCTGCGGCGTGCCTACGATAGGTCAAGCCCTATGGTATAAATATTCGCGCCCTGGAATTTATATTTGCACTCCGAGCGGTTTCGGGCAGCAATCTCGTTGCTATCTGAAATTTTCCCGTCGCTTGGGTCGTTAAATCCACTTTCGGCTGGATCCATCCCGACCTCGCCCTGAATTGCGCAACCCCTCCTCCATGGCGATCTTGGCTGCCAAGCGCTGATTCGACATAACGAACAGCGTGTGGCGCCGACGGCCAGCGACCGACCCAATACGCTGATTCGAAATGAGGAACTGCTCTGGACATCTCCCGGTTCAGCTTCGAGGCCGATGCCGGCCCGTGATTAACCATTCGCAAACAGATATGGTTAAGAAATATCTAATTTAGTTGACTATGATTTCCACAGGTATATTTTCGATGCGTTGGGATGTGCAATTTGGGCGAGCAATCGACGATGGTGACACCGAGCGTGTGATCGCGATTTCGGGGCGCAGAGAATGCTGAGCGGCAGCACGGAGGTTGTGTAGTCGCACCAGCTTCGCGAAAGCCAAAGAACAATTGACGCACATCAGTGATGGCGTTCCGCAGATGCGGAGGTTTGCCACGTTCTGAGTAACGTGGCCGGGCGATGCTTTGTCCCGGCCCGGCGGTAGCGTGTGCGGTGCGTATGAGGAAAGCATGAGTAAGCTTGTCAAGGTTCTGAAACTGGAATCCGGCAGCCAAAGGGGCGCCAACCAAAGCCGACGGCGCGCCCTTGTCGCCGGAGGAGCGGGATTTTTAGGATCGCATCTGTGCGAACGTCTTTTGCGGGACGGATACGAGGTTGTCGCGCTGGACAATTTCCACACCGGCAAAAGATACAATCTCAATACCCTCCTGCATAATCCGCGCTTCAGCTGCATCGAGCAAGACATCGTCGATGCATTGCCTTCGGATCTTCAATGCGACGAGATCTACAATCTCGCCTGCCCCGCCTCTCCGCCGCACTACCAGGCAGACCCGATCCACACCTTCAAGACAAGCGTGCTTGGATCGCTGAACCTTCTGGAACTCGCGCGACAGAACAAGGCCAAGATATTCCAGGCCTCTACATCCGAAGTCTATGGCGATCCCTTCGTGCATCCACAGCCCGAGAGCTACTTCGGCAACGTCAACACGCACGGACCGCGTTCCTGCTACGATGAAGGCAAGCGCTCGGCCGAAACCCTGTTCTTCGATTATTCGAGAACCTATGGCCTCGATATCCGTGTCGCCCGCATTTTCAACACCTATGGTCGCCGCATGCAGCCCGACGATGGGCGTGTGGTTTCGAACTTCATCGTCCAGGCGCTGCGCGGCGAGGACCTGACCGTCTATGGCAGCGGCCAACAGACGCGCTCTTTCTGCTATGCCGACGATCTGATCGAGGGCTTTATCCGACTGATGAACGCGCCGAGCGCGCCCGCTCACCCGGTCAATCTCGGCAACCCTGCCGAATTCACCATCATGGAACTGGCGACGCTGGTCGTCGATTACACCAACGCCCGATCGAAGATCGTGCATCGGCCGCTGCCCGTCGACGATCCCAGGCAGCGCAAGCCGGACATCTCCTTTGCCAAGGCCAATCTCGGCTGGGAGCCGAAAATCAGCTTGAGCCAGGGGCTCGCGCGTACCGTCGAGTATTTTGATGCCCTGCTTTACGGAAGCCACATCGCCAGAGGAGCTGCCGCTTCATGAGCCGGCCGGCAGTCCTGGTGACGGGTGGAGCCGGTTTCATCGGCAGTCACACCTGCAAGCAGCTGGCCGCCGCCGGCTACATGCCGGTGGTTTTCGACAATCTGAGCCGCGGCAATGAGAGATCCGTCGGCTGGGGTCCGCTTGTCGTCGGCGATATCCGGGATCAGGATGCACTGCGGCGGGCTATGGAAACGTACCGGCCGACGGCCGTGATCCATTTTGCGGCGCTGGCCTATGTCGGAGAGTCCGTTCGCGAGCCGGCCGAATATTATTCGACCAATGTGACAGGCACCATCGCGGTGCTCGATGCCGCACGCGCGAGTTCGATCGAAAACATCATCTTCTCCAGCAGTTGTGCGACCTACGGCGTGCCGGAAGCGTTGCCGGTTCGCGAGACCTCCTCGCAAAATCCGATCAGCCCCTACGGGCGCTCCAAGCTGATGGGTGAACAGATCATCGGCGACTATGCGTCGGCGTATGGAATGAAATTTGCGATTCTGCGCTATTTCAACGCTTGTGGCGCCGATCCCGACGGCGAGCTTGGCGAGTGGCATTCGCCGGAAACCCATCTGGTTCCCAGAGTGCTCATGGCCGCATCGGGCATCATCGACGCGATCGAGGTTTTCGGCACCGACTACGACACGTCGGACGGCACCTGCGTAAGGGATTATATCCACGTCACCGATCTGGCCCGCGCTCACCTGAAAGCGCTCATCTATCTCGAGGGTGGCGGGCGAAGTCTTGCGGTCAATCTCGGCACCGGGCGGGGCATCTCCATCAAGGAGATCGTCAAGGCGGTCGGCCGAATGACGTCGAGGCCGGTTCCGGCAGTGCTCAGGAGCCGACGCCCTGGGGATCCGGCGGAGCTCTACGCCGATCCGGGAAGCGCACGCGAACATCTTGGCTTTGTGCCGGAGCTTTCAGACATCGACACCATTGTCAGGACGGCCGCTCCCTTTTTCGGACTGAAGACCAAGCCAATGAAACTGCCGCCAGCCAGGGTGGCAGCGTCGGTCGTCGCTCGACGAGTCAGAGATAGCGGGGGTGACAGCTCGCGCGCTGGCCAAATCCGCTAGGGCTGCAGATATAAGGCGAGCCGCCCGAGAACGTGCTGCCATCGCCCGGATTGAACGAGATTTTCACCGGCGCCGGCGTGCTGGCTTTGATCCGTTGCGGTGGTGCAAAGGCGTAGGCACTTTCAGTTGCTATTGTGCTTGTCATCTGGATCGGATGGTCGGCACGGAGCGAGCGCACGAGAAATGTGGCCTGCACGGGCTGGACCGCGGGCTGACTGCGGACCGGGTGGACTATGGGCCTGATAAGGACCGAACCGGTTTCAGTTGCGTCCATACCTTGACAACCTGCAACCATAGAGCTCAACGCTACGGCCGCGGCAATAGATACGACATTTTTGCTTGAGCAAAATACGCTCGCGGAATTTCTCATCCTCTGTCCCTTGCTATCAAGTATAAGCCAAGGGCGCGTTGCGACATACTATACTTGGGCCGCTTTCACGCCGCATGAGTGACCACTCGCACATCACACGTTATATTAGATATCACTAATTATTAAATTTCATCAAAACCGTATGGCAGGCCATCGTCTCGTCGTCTGGCTGATGCAATTGAATGCGACTAGATGCGATCAGCGCGCCGACCGCGCCTGCCGAGCCGCTTAAGGCTTAACCATAGGCGATTCGCGGGTTCCGCGACAGGCGCACGGCAAGAACAGCCAGGCCACTGGCTCAGCGTGGCTGGAAGCATGGCCTACTTCTTGGCATCGACCAGCTTGCGGGTCTCTTCGAACTGCGCGCCCTTGGTGTCGCCTGCTTCGAATTTCTTGTATTCGTCGGAAGGATCCTCGGGAGATCGCTTGAAACCGTACCATTCCCCGTCCGGATCCTTGCGTTGCTCGATGTTCCGGCCCTGAATGCGATGGCTGTAGCAGGTGCGGTGCGGCTCGCCGGTGTAGCTCTTCGATCGCCAGGCGAGCTCCATGCACATCTTGCCGTCCTTGGTCACCAGCCATCTGCCCTCCGCGACGGTTGCCGTGCCCTGCCCGGACGTCCAGGCCCTGAGGTGTCGATTGTCCCGCGCGAAATAAGCTGCTCCGTCCTTCCATATCCATGTGCGGCCGGCATACAGAAGCTGTAGTTCGTAAGCAGTCGGAACAGCGGCGGTACCGGCTTCCGCCGTGCTTTTGTCGTTGGCGGCGGCCGCGTGCGCCGCTCCCGAAACAGCCACCTGACCGCAAAGAGCTAGGAGCAGCACAAGTTGCTTGAGACTTGCACACCGCCGAGGCCCCTTGCGATGCCGACGGCCGACATCAAGCGGCAGCGATCTGATCAAAGCTGTCGGCATAGTTGGCACTCGCATGTCTATTCGGTCCAAGGCGGCTGCGTCAGCACTTTGACGGCCACGCGAACCATTTAACAGTCGTGAGAAAGGCGGTGTCAACCGCCGCAAAGCATGCGGGCAACAACTATTCGCGACACGCGCATTGTCCATCAAGACGGCAACATCGCGATTGCGCATCGGGCTTATGGATCCGGACAGCCGGCCGACCTAAATCAGCAGCCATCGATGAAACCGAGGCCATAGTCGGGTTGGAAAGCAGGCCAATGCCGGAGGTTCCGCGGCCGCCTGAAGTTGCGCGGATGCGCGCTCGCAAGCCAGGCAATGCGATCGATCGGAAAGGCTTGGGCCGCTACCAATGCTGTGGATTTTGAGATACAGCACGCCGCGGCCGACGGAATCCGATAGCGCAAGCCTGCGCAGGAATTGTTGAATTGTTGAAACGAGCTGCCTCAATAATCGTGAGCCTGGCCCTGCTGGCGTGGGTCGTCAGCGACTCGCGCTGGAAGATGGTGGGCGATGCTTTCGCGAGCATCACGCCCGGCGCTTTCGCGGCCGTGGCGCTTGCGCTGTTCGTCACCTACGTGCTGCGCGCGCTGCGCGTCTGCGACGAGTTCCGCGACGAGGTGCATGGCCGTTTCGGTGCCTGCCTGCGGATCATCCTGATCCACAATGCAATGATCAACGTCGTGCCCTTTCGCGGCGGCGAGACGGCCTTTCCCCTGCTCCTGCGCCAGGTCTTCGGCATACCGATCATGCGCGCCAGCGCCTCGCTTCTGTGGTTCAGACTGCAGGATGCCTTCGTCGTCGGCGTGCTGGCCCTGGTGGTGTGGCCGGGCCTGCATCCGGCGACAAGGATCGCGGGCGTGGCGGCGGTGGTCGCTGCCGCCTGGTATCTGCCGCGCTGGGCGCGGGCGCCGCATGACTGGGCAGGCCGCGGCAAGATCGTGGCGAAACTCGGCAGGCTGCGCGATGTCTTCACCGAGGCGACCGGCCGATCGCGCTATGGCTGGTGGTGGACGATCGCCAATTGGTCGCTGAAGCTCACTGTACAGGGATGGTTGCTGGCAATGCTGCTGGGGACATCCTTTTCGACCGCCTTTCCAGGCGTCGTCGGGGCCGAAGGCGCCGCCATACTGCCGGTGCAAGGCGTTGCCGGCTTCGGCACCTACGAGGCGGGTGCAGCGGCGGCGCTGCTCACCTCCGGCATTGCCATGAAGAGCGGCCTTCAGGCAGCGCTGGCACTGCATCTGTTCATCTTCTGCTCGGCAATCGCCACGGGTGCGATCGCCTGGCTGTTTCCCTCGAAATCGACGCTGCCGGGGAACCCGGCCGTCGGCCCTGCAAGGAAACCATCCCTATGAGCGTATTGCCCATCCCTGCTTCGGGACTGCCTGACGGCGCGGTGATGCCGGAGCATACACTGTCCATCGTCGTGCCCATGTACAACGAGGCTGAAAACGTCGAACCGCTGCTGGCACGGGTTCATCAGGCGATGGAACGCTACGGCCAGCCGTGGGAGGTCGTGCTGGTCGATGACGGCAGTACCGACGCGACGGTGAGCGAGATCAGGCGCCTGGCGGCGCATTACGGCCCGCATGTGCATGCGGTCGAGCTGGTGCGCAACTACAAGCAAACCGCCGCGATGCAGGCTGGTATCGACGCAGCGCGCGGCGACGTCATCGCCACGATCGACGGCGACCTGCAAAATGATCCCTACGACATTCCGCGTATGGTCTACCGCCTGTTGAGCGAGGATCTCGACCTGGTGGTCGGCTGGCGCAAGGATCGCCAGGAAGGGTTTTTCATGCGCAGGCTGCCCTCGCGCATTGCCAACGCGCTGATCGCGCGCGTCACCGGGGTGCGCCTCAAGGACTATGGCTGCAGCCTCAAGGTCTATCGCGGCAACGTCATCCGCAGCGTCAAGCTCTATGGCGAGATGCACCGCTTCATCCCGGCATGGCTGGCCACGGTGACGACCCCCAGACGCATCGCGCAGGAGGTGGTGACGCACCATGCCCGCATCCACGGCCAGTCCAAATACGGCATTTCGCGCACCTTCAGGGTCGTGCTCGATCTGGTGTTCATGTATTTCTTCATGCGCTATCGCACACGACCTGGGCACTTCTTCGGCGGCATCGGCATCGTGCTTGGCGCGCTGGGTTCGCTGATCCTTGCCTACCTGCTTTGCCTGAAGCTGTTTTTCGCGGAAGACATCGGAACACGCCCGATGCTGTTCACCGGCTTCTTCCTGCTCATCGCCGGGGTGCAGATGGTGACATCGGGCGTGCTGGCTGAAATGCTGGCACGGGTCTATCACGAAGCGAATGGAGCATCGGCCTATGTCGCGCGGCCGCGCCCGGCGCCCGGTGACAATGACGGCTGGCTCCGCCCGGGCCGGCCATCATGATCTGACCACGTCTGCCAGCGGCTTCCGAATAGCGGTCGGAGGGCAAGAGGTAAACGCAACGTCTGCGGCAACCTCTCGCCCTCGACTCGCGCCCCCAGCGAAGACAAGAGCGGCGGACTCTTCAGTCAAATCGCGCCGCCACTTTTAGGTCCGATGGTCTAGTAGCGCGAACGGCAGCTGGCGCGCTGGCCGAAACCGCTCGGGCCACAAATCCAAGGCGAATGACCCAGGAAGGGGCCACCATTGCCCGGACTGTAGGAAACCTTCACCGTCGCCGGCCTGCCGACCCGCTGCGGCCGCACGAAGGCCGCATAGGCCTCCTCCCTCGTACGCGTCACCATGGTCGTCTGGGCGAGCGGCTTGCGGTAGAGAACCTTCTTTCCGACGCGATCGAGCTTCTTGACGTGCTGGACCTTCTTGCCAAAACCTTGATCAACGATCCGTCCGTTGATTGAGCTGGTCTTGGTCGTGTCCGTCGTCTGGCAGCCTGACACCATCGAGGCCAATGCGATTGCAGCAACAGCATAGGCATATTTTCTGCCGGTCAGATTTTCCATAAATTGTCTCATCATCTGCTCCCTGCCCTGTAATGCAACGTGATTGAAAGCAAAGAATATACTTCGAATCCGTCGTTTTCTAATCGCTCGTGAGGGGTCGTTTTCCATTCACATCGTTCCGTCATATTAGAAGAGACTTATTAAAATTCGTGCAAACGTCATAATGAACGCAGCCTTTCACTCTTCGCTCGAATTTGAAGGAAATTCGATTGTCGGATCGGCTGGCAGACGGAGCCTTGCCAAACGGCACACCGGCATACGCGACCCACTCGCGCCTGCGGCAAACAGAAGCGGCGCTCGGGCTGTCAGGGATGTTGCGATGTATAAAACGCTCAGCGCCGCAACCGGCGCCGGCAGGGCCGACTGCCCCAGGCTCTCTCCAGCCGAAAAAAAGGGCTGGCGATCCTTATCGCCGGAAGTGGCTGGATGCGGCGGCCCGCTCCAGAGTGCCTATGCCGCTATATGCACCCCTCGACAAATGGACCGCTGACCCACAGCGAGCCGCTGTTGAACATGCTGGTCCCGCTGTCATCGATGAACCCTACAGTCTTGTTGTCGACATGCAGCTTGCTCTTCGGCACCACTCGGCCGTCTATCTTGATATTCTTGACGAACAGGTTGCGATCGCCAGCCTTGCCCTGCCCCGCCCACAGGTCGTTGGCATAGCGGAGTTCGATTTTCCGCGGATTGGGCACGGCGCTTAGATTGAAGCGAAATGGTACGGTATGAGCGGACGCTGCCTTCAACTCCGCGACGATCGATTCTGCTGTGATCGCCGTGCTTTCCGTCCCCAGGACGTCCGCCTGTCCAACCGGCTTTCCGTCGACGAGCACGTCGAGCCGAGGGGAACCTTCGAAGCTGGTGCCGGCCGCGTCGATCTCAAGGCTGGCGATCCGGCAACGTGCCGCATCTTTCGCCGCGTCGGCGATCATATCGGCAACGCGGCGCTTCTGCGACTGTACCCATCCCGCGATCGGCTGCAGGATGGCGGTGCGATCGCCGGTGCCGGCCTTGATGAGGTTGGCCTTTTCCGCAGGATCCGTCTTGAGATCATACGCCTCGATGCCGCCGGTGGTCGCGTTGAAGATGACCTTTCGATCATCTTCGCGGTAGCCGAATTGGAAACCGCTCCAGGGAATGAAGAAGAATGTCTTGTTCGGCCGCTGCTCGCTGAACAAGCTGTGACCCTGCCAGGATCTTGGAAGCGGAAGGCCGAGTATATCCAGGATGGTCGGGGCTATGTCGATAATCCCACCGACAGCATGTGCGACGTCATCATGGAAAAGCTGCTTGTTGATCATGATAAGCGGGATATGGATATTTTCTTCGTAGAGAGCACTGGCATGAACGTAGTTCCCATGCTCTCCAAACGCTTCACCGTGGTCGCCGAGTATGACCACAAGCGTCGAATCGAGTTTGCCGGACTGCTTGAGTGAATCGAGTATCTGTCCCAGCGCCTGGTCGCCGACCTTCAGCGCGTTGAGGTAGGCGTTGAACTTCTCGTCATCGGAATAGTGAACTTTCGAGCCGTCAGAGAGGTCGGGGGTCTCTTTCATCGCCGTAAACAGCGGGCTGTCGATGAGATACGGGTAATGGGTCATCGCCGTAAACATCACCGCGAAGAAGGGATTTTCGGCATCCTCATTCACCCAGTTGATGACGGATTGAGCGGTACAGAGATCGCTGTTGTAGTCGAAATTCTTCCATTCCTTGGAACTGAGCTTGAATGTGGGAATATCGCATTTCTGCCCGCGGTAGTCCTGAATGACATCAAGCCCCTTGTTGAGCAGAAACTCATCCACGCGCTGGAACCGTGAATCCGCACTCCAGAAAAATCCGGTGCGAAAGCCGCTTGCGGTCAGAGTGTTGGATATTGAACTCAGCGGCAGATCCGGATGGCTCGCGGTCATTCCATAGTAAGATATGTCATTGTACATCGAGCTGAACAACGAAAATATCGAATAGTTTGTAGAGGGAGTGTGCGCATATATATTGTCGAAGCGTATCGAGTCACTTGAGTAGCTCTTTATGTTTGGTGTAACAGGATACTTTCCACCAAACGTCTCGACGTATCGGGATGGCACCGATTCCATCATGAAAACCAGCACGTTCTTTATCGGATTTGGTGATTGCACCTTGAAGCTGGACGTCTCCGCCGGACGTTCCCCAACGCTGGCGACGTCAACGTCCACCCCGGTATTCACGGCGAAAACGACGGGGGTCGGACTGAACAGAGCCGATTCAACAAAGTACACGATAGGGTTGGCAACCTTTGCCTCTGGCAAGGCCGTCGCCCGAACATGGTACCCGGTGCCGACCAGTCCAGCACCGACGCACAGGAAAAGCGTCCCCAGCAATACCGCTCGAGCAGTTCCCGCCAGCCGCACGCACAGCCCTGCTGTCGCATAACCCAAGACCAGCGCCAGAACTATGGACAACGACGAGAATGCGAAATCCCTTGGGTTGAGCGCGTCACCTATGGCGTTCTTGGCGTCGGCATTCTGCAGGAAGTCGCCATAGATCAACCACTGGAAAGTAAACGGCTCGCTCAGCATTTTGACGAGATTGATGTTGGCAAACCCCCAACATAGCGAAATCAGGATGGCGAGATAGAAAGTGATGACCACGACGACGCCGAAGAGGCGGCTGGCCTTTGCCAGGAAAAGCAGGAGCAGGGCTGCTGCGGTCAGCGACGAAATGAAAATCAGATCGTGGTAGCTTGACGCTATCCCGCTGGGGATAGAGGCCAAGCGACCCTGGAGCGTCGATTGGGGATCGATGATGAAGCCGCGGTAGACACCCAGAAGCACCCAGGAGAAAAACCCGGTGCAAGCGATCAGCAGGCCTGCGCGGAGGAAGCGCTTGGAACCTTGTGAACCGGGCTGTGTCTTCAATTCCATCTGACCGTTCCGTGCATAACCGCGATGACAACCGAAAGAGCAAAGGGCCTGATGCTACGTTGCAATCTCAAAGCCGCTGCCATTTTCCAAGTGCCAGGTTCACTCGCCCGGCGAACCGACAGATCTCGAATTAGCCACCGCTTCCACCCCTGGGGTCGAGAAATGCCCGTGCCTTGGGTGTTTTGTCATGGCAATTCCTGAGTTGGCGGGCGCCAGGCTCTTCCAGACTATCTGACGATTGGCCGATCCCAGGCGGGATCAAGATGGAATGTGCGGGTTCCGCTCCCACCACGCCCGGCTCCGGAAACCGGGTAGGCCACGCTGACGATGCGCACACCGCCTGCTCCCTGCTGGAGCCCATATATGCCTTCCAGGCCGCGGTCATAAAACGCAGCGCCCGGGACGAAGAGCGCAATGCCAGCGAGCGAGGCCTGCAAGGCGAGTTTCGCAACATTGCGCCGCAACGAAATTCTGTTCTCCGCCAGGTGCCTGGTGATGATTACGACCACAAGCAACCCGTAGACGAACGCATTGAAGGCAGCGAACCAGTAGAAGCCGGTGGCATCCGACGCGCGGTCCACTAGAAGGACCGGCAGCGAAGCTCCGATTGCAAGTGCCACATACGGAACGATGACGCGGGCAGGCAGCAGATTTTTCGGGCCACTGCCCTTGGGGGTAACACGAAAATCCACGAACGACTTGGTCACATAATCACGGATCGACGACAGCGTGCCCGCCAGCACCCACGGCCAACGCGCGAAGAATGAGAACAACATTCCCTCCCAACTGATCGTCCTGGCAGTGAGCGGGCGCGACAGGTCGAATGCCTTCAGCAACATCACCAGCATAATCAGGGAAATAGAGTTCGGAGCATAGTATAAAAGGAAATCAACATACGTCACATTGGCGAAGCTCTTCCCCGTCAGAAGCGCGTACATAGGCATGACGTACATGACAAGCGAAAACACGGCGAAAAGCGGATACCAGAGCTGGCGAAACAGGAACTGGAATTTCAGCCGTGGCGATAGCTTGGAAAGGTATATCGGCGAGTATTCGAGCATGATCGTCATCAGGCTCCGCGACCACTGGAACTCCTGCGTGACAAGATCGGCAAAGGTCTGCGGGCCATCGCCATGGGCAATAGCGTCTATGGCATGCACACCGCGCCAACCAGCCGCAATGAACAGCATGGACGTCGAGTGATCTTCGGCCAGTTCCGGGCCAAGGCCGCCGACCTGCTTGAGCGCTGCGGTTCTCACGGCATAGTGCGAGCCGATGCAGAGCGGCGTTCCGTCGCCCGTATGGCCGGACTGCAAGGGTCCGTG
The DNA here is from genome assembly GCF_040320765.1 of Mesorhizobium sp. M0618. Lineage (NCBI taxonomy): Bacteria > Pseudomonadati > Pseudomonadota > Alphaproteobacteria > Hyphomicrobiales > Phyllobacteriaceae > Mesorhizobium > Mesorhizobium sp. M0618. The sequence continues at coordinate 2,751 of NZ_JAMYQH010000015.1, read as the reverse complement.
GAACATCCCTTCCGGGAACAGTCGGCCGCGTGCCGACCAGCTTTCAGCGGCATTGTTGTCGCATATGCTCGGCGCCGATACATAGCCAACCGCCGGGTCGGCAAAGGCGACCAGGATTTCCCTGAGATAGGTTGGTGTCGGGACGTGGTCCGCATCCATCTGAGCGACGAAGTGGTAGCGCTCATAACCATAGTGGTCGTAGAAGAACGCCAGGTTTCCCTCTTTGCAGCGCGTCCGGCGGGGCCACACCTTGCGGTGATAATCTTCCCGCCCGCGCCGCGTCGAAATCATGACGTTATGGGCATCGCACCAGGCAATCGTTTCCTCTGACGGGTCCTCGTCGGCCAGCCAGGTATCATGCGGACAGTCCTGCGCCAGCATCGCTTCGAGCGTTCGCGCAACCACCGAAAACGGTTCGGACGGAGCCTTGGTCACCACCATCGCGACCCGCGAACGTTCCGGGATCGTGTGAAGACTGGACGGCTTTTTCATCGCATGCACGTTCAAGAGAAAATACATCGGCATGAACGTCAGCCATACGAGCGTCAATGTCGCCAGCATGTATGGAATGACATGTTCGATGTGCCCGGGCTGCAGCCACCAGAACCAGAAAAATCCGAACGTTACCGACCAGCAGGCAAGTCCCAGCCTCCAGATCCGCCGCTGGGTGGCCGACAGCACCGGCACCAGAAAAGGAGGCTTCTCCGCCGCCTTCCCCGGAGCCGCCCCACGCCCCCGTTTCGGCATGGTCTTGCCGCTGATGATCCCCACGTCCGCGGAAACACTCATACACGTACCGCCGCCACCCGAGCATCAGCCGAACGACGGCAGACGCGCCTTGAAAACCCGCCCTTAGAATCCACTTGGGTGTCTTAGAGTCAACTAAATTAAGTGTTGGTTAACTATACTTCTTGCGAATTGGTTAACTTAACATCTTGAATCGGGAGGGTAATTCCGTGGACGCCTCCCCCGACCAGCACTGCAATCACAGCCGGCAAAAGTTTCAGCGTCGGAGAATCCGTCGAAGGGGCCGAGGCTGTCCGCAGGAAGAAGCGCCCAAGGCAGCGTTAACCATGTTGCGAACATCATGGTTAAGCAACCATTAATTGCGCTTGACTCTTTGGTCCGCCCGGCTCTTAAATTAGACAGGGATGATATATCGGAATATTGACGCGAATTTGTGAGTATCGCGGCGAAACTCTCTCGACGGCTCCTTCTGTGTTGGCGCCTTGAGAAGTAATTTTGGGTGGGCTTCGTGCGAAGGTTCGCACAACCGCCAATGATCGCTCCGAAATCCCGCAGATTCCGCCAATGGAGCCGATAGGTTTTTTGGGTAGCCGTATCGATCAGGCATCGATGCGCACGGGCGAAGCCTTAACTTCCGCGAGAAGTCGAGGCCATGGGAGAATCTATGATGACACACTCCGCGGCAAAGGCACTTGCAATCGCGCTGGTATTGGGCGGAAGCGCCGCCTTCCCTACTGCAGGAGGGGCCGGCTCCGTAACCGCGACCGACCCCGTTCAGACGAGCAGCGCTGCGTCGGCGTTCGGTTCCTATGATCCCTACGGGGACTTCAGCACCGACAAGAGCGCCAGCATCGAAGAGCTGTTCCTGCCCTGGGAAGACGTCGATCTGTCGACGCTGCCGCTTGCCGACGCTTATGCGCTGCAGCGCGGCCGTTCGCTTCTGATCACGATTGAGCCGTGGACATGGTCCAAGGACTGGCGCATCACCCCGCCCGAATTGCGCGACGGCATTTTGAGCGGCAAATATGATGCCAACATGCAGGCAATCTGCGGCCTGGTGGGACAGATGAAGAGCCCGGTGACCATTCGCTGGGCTCAGGAAATGGAAGACAAGAACGGCCGCTTCACCTGGGCCAACTGGGCTCCCAAGGACTGGATCTCCGCTTACAAGCGCGAAGTCGACATCTGCCGCAAGGCTGCCCCCGCCGCCAAGTACATGTGGTCGCCCAAAGGCGAAGAGGGTTTGGAAAAATACTACCCCGGCGACGACTATGTCGACGTCATCGGCCTGTCGGTGTTCGGTCTGCAGAAAAAAGACGGTGACGAGACCGGTCGTGACCGCACCTTCGCTGAACTGCTGAAGCCCGGCTATGACCGCGTTGCGGTGTTCAACAAGCCGATCGTCGTTGCGGAACTCGGCTATGTCGGAAAGCAGGACTATGTCTCGAAATGGCAGGAAGATTCCCGCAAATCCTACGCGGAGTTCCCGGCTCTGACTTCGGTCGTCTACTTCAACCAGAAGGAAGTGTGGCCGTGGCTGGGCGGCTATGGTCTGCCCGACTGGAGGGTGACCCAGCATGTCTTGCCCTAGAGCATGATACTGAAAAAGTGAGAAAGCGGCTTTTCGGACAAACGGGGCACCATCTGTCCAGGCATCATGCTCCATCTCTTTGATTTAGTGGCGGATTCAGATTTCAGGATTCACCTGAAATCATCTCAAGCGTTCTCATAAACTGGGCGTGGCGTAACAGTAGGGGTAGGGGTTGTGAAACGAGTACTGGGCAATTGTATCGGAACGGCACTTGCCTGTTCCGGTTGTGTGCGTCAAGTTCTGCAAAATGGGCGATCATGAAGCTGGTCATGCGGCTTGGCGTAGAGCGAGCTTCTTGTGCTCGCGCAGGTCGTCCATGTTGATGTATCGGTTGGCCTCCATCCAGTTTTCGTTGGTCTCGACGGCGAGCGCCCTAACGAGGCGCAGGCAGCTTTCGGCGTTTGGGAAGATGC